>DATLSB010000090.1:0-18161 GCA_035534415.1 Candidatus Dormiibacterota bacterium | reverse complement strand
GAAGTCCTTCACATCCGCCCATTTCAACGTGATCTGCCCCTCGTAGGGAGTCTTAATGGCCATCGTCTTTCCATCGGCACTGACGAATGTCCCCGTCACGTGGTCGCCATTTTGCAGCACAACCGTATCCGCCGACGCCATTGCGGGCGTCGCAATAATCATTGCAGCAAGCAGCACTAGAAAGCCGGAAAGTCTCATGCATTTCTCCTTGAAGTTGTGGACTGGCGGAAGCTGGTTTGCCTTGGCGAATCGGGACGAGAGCTATCCCTGTATCGCTTGGATGAGCCGCGCGCTCGATCTGTGTCACGTCGAAGGCGGTCGAAGCGCATCAATTCTACTGCGCATCGTCCGCGGTGGCATAGCTCTTGCATCTTGCCGGCGCTGTGCATGTTACAATTGGCGATCTCCTCGACCGTCGCTGCGATGAACGCCGTTACTGAAATTACAGAGTTAAAACTGCGCGCGTGCCCCCTATGTGGGTCGTCCGGCGACCGCAAACCGCTTTTGCGCCGCGATCCGTGGGAAATCGTGGAGTGCGCGGCATGTGGAATGGCCTTCATCGGCAGCGAGATTCCGTACGCGGTGCAGGCCCGCGATCACGACTGGGAGGAAGAATGGCGGAAGGACACCGTCCGCCGCAAAACCGAGCAGCCCGCAATGGTTTTCCTCTCGCGATGGACGCGGCCGCTGCTTCCGCATACGCACGGCCGTCTGCTCTCGCAAACGCTGCACTACGTTCGCAGCGGCAAGCTGGTTGACTTTGGCTGCAGCGACGCGAGTTTTCTAGTCCGCGCGATCAAACACTTTCAGGTGCTCGGTATCGAGCTGAGCCCGCGCAGCGTGGAAATTGCACGCCGCCGCGTGGGCGCTGAAAAAATCCTTGAAGGCCCAGTCACCGAAGTAGCCGAACGCAGGCTCCCAGCCAGTCAATTCGACGTGGTCACCCAACTCGGCTTCATCGAACACGATTGGAACCCACAGGCCGCTGTGCGCGCGGCGCACCGCCTGCTGAAGCCCGGCGGCATCACGGTACTGAAGTGCCCCAATTACGCCAGCTGGAATCGCCACATTCGAGGCGAAAAATGGTGCGGGTACCGCTTCCCCGCACACGTGAATTACTTCACTCCAGAGACTCTGGCGAAGATGCTCCGCCAGTGTGGATTCCAGCCAATTCAACGGCCGTGGTGGGACCGCCTGCCCACCAGCGATTCCCTCTGGATGGCCGCCCGAAAGCCCGCGTAATTTTTCAGCGAGACACGATGCACCGGCAAGACGGACTTCGTTAGTATCATGCCGTCACCTGCGCTTGCGAATGGAATCAGCAAACCATCTTCCCCCCTCAGGTCGGCAGTCTCTCTTCATCGAAAATGCGGCATCACTTCGTTCGCGAACAGTTCGAGCGAGCGAACGCTCTCCTCGTGCGAAAGATTCCCATACGCGAAGCGCGCCACAAAGTAATTCGCACCAGACGCTTCGATCTGCTCCTCGATCTTCTCTCGCACTGTTGCGGGGCTTCCCGTGACCAGCGCCTCTTCCCTGCTGCGTGTAACGTTCCCCAGCCCAATTGGCTCCGCTTGGAACTTTCGCCAGAGATATTCGAGGCTGGAGAAAAACTTGTCGAATCCGATGCGGCCGCGCTCCGCCGCCAGCTCATCGGTTTCAGCCACGTAAATGTGCCGGGTCAGCCCGGCGTGCGGCATTTTCTTGCCGCTGGCTCCATGAATCTTCTGCCATTCCTCTTTGAAGCGTTCGATGGGAACGCGCGCGTCCGCCGCCCGCTGCAGTGACACGATATTGGCGTTCTCACACGCCGCGCGTGCCGCAGTGTCGGCGTGGGCCGTGCCATACCAAAGCGGAGGGTGAGGCTGCTGGTACGGCCGCAACTCCATCGGGACATTAGAGAAATTGAAATGATCGCCGTGGAAATTCACCACATCCTGCGTGAGCGCCGCCAGCAGGATTGCGACGGACTCCTTGTAAATCGCCGGAGTATCCTTCGGGTCGATTCCGTAGAACCCCAGTTCGTACGGAGAAACACCGCGCCCCAAACCAATTTCTATCCGGCCTTTCGTCAGATGATCCAGCATGCAGATTTCCGCCGCAAGCCGCAGTGGGTTGTAAAGCGTGGCAATCAGCACCAGAGGCGCAAAATGTATTCGTTGCGTGATGCGCGAAGCCGCCGCCAAAAAAATCAGCGGCGAAGGCGCTAGGCCCAGCGGAGTGAAGTGGTGTTCCGTCACGTGAAACGTGGAAAATCCGTGCTTTTCGTAAAGCTCGACCAACTTCAGGCGGCTGTCGTAAGTCGCGTGGATTGGAACATTATCCTGCCGGTCGACGTGATCCACTGCGCCGAATTCCAGTTTCATTTCTGCGGCTCCTTACCAAACTCCGGGCTTAAGCAAATTGCACCTGAGCTGAACGCGCAGAGAATGTACTCTCAGCAACTTCCATTCGCAATCACGCCATGCCTTGGTCGCGAATCGAGCAAGCCTCCCGCGTAGCCGCTCGCGGTATATGTCAAAGCAAGTGCGCTCCTAAGGAGAATTTCCGGTGGAAAAATGAGTGCTATACTGCCTATTCGGCCGGGGTGGCAGTAAAGGAGTGCGTCATGGGCGTTCAGATGCAGGAGCTGTGGAATTGGGCGAGACGCCGGAAAATCTTCGCCTCGCTCCTCGTAGCTTGCACGCTCGGCATCGGCATCGTGATCGGAACGGTGATTCCCGGTCACACTCTCGCTAAGCCCGCGGAAGCAGCTAGCGGCGCTGAACTGCTGGCCATTCCCGAGCCCGTCTCCCTTTCCAACGGTTTCTCCGCCGTTTCCAAAGCGGTAGAACCCGCGGTCGTCAACATCTCCACCACGCAGCTGATCGAACGCCCCAAAGCCAGCGACAAAGATTCGCAAGACCTCTCTCCGCTGGGCGATTTCTTCGACCACTTTTTCCACTCGCCGGATAACGCTCCAGACGCGGAGCGCAGTCTTGGCTCGGGCGTGATCGTCGATAAAAAAGGATTCATTCTCACCAACGACCACGTGATCGACGGCGCCACGAAAATCCAGGTCAGCCTTGACGGCGATTCCATGCATTACAACGCGCGCGTGATCGGCTTCGACAAAGACACCGACCTCGCGGTCATCAAGATCGATGCCGGACACGAACTGCCGGTCGCCAAACTCGGGAATTCCGATGGCGTGCAAGTCGGCGATTGGGTGCTCGCCTTCGGCAGCCCCTTCGGATTGAGTTCCACGGTGACCGCTGGAATCGTAAGCGCCAAACATCGTTCCAACGTGGGCCATCAATTCCAGCGCTTTATTCAGACCGATGCAGCCATCAATCCCGGCAATTCCGGTGGTCCGCTGGTCGGCATGAACGGCGAAGTAATTGGGATCAACACCGCAATTTACACCGGCAGCCGCGGGTTTGAAGGCGTAGGCTTCGCGCTTCCATCCAATACAGCCATCAATGTGTACAACCAACTGGTCACGCACGGCAAGGTCATACGAGGTTCGATCGGCGTCACCTTCACGGATGAAAACAGCGAAAATCCGATCCTGATGAAAGAATTGGGCGCGCCGTACGGAATTGTGGTTCAAGCGGTCGCTCCCGGTAGCCCCGCCGAAAAAGCCGGTATCAAGCCAGGTGACGTGATCACCACTGTGGACGGAAAGCCCATTCACAACGGCACGGATTTGGTCAGCCCGATCTCGCAAACTCCCATTGGCCACACCGTGAACCTTCAATACGTACGCAACAAACAGACGCTCGAAGTCGCCGTAGCCGTTGCCGATCGTGACAAGCTCTTCCCCGAAACTGCGCAGGATTCCGATCGGCAGCCGCAAGAGCCGCAGGACCCCGGGCAGTATGGCTTGCACGTGGAGGACTTGACTCCGGACCTCTCGCAGAAGCTGGGCATCGGCAAGCTCGTTGGGGTAGTGGTCACTGAAGTGGAACCCGCTAGCTTCGCGGAGGACGCTGGATTCGAGCGCGGCGACGTAATCGTCGAAATTAATCGCTCGCCGATCCGCTCGATGGCCGATTACCATGGGCAAATGGACAAGCTGAAAGCCGGGCAGGACGTCCTATTCAAAATCGAGCGCCGCAACGATCCCGGCGGCGGCCTTACGATATTCCTCGCGGGCCAGATTCCGTCAGCCCAATAGCGAATTACGATAGGATTCGAGCCGCCGGATTCGGCGAACCTGCAGCCTGCAAGCGCCTAGGTTGTCTCATAGGTCCTGCAGTGCTCCGCGCATCTTGAGTTGAGCCCTTGGATGTCGATAATTGAAAGCGAAGAGCGATTCTCGCGGGTTGCTATTTCCAAGGGACAAGCGTCGTTGGCACGCGAACACTTTATGCACAGAAAAGCGCGCTGGATTGCAATCGTGGCATGCCTATTCATCGCATGCGCTGCTCTGCAGGCGGCTCCGACCACCCAAAAACACCCTCGCAAGAAAAGTGCGCACCACCGCACGGTGCACCACTACCGCCATTCCCGTCATTACCGGCGCCACTATTATCGGCATCGCGTGCGCTTGCCCAGGGGACCGTCACCCGAGCGCATCACCCAGATTCAAACTGCGTTGTCACGCGGCGGTTATTACAAGGGGGATACGACCGGGAGATGGGACTCGAACACTGTAGCTGCGCTGCAGAAGTTCCAGTCCGCGCACAGTATCGTCGCGTCCGGCAAGCTGGACGCGCCAACGCTTCAAAAGTTGGGCTTGGGCTCGGATATCGCCGGAGTTGCAGCACCGAAGACTGTAGTGCCGAAGGGTTGCTGCTCCGCTGGACCAGCGATCGCAAAACCGGCCGCCCCAGCACCAGTAAAAGTTCCGGCTAACGCGACTGACTCAGCGTCGGCGACCGGTTCGCAGCCCGCCACACGAAACTCGAGCAAGCCTACGTCGGGCGGTTCTGGCGCATCGTCGACGGCGACCATCGCGCCGTCAGTGAACCCCAGCGCAGGCGACACGTCCGATGCCGCATCCTCCTCGAAATCGGACGACTCTCAGCACTAAAACCTGATCTCACACTCCCTGTTCGGAGGTTAAACGTTCGGAGTCTGTGTGCCAACCACGGTTTTCGTCAGGGCACCGTTTTAACCGTGCCATAAGTGACGCGACTCCGTTATTCTTACGCCGGTTGTGGATGATCCCGCCGCTTCTTCTCGTCTAGCCGGAACAAAAACCAGAGCAGCCCGCCGATGGCCAAGATGGTGATCCCGCCACAGATCGCCAGCACGCGTGCAATGATCGCATGGTATCGCCCGGTGTCAGGATCGTACGTGCAGCAGAACAGCAGCACCTGATCGACCACCGATCCGATCTTGTCTTGAGATGACTGCACCAGCGCCAGCCGCAGATCCTCCGGGCTGTATTTGATCCCGTAAAAATATTGCGCCACTTTTCCCTGCGGCGTCAGCACCACGATTCCCGCCGCGTGCGCGTACTGATCGAACTGCGGAATGTATTTGTAATGGAAGCCGACGGCATCGGCTACCCGTTTAATATCCGGCGTCTTGCCCGTCAGGAAGTGCCATCCTGACGCCGCCGCCGGATCGCCGTAGATGCTGATGTACGTTTTTTTTGTCTGCGCCGCCAGCTCCGGCGTTTCCTTCGGATTGATGCTCAACGTGACCACGTTGTATTGCTGCCCGATATGAAAGCTGACCTTCTTAAACGACTCGTCCGCGCCGTGCAGCACTTCCGGGCATAGCAACGGACACTTGTAATAGGCCAGGATCAGCACCACCGGATTTTTCCCAAAATATTGACTCAGCGTGACGGCATTTCCGTTCGAGTCCACGAAATGCGTGTCCAACGGTACTTGCGCGCCCAGGTTCTGATTGAAATTGACGCCCTTCAGTAGATTGGGCAGATTTCCGATATCGGCCGCGGTTCCGGCCGAATCGCTTACGCCACCAACAGTCTGTTGTGCGTACATCGTGGTGCTGCTCGCCATCATTGCCAGTATGAGTGCGCAAATCACCGTTAATTTTCGGGCCGCGTAAACCACTGCTTGTTTCAATTTCACCTCCTGAACTTCAACTGCGAAAATCAAACCACGGTCTTCAATTACAGTTTTCAATCACGGTGTTCACGAGCCGCGCGCGTCGGCAAGAACCCGAAACTAACGCGGACCAGTTCTCAACTCAGCTCTGCCGTTGAATAGCGCGGGTGAAAACCGTTCACCCCAGCCCGAAACCGACGCACAGGGGCCCCCGAGACAATTCCGTTTACGTCCCAGAAGTGTAGCAAACTGCGCCGACCCGAGCGGCCCGAATATAAAATTCTCAAGCGTCGCGGCGGTACGCCTGTCATTCCGAGGCGATCCGACAAGGATCGCCGAAGAATCCCTCCGGAAAGTTTTAGCGCCGCTTTGCCGAACCCACCGTCCATTGACCCCCGCGCTCCGCGCTTGTTACCCTGAATGTGCGCGTTTCGCTTCGCGCAGCCGTTCACGATTCTTCGATGAGCCCCGCAATTATTCGGAGGGATTTGCCATGGCCACCGCTTACGCTCCCCGCGTCTACAAAAACTTCATCGCCGGCGAATGGGTCGAGCCGCGCAGCGGCAACACTCTGGAAAACCGCAATCCCGCCAATCGCGACGAACTCGTCGGCATCTTCCCTGCCTCGAACGCCGAAGACGTCGCCGCCGCAGCCAGCGCCGCCCGCGACTCCTTCGACAAATGGCGCCTCACCCCCGCTCCCAAGCGCGCCGAAATCCTGTTCCGCGCCGCCGAAATTCTAATCCGCCGCAAGGAAGAGTTCGCCAGTGACATGACCCGTGAAATGGGCAAGGTCCTCGCCGAAACCCGCGGTGACGTGCAGGAAGCCATCGACATGACCTATTACATGGCTGGCGAGGGCCGCCGCATGTACGGCCACACCACACCCTCCGAATTGCCAAACAAAACCGCGCAATCCGTGCGCGTTCCCGCTGGAGTGGCCGGCCTGATCACGCCCTGGAATTTTCCCATGGCGATTCCATCTTGGAAGTCCATGCCCGCGCTCGTCTGCGGCAATACCGCCGTCCTCAAGCCCGCCGAGGACACGCCCCTTTCCACCTACAATCTCGTGCAGGCGCTCGACGAAGCCGGTTTGCCCAAAGGCGTCCTCAATCTCGTATTTGGCGACGGTCCCGGCGCCGGTGCGCCCATCCTGAAAAATCCCGACGTCGATCTGGTCAGCTTCACCGGCTCGACCGAAGTGGGACGCATCGTCAGCGAAGCCTGCGCGCCCACATTCAAGAAGTGCCATCTGGAAATGGGCGGCAAGAACATCATCATCGTCATGGACGACGCCAATCTCGACCTCGCCATTGACGGCGCGCTGTGGGGCGGCTTCGGCACCACCGGACAGCGCTGCACCGCCGCCAGCCGCGTCGCCGTGCAGAAGGGCGTCTATCGCCAATTCGCCGAAAAATTCATCGCTCGCGCGAAGAACCTAAAAGTCGGCGACGGCCTCGATCCCGATACGCAAATGGGCCCGTGCATCAACGAGCAGCAGTTGAACACGGTGATGAAATACGTCCAGATCGGCCAGGACGAACGCGCCAAGCTCGCCGCCGGCGGCCATCGCCTCGATGATCCCGCGCACGCCAAGGGCTGGTTCCACGAGCCAACGGTTTTCACCGATTGCGATCCAGCGATGCGCATCTGCCAGGAAGAAATTTTCGGTCCAGTCGTCGCGTTGATTCCATTCGACACTTTCGATGACGCTATTGCCATCGCCAACGGCGTGAAATACGGACTTTCCGCCTCGATCTATACCCGCAATATCAATCACGCCTATCAAGCTCAGCGCGATCTCGAAACCGGCATCGTCTACGTCAACGCGCCCACCATCGGCGCCGAAGTCCATCTCCCCTTCGGCGGCACGAAAAACACCGGTAACGGCCACCGCGAATCCGCCACCGCCGCCCTCGATTTCTACTCCGACTGGAAAACCCTCTACGTCGATTTCTCCGATCGCCTCCAGCGCGCCCAAATCGACTAGCACCGCCCCCTTTCACCGAAGTCATGCTGAGCCCGGTCGTGCGCTGCGCCGCGCCTCGCCTTTCGGAGCGCCGGCGTCTCGCCGGCGAATTTTCCTTCGCGCAGCCGCCCTAGCGCCCGCGCGTAAACCGGCTACTGCCGCCCTTTTTCACAGTTGTCATCCCGAACCCGTTCGCCCGCCCTTGGCGAACGGTGTGAGGGATCTGCTTTCGCATTTGCGGGTGCCGCATCCTTCGCGTTTTTTGCGAAGGGTGCGGATCTTAGTTCTTTTCGCGTAGTAGCAGACACCACGGAATTTCCCATCGCCCAAACGCAAAGAACCGCACACCGCCGCGCACCATCAGTTAGAATCACCGTTTCGTCGGCAGCGTCATCGGGAGCCCACCCGTGAAACCAAACTCGCAAATCATCGCCATTGGCGGTGGCGGCTTCGCCCAGCCAGAGAATCCGCTGATGGAGCGCTACATCCTGGCGCAAGCGCGCAAACGGAACCCCAAAGTTTGCTTTGTGCCCACCGCGACGGGCGACGCGCCAACATACATCGCCAAATTTTACGCGGCATTCTCAAAGCTCGGCTGCCATCCCACTCACTTGCCCGTGTTCGAACGCACTCCCGAACTCGCGGATCTGCTGCTCGCCCAAGACGTGATCTACGTCGGCGGAGGAAACACCAAAAGCATGCTGGCCGTCTGGCGCGAATGGCAACTGCCCAAATACCTGCGGCAGGCGCTGCGTTCCGGTACGGTCCTCGCAGGCATCAGCGCGGGAGCGATCTGTTGGTTCCAAATGGGCATCACCGATTCGTGGGCCGACCGGCTCATGCCTTTGCCATGCCTCGGCTGGCTCCCTGGCGCCTGCTGCCCGCACTATGACGTAGAAAAAGATCGCCGCCCCGCTACCCACGATTTCGTGGCGAGGGGCATTATCCCGCAGACACTCGCCCTGGAAGACGGAACCGCCGCGCACTTCATCGGACGCAAGCTCTTGCGCATCGTTTCCTCGCGCGAGAGCGCCAAAGCATATCGCGTCCGCATGAGTCGCGATGGCATCGTAGAGACTCCCCTGGCATTAAAGCGCCTGACCCGCTAACCGGCGCGGACCAAGCGGTACGTGCGCTTCCAACGCTTGTGCCAAAACGGGAAACCGGTACTAAACTCCAAATTGAACCTCGACCTCCCACTGCCTCTGTGTTTCCATACTAACAAGCCGAGCTAGACGCGCGGCCCGGGAAGGACATTGAGAACATAGACGACCATCCGAGGAAACCATAAGCGAGCGACCGTAGTTCCCCAAGTCGCATCCTGCCCGAAGTTTCCTCCAAACTCTGTTCGCCTCCCAGCACAACGGAGACTAACCATGACCAAACGCCATTCGCCGCGCTCCCCGCGCAGTCCGCATCACGCCGAGCCTCGCCCCCGATCAGAGAATCGATTAGCAAATCCTTCTCGCCTCGCCCTGCCTCGGCGATCCCGCGCGCGCCGTGCTCCTTCCGCCGCAACAGTCCGCGCGCAGCATGAAAGCCAGTGCACCATCTGCTCGCATCCTGACCGCGCCGCCATCGAAAACCAGTTCATGCACTGGCACGCCATCAGCGCCATCGCCTTCGACCATAAAGTCAGCCGCAGCGCGATCTATCGTCACGCGTACGCCGTGCGACTCTTTGCCCGGCGCAATCACGAACTCCGCTTCTCCCTCGGCCACCTCATCGAGCGTGTGCAGGACGTCGAACCCACCGCCGGCGCAATCGTCCGCGCCGTGAAATTGTTTGCTCGGATCAACGATGACGGCGAACTCATGGAACCTCCCGCGCGCGTCATCATTTCCTCGGGAGGGGCTCGCCGCGAAGTCGCCGCGAGCAGTTCCCATCGGCCAATCGCCATTTCGCTCGATTCACCACTATCGGCGAGCGTCGCTGCCATCCCCCCGCAGCCGCCCCTCAAGGGACCAGAAGCCTCCGTAAAGGGCGGAACACTCAATCGGCCTCACGACCATGCAAATCGCTGAAAACATTGGGCCGGACATGGGCAAGGGCGGAACGTCCCGTCACGTTTCTCCGCGAACGATTGCTCGCAGCATTTTCGCCTGCCGGACTCTTCGCCACGTTCCCGAATCGTCCGCACTTTTCAGGCGCAAGCCGATCTCGACCGCGCGATTGACATGCCCGCGCCAGCCTTTCAGAATGTCTCTGCGAGTTTGCCGGAGCGATACCTGCCCTGGCGCGGATTCCCAAAGCAACTTAATCCAGGACGGCGTTGCCCCGCAGCGCTGTTCGCGAACGAGGTCTTCATCGATGATCCAGCCCCTTCAAGAGAATGCCCTGACCCGGGCGAGCCGAAAGTCTCCGTGCGTTGACTTTGCGATCGCAGTCGCTTCCCTGCTCGCGCTGACGGCGGCGCTGTTCTTTCCCGCGACCCTGCGAGCGCAACCGGCCGCGCAAGCGAAACGGCCGGGCGCCGCGTCTTCGCGCGCGCAAACGTTTCTCGGAAATTGCTCCTCGGTCTTTGACGCGGAGCAAGCTGGCGGATCGGCTGGCGCCGTCAGCGCTTCAGAGGCAAGCGCATCCGCGAAGCGCGGATTCAATCTCGCCAATCTCGACCGCTCCGTTTCTCCCTGCCAGAATTTTTGGGAATTCGCGGACGGCGGCTGGATTAAAAGCCATCCCATTCCAGCGGACCGTGCGAGTTGGGGCACCTTCAGCGTGATCCAGCAGCGCAACCAGGAAATCCTTCACCAGATTCTCGAAGAAGCGTCAAAAGATACGCATGCGCAGCCCGGTTCCGACTGGCAGAAGATCGGAGATTACTACGGCAGTTGCATGAACGTCAGCGCCATCAATGCGGCGGGAATTAAGCCGATCGAGCCGGAACTCCAGCGTATCGCGGCGATCGATAGCGACAAATCACTCGAGGCGGAAATCGCGCGCCTGCAGGGCCTCGGCGTCGACGTGGGATTTCAATTCGCTTCCGAGCAGGATTTGAAGAACAGCACCGAGGTGATCGCCGGCGCGGGACAAGGCGGTCTCGGCCTGCCCGACCGCCAGTATTACTTGGATCAGGACGCGCACTCGAAGCAGATTCGCACCGAGTATCTGGCGCACGTAGCGAAAATGTTCACGCTGCTGGGCGATAGCTCCGCGACCGCGAACCAGGAAGCGGCCACGGTAATGAACCTCGAAACCAAGCTGGCGGAAGGTTCCACAAAGGTAGCCGACCTGCGCATCCCGGAGAAAAACTACCACCCGATGACGCTGGTGCAGCTCGATAGCGTCACGCCGCACTTTTCATGGCAGCGCTATTTTGAGGAAGTAGGGCGTCCGCACCTGGAAATGGCGGACATGGGGCAGCCGGACTTTTTCAAGGCGATGGACGCGGCCATCGCATCCGTGCCTCTAGCGGACTGGAAAATCTATTTGCGATGGCACTTGCTTCACACCGCCGCGCCGGCGCTTCCCGAAGCGTTCGAGCAGGAGAATTTCAACTTTTATGGAAAAACGTTGACCGGCCAGAAGCAGATGCAGCCGCGCTGGCAGCGCTGCGTTCGCTCCACCGATGGCGAACTGGGCGAGGCGCTGGGCAAATATTACGTGAAGCGCGCGTTTCCGCCGGCGGCCAAAGCCACCGCCATCGCCATGGTAAAGAGCATCATGGCCACGCTGCACGAGGATCTGGAGACGCTCTCGTGGATGAGCCCCGAAACGCGCCAGAAGGCCATTCACAAACTCAGTATGATCACGCTGAAAATCGGCTATCCCGACAAGTGGCGCGATTATTCGAAATACAACGTAACCACCGGCCCCTACGTGGAGAATCTTCTGCACGGAAACGATTTCGAATTTGATCGCGACATGAACAAAATCGGCAAGCCGGTGGATCGCTCGGAATGGCTCATGACGCCGCCGACGGTGAACGCCTACTACGATCCGTCCATGAACGAGATCGTCTTCCCCGCCGGAATTCTGCAGCCGCCCTTTTTCGACGCCCATTACGACGCTGCCGTGAACTACGGCGGCATCGGCTCGGTGATAGGACACGAAATGACCCATGGATTCGACGACCAAGGCGCCAAGTTCGACGGCCATGGCAATCTGAAAAACTGGTGGACGCCCCAGGATCTCAAGAATTTCCAGGCGCGCGGCGAATGCATCGTACAGCAGTTCGACGGCTATCAGGCTTACGGCCTGCACGAACCGGGCAAGCTCGATGAAGGCGAAAGCATCGCCGATCTCGGCGGCATGACTATCTCCTACCGCGCGTTTCAGACAACCCCGGAAGCCAAGGCCGGCAAGAAGATCGATGGATTCACGCCGGATCAGCGTTTCTTCTTGGCCTGGGCGCGAAATTGGGCGTCGAATTTGCATCCGCAAATCGCGCGGCTATACATGCGCACCGATCCGCATCCCATGGACCAGTTCCGCGCCAACGGGCCGCTCTCGAACACGCCGGCCTTCGCGAAAGCTTTCAGCTGTAGCGAACGCACGCCGATGGTGCGACCCGCGGGACAGCGCTGCCAAATTTGGTGACGATCCGACGAGGATCGTCATCCTGAGGAGCGCGTCGTTGGCGCGACGAAGGATCACTCGACGCATCCTGGCGAGCGCGGCCTGAGTGCGACAAAGAACCTCTCTTTGTTCCGGCAGTATGGCGAACGGAGCACAAGGAGCATCTCGATGCAAGAAACATCCGAGCAGTACATGCAGCGAATGGACGGCTACGTGGTCGGACGCGACCCATTGAAGTTGCAAGCAGCGGCTCCGGCGAGATTGGCCAAGTTGCTGAAAAAAGCGACTCCTGCAAAAGCGCGCAAGCGGCCGGCGCCTGGAAAGTGGTCGATTGCCGAAATCATGGCGCATCTGGCGGATACGGAAGTGGCCATGGGCTGGCGCATTCGCATCGTCCTGAGCGAGCCTGGTTCAACCCTCCAGCCGTTCGATCAGGACGCCTGGGCCAGCGCGATGCGCTACGAAAAGCGCGACCCGCGCAAATCGCTGGAGCAATACCGCTCCTTGCGCGAAGCCAACATCGCACTGCTCAAATCGATCACTCCGGCAGACTGGAAAAAATCCGCCACGCATCCGGAGCGCGGCGAACTCACCGTGCGTAAAATCGCGGAGATGACCGCCGGACACGACCTGAACCACATTGCGCAGATCGAACGAATCCTCGCAGCCAAATAATTCCCCCCGGTGCGAACCTCCCGCCCCCTGTTTCCGTTTCTGGAAACACGGCATCCCAAATCGCCGGGGCGGATGGGCAGCCGTCATACAATTTAAAGAGAAATTTTGCGGTCGCGGCGGCGCTTGATGTGAGCTTTTCGCGTCATCGCCGCGTTCCGCAGCAGGCAAGAAGCAACTCTCAGAGGCGAACACCGTGGCGCTGAAAGCGGCGGATCCGCGTCCCGCGAACCCGGGCGCGGCGTCCATTCCAAAACCCCCGAAGCCAGAAGATCAGGAGCTCGCGCGCAAGCTCGTCGAGCAGGCGGCCATCGAGGGCGAGTTGGCCGAACGCGAACTGCGTGTGGCGAACCTGCGGGCTGAGCTTTCGGCGTTCGAGCGGCGCTACCTGCATTTTCTCGGCTCGCGCTACGCCGAACTCGACGAGTGCAAAGCGCACCTCGCCGAGCAGTTCGCGCGGCGGCATCCGGAGAACGAGCGCGCGCAGCAAGCGGCTCGCGACGCTCGCGCACGCTCCAACGAAACCAAGTCCGCGGCCGGCGAAAAATCGGCGCAGGAACCGCGCGCGTTTGAGGCCACGCCGGAAATGAAGCGCCTCTATCGCGATGTCGCCAAGCGCATCCACCCGGACCTTACTTCCGATCGCGAGGACCGCGCCAAGCGCCAGCAATTGATGGCCGAGGCGAATCAAGCCTACGAGCAGGGCGACGAAACGCAGCTGGTAAAAATTCTGAATGAGTACGAATGCGGCCCCGAGTCCGTGAAAGGTGAAGGCGCGGGCGCGGAGTTGGTTCGCGTAATTCGCCGGCTCAGCCAGGCTCGCGGGCGACTGGCGGAAATCGAGGCGGAGCTGCAGCAGCTGGTGCGCTCGGATCTGTATCAGTTGCACGAACGCGTGGACGAAGCGGAAAAACACGGACGCGACGTGTTGCACGAAATGAGCGCGAAAGTTGACGAGCAGATCGCTCAGGCTCGCGAGCGGCTGGAAAGTCCGAACCCGGGCCCCCGCTAATTCATTCATGCCATCACGAGAAAACTCTTCGGCGCAGCAGATCGTGCCGGTTCCCACGCAAGCGCTGGTGATGCGTTCGGCGGCGCTGGTGACGCGCGGACTTCGCGATCTATCACGCGATTCGAACTGGCTGGTGAAAAAAGTTTTCAGCGGACGCGCGCCGCAGGTAGCAGTTTCGTCCGCAGGGCAAGTCTGCGCGCTTTCTCCGCTGGTGCGGCAAGGATCGGAAAGTATCGCGCTGTATGATGTCGAGTTAGGCATGCCGCTGCTCGCGCTCGCGGTTCCCGGCGACCCGGGAGTTTCGGCGCCAGGAAAGCAGGCGGCATTCGCGTGGTCTCCTTCGGGCGAGCGTCTGGTGGCCGCGTGGGGCGGGTGGCTGCCGGAGCTGCACGCGTTCGATCTGAACGCGAAGAAGTTTCTCGGAGCGTTTGGAGACTACGCCGATTTTCCAGCGGATTTAGCGTGGTCGGATCCGGGAAACTACTTTGCGGCCACCTCGAACGGTGCGGACAGCGCGAACGTGCGCTTGTGGGAAGTTTCGCAGCGCGCGTCCGGGGAGATGCCATTCGCTGCGACGCCCGCGAGCGAACTCACGCTGCCAACCTGTTGCGCGTGGCCCGAGTGGCGCCCCGAGTCGGACGAAGCCAGCGCGGTCGATGGCGCAAACGCTGATGAAACAGGCGTTGCGGATACCGCAGCGTTGGCAGGATTTGGCCGTGCCGCGTTCAGCCCGGACGAGGCCAGCCTCGCATCCGTGGTCGAAATCGAAGGCGAGTGGGCCGACGATTCGATTGCCATTCTTGAAATTCCGTCGCTGCGCAAGCAAAACGTGTTTCATGCGCAGGGGCACATCACCGATCTCGCCTGGACTTACGACAGCCGCCAGATCATTTTCTGCGCCGCCGGCCAAGCCAGCCGCCTAGCCGCTGACACGATGGAGCCCGAGCTGCTGCCATTTGGCGCGGAACTCTGCGCCTGCCATCCGCACCTGCCGATCTGCTTGTGCTTCAGTTCATGGCTGAAAAATTCGGCAAAAGGCCGCTTGTTCCTGGTCGAACTGAATCGCCTGAAGATTTTCGACGAGTACGCCGCCGAGGGCGTAGTCGATCTGCGCTGGTCGCTTGACGGCTCGAAGGCCTATGCGATCACCTCAGACGGCCTCGCGTACCTTTACGAACCGCCTCTGCTATAGCCGCCCTCACGCATACCGCACGGCAGTCCACTTTCAATCGTGGGCGAGCTAGAGTTGAAGCCGGCCGCGCACGCCGAGTAGTCGATTCGCGTGCAGCGCCGCACAAAATGTTCGAGCGATACACAGAGAAAGCTCGCCGGGTAATCTTTTTCGCGCGCTACGAAGCGAGACAGTACGGAAGCCCGACCATCGAAACCGAGCACCTGTTGCTCGGCGTCGTGCGCGAAGTACCGGACTCTGTGAGGCGGCTTCTCGACGAATCCGAAATCGAATCGCGAATTCGCCAGGAAATCGAAAAGCACATCACCATCCGCGACCGGGTTTTTACTACCGTGGAAGTACCGCTCTCGACCGATTCAAAGAAAATCCTGAATTTCGCTGCAGAAGAAGCGGAGCGAGCCGGCCAGCGTTATATCGGCCCAGAATATTTGCTCCTGGGAGTTTTGCGCGTGGAAAACTGCCTTGCTGCTGAGACTCTGCGGTCTCTGGGAGTCACGCTGGAGTCGGCGCGGGAAAAGATCGCCAAGATCAAGATATCCGACATAACTGTGAAAACCGACCGCGTCGCCACCACACGCGATGTTCTCGATTCTTTTCTGAGCGCATTGAAACAATTCCGCGCCGCCGAAATTGCCCCTTTTTTTGCCGAGGAAGCCCTGCTCATCGATTCCCGAGGACACACCTGGATTGGACGAGACAACATCGATTTTCAATCTTGCTTCGCGCCGTTTGCAACCAAGAATGCGCGGGCGCATGTCGAACGAGCTGAGCGCGGGCTATCGGACACATTCGTCGCAATTATTTTTTGGGAAGACGTGACCATCGCAGCAGGCGCCGCGAGGTCGATGCACCGCATGACGATCGTATTTGGACGGGAGGACGGAGCCTGGAGTATCTTCGTGCTGCAGGTCACGCCCGTCGCAACGCGGTAGACTACGATACCGCGCTTTTCCAAGTGTGTTAGTTGTGATTGGGCAGTGAAGCTGCGCTTCATTTTCCCGCAGTGGGCAAAGCGAAGATCCAGAGGGTAGTGCCGCCGGAGGGATTCTCGAACTCCGGCGCGAGGCTGGAGTCGCCTGCGTCCAGCGGGCCGCCGCCTCCCGATACGACGGCGACATATTGTTTGCCGTTAATCGAATAGGTGATGGGGTAGGAACTCGGCGTGGCATTTAGTCCCGCCTGCCAGAGGGCTTTGCCTGTGCTTGCATCATAGGCTGTGAATTCGCGGTTTTGCGAACCACTGAACAAGAGGCCGCCCGCGGTGGTGAGCATGGCGCTGGCGATGGGCGCGCGCTGGCGATTCATCCAGACGATTTTTCTGGTTTCGAGATTTACAGCGTCGAGGCGGCCCATTTTGCCGTCGGTGTGCGGACGAGTCTGCAAGGTGAATCGAATGTCGAGACCGCCCGCTGCAGTTTCCGCAGCGGTGCCTGGAACCCAGGTGTAGTCCATGCACGATTCGGCGATCGGCACATACAGAATGTGGGTGTTCGGATTGTAAGAAGTGGCGGGCCAGTTCCGCGCGCCGTTGGCGTTGGGGCAGATGAATTCGGTCTTGTTGGCGACGGGCTCAAATTCCGGATTGATGATCTTCTTGCCGGTCGCCGGGTCAATCGATTTGACCAGCGTTTGCAGACCGAGATCCTTCGAGAACTCGTACTTTCCATTGGCGCGATTTACGGCGTCGAAAATTGCCATTTTCCCGCCGGACACGACCAGGTCGGTCGGCTTGCCGTGAACCGGCAGCGTGATCAGCAACTGCTCGAAGGCCCAGTCGAGGTCCCACACGTCGCGATTCATGTGCTGGTAATACCAGGCAAGTTTTCCGGTGTCGGGATCGAGCGCCACGGTCGAGTCGGTGTACAGGCCGTCATTCGAATCACCCTGCTGCTCATGAGATTGGAGCAGCGTGGACACGTCATACGTGTTTCCGGTGCCGAAATAGACGAGATTCCGCTTCGGATCGTAGCTGCCGGAGGTCCACACGGAAGCACCGAAGCGCTGATCGACGGGCGCGCCGTTCCAACTATCGCCGCCAGGCTGGCCGGGACGCGGGATGGTATGGAAACGCCAGAGTTCGCGGCCGGTATCGGCATCGAGCGCCAGGATAAAGCAGCCGCCGCTGGGATTGGCGATGCCGAGGCTTACGCCAAAGAGCACTTTTCCTCGAACGACTATGGGCGCGCCGTCGAGGCGAAAATCATGGTTCGAATGCGCGTAAACGCCGGTCAACGGAACGACTACCTCGTGATCCCAGATCAGCTTGCCGGTCTTGGCATCGAGCGCGACCACGTGGCCATCCGCCGTGGGAGCGAAGATTTTGTCGCGGTAGATGGCGATGCCGCGCATCGTGGAGTCGCTTCCATTCAACAGCACGTCTGGAAGCTGACGAACGTACTGCCAAAGCAGCGCGCCAGTGGCACCGTCGAGGGCCTGGATCGTACTGCCGCTTTCGATGAAGATCACGCCATCGTGAACGATGGGCGTGATCTCGTTGGCGCTGAGCGGCAGCGCGCGGCTCCAGGAAAGCTGAAGCGAGTTGGCGTTGGAGCGCTTGATCTGATCGAGCGGGCTGTAGCCAAGTCCGGAATAGGTGCGGCGCCACATCAGCCAATCGCCGTCAGGCGGGTGTTGAAGGACGCTGTCGGTGACAGGCGAGAGATTGGCTAGTTCGGCGGCGCGGCGAGCCATGGCGGCTTTGTAGATGGCGTCGCGATTTCCTCGGGCCTGGAACACATCGCGCTGGAAGGTTTGCTTCGTCGCCGTTGGTGGTGCACCAGCTGGAGCTGA
>DATLSB010000089.1:0-36240 GCA_035534415.1 Candidatus Dormiibacterota bacterium | reverse complement strand
ACCGAACCGTTCGCGGGTGCCTGGACGGTCGCCATCTCTGAGGGAGCCAGATATACTCCGGCGCCTTTCGTGACCTCGTAGTCCTTATTGTCGAGGCGAATGGTACCGTTGCCTTCCATCAGGTAGAGAAGCTGGTGTTTGTCCGATGCGCCGGTACTGAATTTTTCTCCCGATTGCAACCAACGCAGTTCGGCCAGCACGTTCTTCGCGCCGCAAAGATCGCGGTTCAACACTTCCGTGAATTCGCCCTGTGCGGATTTCACCTTCGGCAGTTTATTCGTGTCAATGAAAGTCAGCATGAATTCTCCTTATAAATGAGGCGTATTACGTCTGAACCCAGACGCCGCCTTCCACGCGATTCCAGCGAAGATCCTCAGGGGTTCCGTCCAAAATTGTGGTGACGAAACGGTTGGGCGCCTGAAACTCGAAATAGAAGAGCGGCGACTTGGTTGCGCGCAGGCGATGCTTTTCCTCCGCGGGAATGAACACCATATCGCCCGGACCCACGTCGCGAACGCCGTCTTCCGATTCGACCGTACCGTTTCCTTCCATGATGAAGTAGAAATGCTCGCAGTTCTTATGGAAGTGATAGGGCGAAGACGCGCCCTTGTCGTAGTGCATCACACCGGCGAGCATATCGTCGATTTTCGTTAGTTCTTTGTTGACGAAAAACGTTCGCTCGCGGCCCGGTACGGCCGAGATCAATCTGGGAAGATCCTTTTGGTGAAAAATGTATCCCATTGAATTCGTCTCCTGGAAGAATCTGTCGCTAGATCGAACGTTTACTGCGGCCGGTAAGCGACCCGCGCCGTCTCGGCGTACGGAACAGACGCAACCGTCGCACGAATGGTAGTCTGCCTGTGGCGCTCGACCGTCGGCTTGGGCGATCCCCCATTTTCTTCGCCCCATACGATGGCGACCCCCGTGCCAACTTCGCTGTACTGGCAATCCACAACTCCCAGAGACAGCATCACGCGCTCGTTGTAGGTGTATCCGGTGTAGGTGGAGACGCCTACGGTCTTCCCATCTTTGAGCACTTTGTCGAACGGCAGCGTAGAATAGTTTGCCAAAGGCAGGTCAATGTATTTGGCGGTGTCGCCCTCGTCGAATTGCGTTCCCCATGCTGCTTTCACATCGTCCTTGTTCCAAACCAGCGTGACTTTCTTTCGCCGGCTCTGATCCATCTTTTCAAGCGCCTGCCGCCCGACGAACTCATGGTCGAATTTGACGAACGGGCCGTAGCCCAGATCGTACGGCGTCAAATAATAGTCGGCAATGTTGTCGGAGTAAAAGCTGCCGCCCAGCGACGCTTTGGCCTCATAGCTCGTCGCCTTTAGCCATTTGCGGTATTCTTTCATTTCTTCCCCGGTGTAAATCGCGGGAAGTGGCGAGGGGATCCACCCCGACTCGAGGCAAGTGGTGGGGTAAGCGCGCGATCCTACTTGGCGAATTCCGAAATCCCGGCCGCCTTCGAGGATGGCGCTTCGAACTTCCTCGGCATCTTCCCATGGGCCGAAAAGTTCCCAACCCGGCTGACCGACCATGCCATGGCGCAGAGCGCGAACGCTGTGGCCGGCGATGGTCATCGTGTCCATGTTGAAGAATCGGATGTCCGGCGCCGGCTTGCCGGTGACTTTTTCCATCACCCGCAGCGCGTGCGGACCCTGAACCTGGTAACGGAACGTTCTTCGGTGGCCGCGGTTATCCGCGGATCTTTCATCTCTCACCGCGGTCGCATTGTATCGGCCCTTTTCCACATGGTATTGAACCCAGTTGCAGGCCGGAGGACGGCCGACCAGATTAAATTTGTTCGTGTCGAGGTAGAAAAGAATCACGTCGCCGATCACGTGGCCGTTGTGGTTGCAAGCGGTGAACTGTTTGGCCTGATTGACTCGGAAATTTTTGAAGCTGTTCACCCCTAAATCGGACAGCAATTTCAAGGCATCCGGGCCTTCTACATACAGGTCCGTCATGTGGTGTGATTGATCGAGGAGCGCGCAAGTTTCCTTCCAAGCACGCTGTTCGTCTCTCCAGTTCGAAAATTCCGGCCGGACAACCGGAAACGCATACGGACCAATCTGCGAATTGCGCAAAAGCTTCACCGGATTACCCACAGATGCAAGCACGTCCTCGAGACTCTGATTGTTCATGGCCTAATTGGCTCCTTCGATTTGACTCTCAATTACCCATCTCAGTGCAAACAAAGCCTCAGTCTGGCAGGCATCTCGCTGCGCCAGCAACTGAACTGTTGGTGTGCAGCGTTCCATTCGCCCAACTCGTGATGGCGATATACCGCAGATCCGCGCCTTGGTCATACCGCTTCCACGATATCTGTGTCGGATCGATAGGCATCGACCGTCCCTCCCACGAATCTGCTCAAGAAAATGGTCGAAGCAGCGATTAGGGCGGGAACGGCGCCGGCGATCAGCAGTTGCCGCGGCTGCCACCCGAAAGACAACATGGTGCCGGCAAGCAGCGGACCGACGATTGACCCGATGCGCCCAACACCCAAAGCCCAGCCCAACCCAGTCGAGCGTATTGCCGTCGGATAGAAACTCGCGGCTAGCACGTTAATGCCTGCTTGAGCCCCCGTAACCATCAGGCCCAGAAGGAACGCCAAGCCCTCGACCAGAAATAACGAGGTCGCCGTACCGCCGAGTGCGCCGATTAATCCGGCACACAGGATAAACTCAACTACTAAAAGCCATGAGGCGGGAAACAGCTTCATGAGCGGCCCTTCCGCCAATGAGCCGACGATACCGCCGAGGCTGAACAGCGCCGTTGCCGTCACTCCATTGGCGACTGACATGCCGGATTCGCGCAGCAATGCGGGAAGCCAGTTGACCACAAAATATAAAATCAACAGGTTCATGAAGAATGGAATCCACAAAAAAATGGTCCCAAGCGCGCGACCGTCGCTAAACAGACTCTTCACCGCACTGCCCTTGCGCTGAGTTTCCACAGTGGCTGAAAACGCCGCCGGGTTGGTAGCAATTTCTGGTGCAATTTTGGCCATGATGCGCGCAACTGTATCCGAGCCGATCCCGCGTGCGCTCAAAAAACGCACCGACTCGGGCAGCTTTGCGATGCTCAGCACGGCAATCGCGAGCGGCAAAATTCCACCCAGGTAGAATACAGACCGCCAACCAAGCGTCGGAATCAGCAGGGAACTCGCCATCCCGCAAATGAAGCCGCCCAACGGCATCCCGGCGAATAGCGCCGCCACAAACAGCGGAAGCAGCCGCTTCGGCGAATATTCCGAGGCGATGGCAACCACGTTCGGCATCGCCCCGCCCAGGCCAACGCCCGTTAGAAAACGAAAAATAAGCAGTTCACGAAAGGACGAAGCGTGAGCCGTCAGAATCGAGAATGCCGCGAATAGAAGCGTCGACGAGATCACCGGCCACCTGCGACCCCAGCGGTCAGCAATGGGGCCTGCCGCCATGGCTGCGATCATCAATCCGACCAAGCTCGCCGAAAAGATAGGACCGAACGTATTTAGGGGAATGTGGAGAGATTGCGAAACGGAAGGCGCCAGGAATCCGATCGTCTGCGCGTCAAATCCATCTAGAATGAGAACAACTCCACACAGCACGATCGTCCAAACTTGAAAACTCCGGACCGGCTGCTGGTCGATGACGTCGTTTACGCTGAGCGGAACTGATTCCATGGCCGCGATGATTCCTTCCTAAATGCCGGTATGTGGCGGTTGCGACTTTTTGTTTTCCTGCCGGTACGCAAAAAACTCGACGACAACGAGCACTTCACATCTCTCTGAACTTTTGAACGGAGAGAAGCGCTCTGCGCTCTGTTCCATGCGGATCATCGACAACATCGCACTCGTTGTTGAGAATCATGGTCGCTCGTTCTTTGGTATTGAAGGCCGGCCAGTTTGGCAACAGGGGGTGACTCGGATTGCCTGTGCGCGCAAACGCCACCCATGCGCCGCTGATCTTGTCCTCGAGCGGGTAGCGATCTTGCCCCGCTCCGGTCATCGCCGTAGCCAAATCGACGTTATCGAAGACGAACGGAATTTCAAGCGTGTGGAATGTGCGCAACTTGCCGTCGCGAACCGGGGACCGCCAAGAGAAGTAGTACATATAACAAGGAGCCCCAGCTTGATCCGCTTTGCGTTCTGCCTCGGTCATCACTCCGGCGCGGAACGTGGCGTCGGATGCCAGAATCAGATATAGATCGATGTTGCTGATGCCGGGGCGTCCGGTGCGGTACACGTCGATCAGGTGATTGACGGCGCCGTCGTCCGCACCACGAACCACTCGCTTGATGTGCTCGCGAAGTGTCGCGTCGTCCATTGGTTCAAGCGGAGTGCCGCGCATGAAAGTCACCTCCGTCTCGACGGAGCCGATCATTAGCGGAACGTTTGCCGAAAGCGGAGGCGCGTCCGGATCGAACGGATTTCTCGGCAGCGAGCCCCCATCGACCACTGGGGCCAGACGAAGGCCACCTCCGCCCATCGCGCCACCACCACCTATGGCGTCAACGAGTTGATCGGCCGGAAGTTTCTGGAGCTCATCAACCTGATGGGGCTTCAGCCCGAGCTTCGCCATGTATGCCGCCGCCGATTTGGTCGCGGCATCTTTTGGTATACCTCGGATGGCGGAGGCACTCTCGCAAATCGCGCGATGAAACAGTCCTTTGGCCGAAGGCATCGCCATCAGCGTACTCACTTTTCCCCCTCCGCCCGATTGCCCGAAGATGGTCACGTTCGCGGGATCGCCGCCAAACTCGGCGATGTTGTCGCGCACCCATTCCAGCGCGGCGACGATATCGAGCATCCCGACATTGCTCGATTGGGAGTACTTCTCGCCACCCAATTCGGAGAGTTCCAGATAACCGAAGACGTTGAGACGATGATTCAAGGTCACGACCACCACGTCGTGCCGAACCGCCAGGTTCGCACCATCGTAAATAATGAATGCTCCCGAGCCCTGCGAATACCCGCCGCCGTGCAGCCACACCATGACCGTCCTGCGCCCTCGACCGACTTGCGGGGTCCACACGTTCAGGCACAGGCAGTCTTCGCCTGCGGGCTCTCTCCGGTCGACGGCAGCGTCCTCCGGAATTAAAGCCGAAGGACCTTGCGGAGACCGATGACCGAACTGCGTGGCCTCGCGAACGCCGCTCCACGGCTCCGGTTTTGCGGGGGGCATAAAGCGGCGCGCACCGGCGGTCGATGCACCGTAAGGAATTCCAAAAAATGCACTGACGCCATCGCGCGCGATGCCGCGAACGCGTCCAGCAGTGGTACGCGCCACAGCGCTGGGCGATGAGGCTCCTAAGTCCTGCGCCGAAGATCGTTTAAAACTTCCGCGTGCAAGAATACCGGCCGTCGCCGCCGTGCCGTAGCCGAGAAACATTCTGCGATTCATCCTAGGCGCCTCTCGATGGGGAATTCCAATGTCCCGAAAGCTTCGATCGGGGCGCGCGAACGCTGGTCCATAACCACGGGAACGAGTTCATTGCGCGCATTTTTATTTGCTGAACGATTCTGCAAGCGCGATTCGGAATGTTTTGGTTCGGCCCTCTGGTATCGCATGCGATAGTTAATTGTTGTGTACATGTATTCGCTGAATGTCACCGCCACTGTCGCGCGATCGCGGGATCATACACCAAGCGAGTAAATGGAAACACGTGCGTCGAAAATAAAATTCATTAACAAAAATTTATATGACCAATGTGAGAGCTTCTGTTTTTCTGCTTGACATAGCGCGCTGACGGACATACATATCCGCGCACGCGGCCAGTAGGAGGAGAGAAGAGCTAGTCGGCGATGCGCGCTGATCTCGGTTGTCCGTCGTGTGGTGGGGTGGTTCACAAAATTACAACCAGAATTCCCAAGGCCAGTTTGCGCTGATTGAAGATTGCCTCAATTGCCGAAGGTCGGCTCTTGACTCGTCGCCGGCAAGAATTGCGCCGCTTACGCTTCCGAAGGAACTTGAGGGGGGATGATGAACAGGGTTACTTTGAATTTTCTAGGCCAGTCTCTGCGTACATCCAAAGTACTTCATATTTTGAGTATCGGTCTCGGGGTGTTGCTACTCTGTCTTCCTGCTTACTCGCAGCTTAACCTTGGCAGCATCGCCGGCACTGTAACCGATGCGAGCGGCGCGGTCATTGCCGGCGCCAAGGTGACCGTCACCGATGTGCAGCGGGGCGTCTCGCGCACGCTAACCACGGACGCGGCCGGGAACTATTCGGCTCCCAGTCTCACGCCTGGCGATTATGCGGTGACCGTTACATACACCGGCTTCCAGACGATGAACCGCACGGGCGTAACGGTTGGGGTCGGCCAGCCTGTCCGCATCGACGTATCAATGAAACCCGGCACTGAAGCGCAAAAGATAACGGTGACTGAGGCGGTGCCGCTGATTAACGTCAGCAATGAAGTGCTATCCAGCACGGTGCAAGACACGCAGCTCAATCAGCTGCCAATTAATGGGCACCTATATACCAAGGTGCTCGATTTCCAGCCCGGAGTCCACGGAAACCCAGGCGGAAATTCGCCCAACTACGAAACCAACGGCGCAAGCGGCCAGGGCAACTATTTCTTGCTCGATGGCGTGGAGAATACCAACGTATTCGTCAACTCCGGGCCGCTAGTCGGCGCCGCCACAAGCTCGGACGAATTAACGATCTTGCCGCAGGATGCCGTCGAAGAAGTGAACGTGATGACCAATCCCCCCGCCGAGTACGGCTGGTTCCAGGGTGCCATCGTCAACGTTGGCCTAAAATCGGGGACGAACAGAGCCCATGGGGACGCTTATATCTACGCCCGGAACAACAGCTTGGATTCGTACGATCCGTACTTGCGCGGCGGCCCAGGATCGCCGTCGCTGCCCAAGCAGCCCGACGATTTCAAGCAGTTCGGCGGGTCGTTTGGGGGCGCGATCAAGAAAGACAAATTGTTCTATTTCGGCGCTTTCGACGGGATGCGTTACGGAGTCGGAATCGGCACGTTCGCGAACCTGCCGACTGTGAACGGCTCCGCATCAGTGGTCAATCCGTCCAACAGCGTGCCCCTCTCGATCAATAATTTGCTTGCTAACGGTGTCACACCGAGCCCGTTGAGCCTCAACTTGGCTGATTGCACCGTGGCTGGCGGAGCAGCGACGTGCGGGACGAAGGGCGTATTCACTTACAATGGCCTCGCGACCTCGAGTGTAGGTGTGCCGGGCGAGTTTTCCGGTCATTCGAACAACGTAATTGGAAGGATCGACTATCACCTGAACAACTCCAATTCGATCAACGGAGAGTATTTCATCGGCCAGGCTACAACCCTCACGCCGAACGCTGGCGAACCTTCGTTCTGGGACAACCGGAACGTAAGCCGGACTCAGATGATGCGTGCGGTGTGGATCAGTACTCCGAGCTCCAATTGGGTCAATGACGTCCGGTTCGGTTACAACCGTTACAACTTGGCAGACGGCAACGCCGAATGCGGTGCGAACGTGGGTCAGCCTAACTACTCAGCACTTGGCTTCATTTCCGGCACGAATCCTCCCGCGCCTTTCTGCGGCTTCCCGGTCGTGAATTTCACGCAATCGAGCCTTGCGTCGATGGGAGCGGCTTTCCAGCTGAATGACCAGGGCGTGTTTCAGTACACGTACACGGCGTACGACAACGTTTCGTTCACGCACGGCAGCCACAACATGAAGTTCGGGTTCGAGTTCCATCACAGCAGGTTCCGCGGTATTGGCGCGCCTGGTTACCTCACGGGCGTCCTGAACTTCGATGGCGGTAACACATTCACTGGATCCACTACCTGTCTGCCCGGCACCGCCGACCCTGTCACCGGCCTCTGCTCCTCGACGGATCTGCAGGATTTCCTGGCTGGAAAGATTGGTGGCGGAAATCAACTGCTGGTGAACCCTCAGCAGGAAGATTCTACGCTCGGCTTCAACCGCGAGGCGCTCTATTTTGAGGACAACTTCCGGGTCAACTCAAGAGTAACGATGGACCTCGGCTTGCGTTATGAATTAGAACCGGCGATTTTGGTGGGCAACAATAACGCCGGCAACTTCAGTCCGTTCTCACCGACTGGAATGGTGCAGCAACAGGGAATTCCTCTGTACCAGCCGGATCACCACGACTTCTCTCCAAGGGCGGGCGTTGCCTGGGATATTACGGGCAAGGGCACCACGGTGCTGCGGGCCGGCATGGGCATTAGCTACGACACGCCACAGATCGACGACTTGGTCGCGGCGAGCTTCGGCGCCGGCCTTAACACCACTCCCACTGGATTCTCGCTATATAACGACAGTGGTCTCGTGTTCCCGGCCTCCACAAATCCGCAGGCCGTAACGACGGGCATCGTAACGATTCCGGGATCAGGATTGAACTGGACCTCGGGCGTACCTGTTTTTCCGCCGACTCTGAGCAGCGATCTGGCGTGCGGAACCGGCAACCCGGCGATCACGTTGCCCGGCGGCGTCACGCCTTCGCCGTGCACTCTGAAGGCGAGAGGGACGGTCGTCCGGCTCCCGAACGGCCAACTCTCGATGAACACGTCTAACGCGCGCTCGCCAATGTACACGTGGACGCTGGGAATCGAGCATGCCTTTGGCCCCACCACTTCGTTGACGGTCAATTACGTGGGTACGCACGCATCCGATCTGCCAACTGAGATCAATATCAACCAATCGACTCCAGGCGCCCGCGGGTCTGGTCTGGGCGGCGCGCCAGGCACGGTGACGGGGCCTCAGCAACAGAGGCAGCCGTATTACGGGCAGTTTCCGTGGTTCAACGGCATCTTCGTATACGGCCCGGGGGGATACTCCAACTACCATGCGTTGCAAATGACGCTGGTGCAGCGTGGCTTCCACGGCTTGACGATGAATGTAGCCTACACGTTCTCAAGGGACTTAGGGACCAACAAGAGCGGCAACAATCCCTACATAACCAATAGCCAGTGCGTATCGTGCGACTACGGGCTCTGGTCACCGACGCAGGACCTCGGAATCACGCTCGTTTACGATATTCCAGGGTTTAACGCGCCGGCTCAACTGTTGAAGGGCTGGCAGATCTCCAGCTTGATCAACGTGCAGAGTGGGCAGCCCTTTAGAGGCAGTGCCAACGTCGACTTCACGGGAGTCAACGACAACCGTGGGCTTTTCGGTGGCACATCTGAACCGTGGTCGCTCTACGGCAAGGCTAGTGATTTCAACTTCACGAACCTGAATCCGATGCAGTGCTACGGATTCGGTATCTTCAGCTCCATCGGCGTATGCCACGGGGCGCCCCCGCCTGTTTGCGTCGCTGCGGCAGGCGCCGAGCCGGTGAATGCGGCGATGAACGCACAAATCGCCGGATCGTCGAGCGGGGCGGCCTCACTCGCTGCGCAAGGTTGCTACGTGTCGCCGAACGGCAAGTCGGTGATCCTCCCACCAGCCCAAGGCACGTTTGGCAATATGAGGCCGGGCGCGCTGATCGGACCGGGGTTCCACGAGTGGGATCTGTCCGTTAGGAAAACCTTCAAGGTCACCGAGCGGGTCGGACTTGAGTTCAGCGTATCGGCCTTCAATGTGCTGAACAATCGCGCATACGCGCTCGGATTCACGGGGGGAATTGTGAACGTCCCCGTGTTGTTCGGTGTTTCGGGCGGGCAACCAAATGATCCCAATCCCGTCAATGGCACCGGCGGTGCGCGGATGCTGTCTTTAGGTTTGAAAGCGACCTTCTGAGTCGAGGGCAAGAAAGCGACCCTCTACAAGTTTGGCGCGAATGAAGTGACACGGCTAGGCACGGGCTGAATCGGCCCTCTGCCTAGCCGTGGTTTTTTTCAGGCGTGCCACCCGCTTGGAATCACCAACAGCGACAAGCACAGATCACTTCAGCGGGAGGGTTGCGCAGACATTTACGCGTGGCGCCCCAACCATGGGTGTGGTCAGGAGCCTCAGCAGAAGTTGTTCTAGCGCTCTGACTCTTGGGGGAATATCGAGCTAGCGGGGCACAAGCCTTCCCCACAGCGCGAACGACGAAACGGCGATCCACGCTCCTGGGGGAGGAGGGGGCATTTTTTCCAGAGGCATTCCAGAAACATGAACGCCGCTGCCGGGCATCATATCGAAGTAGCCGACTTCCTCCACTTTGCTCAGATCGGGTTTTTCAACCCAGGAATCTCCCAGCGTCACGCCACGCTGAGGATCGAGTTTGAGCCAGCGCACTTCGCTAAAGGAGATTTCATAGGGGTGCCAGTCGGCAGTGGAACCTTCGGCCTGGTCGCCCACGAGCAGCGTGCCGTCGGCTAGCTTGATAAGCGGACGTACGCGGTGGAAACCAGAGGTGATGGCAGTGAACTTCACATTTGCCATTCCGCGCAGATCGAAATAATGGGTCCTGTCGCTCAACGTGAAGCCGCACGGCCGCTCGCACAGACCATCGAACGTATGAGGATTGTATGGTCCCTTGCCGACAGAGATGAGAATGTCCTGACCGTCGCCATAGAGGTGCAGATCGGCATTGGGGGCGGTGACGACACTCTGGCTGAGCGGCAAGCGCTCGGTGTTTTCGAAGGTCATGGCGAAAAGCAGCTGCGGTGGAGCGGGCCGCGCAGCTGCCGGATGTGGAGGAGCCGCCGGTGCTTGCGCCCGGAGGCCTCCAGGCGCCATAGACGTGGCCAGCACGACCATGGCTCCGAAGGCCATCTGCTTCCTGCCCATCTTGGCCGCCTCCTAACTTCTGACGATCAGCTCGTACGGCGGTGTGAATGCATTACCTTTACTGCGTGTTTGGGGTGTTGGGCGTTGGCGCCGGAGTCGTTCCGCTGCTACCCGTGCCCGAAGGGCCAGAAGTGCTGGTGCCGCTGGCCGGTGGCAGCAGAAAGTTGTCGTAATTGACGCCGGGGGTGGGCGGCGCCACGCTCCCCGGGTGAGTGGTGAATCCAATGATGCGGCCCATGAAAATGATGCCGATCCATATCGCGAGTGACAGGACGGCTACTGCTTTGCCGGCGCGGGGTGCGGACGGAGCGCTGTCCCAATGCTGAATCGTACGGCCCGCAGTCAATTCGAAAACCAGCATGTTCAGACCTGCAAACACGAGCAGGATCATCTTTGTTCTGAAAAACGGGTTGTGGTAATAAACCCGGGCGTTGGTCGAGAACATCATGAGCCCCGTTACGACCGCCAGGGCGAACGCCGCCCACGTCCACTTCAAAATGTCCGAGGACATCCGCCGGAACGAGCGGCGGACCGAAGCTAGGCCCAGCAAGCGAAGGTCGATGATGGCGATCGTGCCAACGACGAGCGTAAAGCTGATGACGTGAATTGATTCAATAATCGGGAACATCCAGATTGAATCGCGAATGGTTGTCGCGAAACCGGTCGCTTCGACGGATTTAAGAAAAGTGTCAATTGGCATTGGGCCTCTGCGTCACGGTCAGTATCCCGTCGTCGCCGGCGACCAAGAACCCCAAATGTGGTCGTAAGCTATCAGGCGTCCCAGCACAATAATGCAAAGAAACACCATGAAAGTGACGATCGCCAGCGATTTAAAGGAGCGACCGTTGACGAATGTATTCCACTGTTGCTCGCGTCTCGGAAATCGAAGAAGGAAAATTCCTGCGAGGGTGGTGCCGATAGCTACAAACACCATTTTTGTCCAAAACGAAAAATTCACCAGCTCTCGCACGGGCTCGGCGAGGATCATGACGAGTCCGGTTACGAACTGCAGGCACAGAGCTCCAAGGATCCACGGGCCGAAACGTTCCGTAGTTTCGCGCAGCGTTTGGTCCGTCCCGGCCCAGCCGAGAACCCGCAGAACGATCATCAATAGGGAACCCATAATGATGGCGATGCCGATGATATGGATGGATTGAACCCCGGGGATCAGCCAACTCTCATGCACGCGAAGAGTGTGACTGGAAGATGTTTTGGCCAACCAATGCGCAAATCGATTCACTTCAGCCTTCCTTCATCGTTCGTTACACCGCTGTATTTTGACCGAACTCTACCGACAGCGTTTCAGCTGCGATCGAACCAGTAGTGGATTTAGTACTTTCCACCAATGACGGTCATGCCTTTGACGTCTTTGCAGGTCTGGCCGGAACGCGGAGGAGTTCTCCAAGGGCACTTATAGATTGGACCGACCCGGGATCCGAAATTGCCTCCGCTTCGAAGGGGATTCATGTGCACGGTGAAAATCGTGCCCGCTTTGAACGACTCGCCCGTAATGCCTTCCTGAGCTACAGCCGCGGCGCCCGCCATCTCGACGCCCCAGTCTACGAGCTGGCCCTTCTTGTCCTTCTCAAGTCTGCCGTCGGGCCCGATCAGATAAAAGTGCAGCTCCGCGTGATTTGCCTGTGCGATGAACTGATGGGCTACACCCGTCAGCACCAACACTTTGGTTTGATCGTACATGGCAAACGAGTGATGCGCGAACGTAGGACGCACACAGATACCGGCCAAGATAAAAGTAATGGATGCCGCAGCAATCCAAACTCTGGCCCTCATGGTTTTCATGTTGCTTGCTCCCCCTTTTGTGGGTGGCCCGATGGTCAAACTGCCTTCACCGCGGCTCCAACCGCTATTTCTTACTTCCGTCAAACATGTTCAAAACATTTTGGGGTACGGAATTATCATTGGGCGCATCTTTCCAGCCCTTTTCAAAGTACTTTTCCCAATCCTGAGCCCACGGCCGGCCATAGTAGTCCACGTAGTCCGGGTCGGCAGCGGTAAGCTGAGTTGCCCGGCCGTTGATGTCCTTGATATTGCTAAGGCACTCGATATACGTGAACCGCATCGTCGGGGAATTCAATCCTGCCGTGCGGCGATAATGATACGTCGCATGTAACGGCTGAACGAAAGCCTCCGGATCGTAAAACACGGTGTCTTGGTCGAGCCCGACAAATTTGCCGCTCGAGTCGTATATTGGTTTCCAAACCTCGACGGTCTCGAGCTTGCCGCTGTTCTCAAACATGCAGTGAGACAGGTTCCAGGCTTGAACGTTCGACGTCCACGTAACCAAAGTTTTACCGTCCCAGAAACCCACGGTCTCGCCATACCACTGCGGAACTTTCTGTACCGGTTGTCTTCCGATCCAAACCTGGCGCAGGAAGTTATCGGCGATGCCGGAAAGGAATTGCACGTTCCAGGGCGTCGCGGTGAGTTCAAAATCTCCACCGCGCGATGCCTGAGCCCACCATCGTAAGAATCCTTCCGGCCAACAAAAGGATGCTTCCCACTGCGGAGCGTTGCTGACCGCTTCATGGTAAATGCCCTGTACCATGCGCTGGCGATACTCGGGTGTTAGCAGAGACAGAATGGTTGGAGCTTGGGTGACCGTCCCCCAGATCCACTCCGCCTGAGGATCGGTTTTCATGTCGCGAGTGTACCAACCGTCCCAGTCCGGTAAGGTGGCCTTGGTGTACGTCGTAGGTCCGCCTTTCGCTTTCGCGGCAGCCAGCAAGGCATCGTATTGTTCCTTCGCAGTCTTGTAGGGCAGGTGACTTACGAGTTTGTCTCTCGATTCGTCCCAGTTACAGTCACCCCAGGCAGCTCCTTCTGGAGTCTTGCCGAAAAAGCGGCGGGCGGTCCAGATGTCGGTCAGCTGACGCGGAGTATTGCACCGGTAGTAGCGCGGATCCATCCAGTACTTCTTGTCCAAATAGAAGTTCTTTGAAGTAAACAGGTCAACGGGAAGAGGTTTCACGCCGGCGGGCGGGTTCTTCTCCGTGGGAGTACAGATGCTCATGGGTCCGATGACGTTCGTGAACTCGCCGTGTGGACCAGCAAAGGCGCCTGGGCGCAGAGTGAACGGTCCGCCTCCGTGCTTCAGGGCATCACAGCGCTGCTCAGGTGTTCCTTCGTAAGCCTGGGGGTTCTGCAGCACTTGCACCCCGGCCGTGTTGCTCCCCGGTTCCTGCGCGTGTGCAATGGGACAACTGCAACTAACCCCAATTATCACCAATAAGGCGAACACGGTGACGAACAGTGTACGACGCATAAGTTATCGCTCCCCCCCAACGCTCGTTCGGAGTTATTTCATGCCGCGCGGGATCCAGTATTGGCCGTCGAGCCCGCAACAAAACCTGGAGACCTTGTGGTTTGAAGCGCATTCAAAATTGCAGACATTTAAATATTTATTGACTTTCCCCACGCACCCTTTACTCTCCCTCACGTAATGATGTCAACAAAAAATTCATGAATCAAAATTAATGAAGGGTTGATGGAGTGGGGTATTCCTCCGCGCACTCGCTCGAAATCGATCAGATCGTGTGAAGATGCGGACAACGAATACAACCCATCGGCGAGAAAGGCAGCAATCGTGAAATGCTTGGCTTTTATGGTGGCAGTCAGCCTGCTGTTTGTCGCAGTTGGTTGTAGAAAAGCGCCTCCGAAGTTATCAAGGCCCGCCACGATTAAGGACATCATGGACTCCATGGTGAATCCCAGCGCCGACTTCATATTCAATTCGGTCGAGACGATCTCCGACGAACACGGCATACGGCACATCGCGCCGACCGATGAGACCTACACGGAAGACGCGGGGACCCTGAGTCCGGCTTACAATGCGGACAATTGGCAATCGGTGCGTCTGCGCCTGATGGTACTGCTCGAAGCGCCGAATCTACTGGTAATGCCGGGCCGCAAAGTGGCGCCGCCGAATGTCACTTCACAGAATCCTAGTATCGAGCTCCAGCCAGCACAAATTCAAAAACTGATCGACAACGACCGCCCCGCATTCATCCGCCGCGCGCGACGATTACAGGATGCAGCTGAGCTGGCCATGAAGGCGGTTGATCAGCGAAACACCAAGGCCTTGTTTCAGGCCGAGGACAATCTCGATGATGCTTGTGAGGGCTGCCATCTCCATTACTGGTACCCGAACGACAAGAGAGCCCAGGAGCTCTTCAAGCAGGCGAATTGACCCGGCGAAGGTGGTTTCTACTTCGCGCGGCCGCTAGGGCCTTGCGCAAGCATCGGTAATTTGTAAATGGTCGCGGCGGTGTGCTGCGGGCCTTGGCGAATCGGTTGGCCATTCGCATCTTCCGCGCCGCTTCCAACGGCATAAAGCGTCTTTTTCCCGGCACCCGCGAAAACGACGCTGATGATGCCGCGCGGAGTGGGAATCACGCCGAGATATTTCCCGGCCTTGTCGAAAACCTGTACGCCCGCGTTGCTGCTGACGTACAAGCGACTCTTCGAGTCGATTGCCATTCCATCTCCGTAACTGCCTTTCGGGAGCATTGCGAAATCGCGACGGCGAGCTAGCCGACCGGGGCCGCGAACATCAAAGGCGATGATTTCTGCGCCATTCGTGACGTAGAGGGTTTTGTAATCGAGGCTAAAGACGATCCCGTTCGTGCGGATCTTGCCGGCCATCACGGTGGCGCCGTGAGCATCAGCATAGTAAAGGCAGCCGGAAGTGAAGTACGCTCCACTATGGCCATCAGCCGCCAGGTCGTTTGGCCGGATCGTCAGCATTGTGCCATCCGCCCATTTGTCGGCGATCACCTTGCGCACTGGCGCCAGCACTACGATCGCGTTCTCGATTGAGTTCTTGTCCGGTTTCGTCGACCCTGGCCTTTCGGTGCGAAGGCCGCCATACAGCGTACCGTACCGATCCATCGAGAGCGATCCGACTCCCTTCGCGTTCGCAACCAAGACCGACGAATTTCCGTTCGCGTCAATCCTGAGCACGGCATCGTAGTCCTCCTGCGCCACCAAAACGCTTCCGTCGGGTTCGGCGATAATGCCGTCGGCGCTGTTCCCACCTTCTTGCCAAATCTTCGTCCACATCGCTCCGGCCGAGACCACTCCCGGTATTGCCTTAATTCTTACATTGCGGTTCGTAAAACTCGTTTCCTGGGGAGATTGTTTGGCCAGTCTGCTTGCAAACATGCGAAGTTGCTGACGAACTTGGTCCGCCGTTGGCATGCAGGTCGCGTCGTCTGCGGAGGTGGCAACCTGCGCCCGCGCAACACCCGTGCACAAGCTCGATAAAAACAAGACCACGGGAATGGCGACTGCTATCTTGTGCGTCATCGCTTTCTCCTATTCGTAAGTCTCGATGAAAGACACGCTTGCTTCGCCTCACTACCTGCACAGCCGCTGTGACGAGGCGACGAACTGCGGGCGGGATTGTACGCCCGCGCAGCACAATCGATGAGTACATTTGACGTTTTCTTTGCGAATGTAACGCTGCCGCGGAGGATAACAGGAAATTAACCTTTCACTTCTGTTCTTGACCGGTCTCATACCGCGTCCTACAATCCACGCGGTTGCTCGCAGAAAGCGCGCGTGATGCGAATCGTGGTCGTTAGCAGGCGTATTCCGCTTTTGTAGAAGGCGCACAACGCGCCGAAAAACCATGGCAAAAAAAACGAAGAAAACAAGCGAGCCTGAGCTTTCCACCGCAGGCAAATCAGATCACCTTTTGCAGATGTACCGGCAGATGCTGGCGATTCGCTTCTTTGAAGAGCGGGTGAACGATCTCTATACGCGCGCAATCATGCCGGGTCTGGCCCATCTTTATATCGGAGAAGAAGCGATTGCCGTCGGGATCTGCTCGGCATTGCGATCCGACGATTACATTACCAGCACTCATCGCGGCCACGGCCACTGCTTGGCGAAAGGAGCATCGCCCGATCGGATGTTCGCAGAGCTTCTAGGAAAAGAGGCGGGCTACTGCCGAGGCAAAGGTGGGTCGATGCACATCGCCGACCCAGCAACTGGCAATCTAGGGGCGAACGCGATTGTGGGAGGCAGCGCCGGTATTGCCACGGGCGCGGCTTTTTCCGCGAAGCGACTTGGGAACGGCCGGGTGGCTGTGTGTTTCTTTGGCGAGGGTGCGCTCGGCCAAGGCGTGCTCTACGAAACCATGAATCTGGCGCAACTCTGGAAATTGCCAGTGATTTACGTTTGTGAAAACAATACCTATAACGAATATACGCACTATTCGGAGACGACTGCCGGCGACGTCTTAGCGCGGCCGAGAGCGTTTGGAATCTTCGCCGAAAGGGTGGATGGCCAAGACGTGCGCGCTGTTTACGTCGCGGCGAAGAGCGTGGTGGATAAAGCGAGGAACGGCGACGGCCCGGCGTTTCTGCTCTGCGACACCTATCGATACAGAGGGCATCACGTGGGCGACGTAAGCCGCGAGTATTACAGGAGCAAGCAGGAAGAGCAGAAATGGGTGTCCGAGCGCGATCCGATCAAATTTTTCGGTGATTGGCTGATCGCTGAAAAACACGCGGATACCGCCCAACTGCAGAAAATCAGCGCAGAAGTGGCATCGAACATCGATGCCGCCGTTCAGTTCGCAATGGCGGCTCCATTCCCCGAAACTCGTGAGGTTCAGCAAGATGTCTACGCCTGAAATGAAAACCGTGATGGAAGCGCCCGCGTCGCAGCGCGAGCTGACGCTGGGCGAGGCGATCAAAGAAGCTCTTGCCGAGGAGATGCGCCGGGATCCACGGGTCCTGATTTTGGGCGAGGATGTGGCCGAGGCGGGAACAGTTTTTAAAGTTCTTTCCGGCCTGTCGACAGAGTTCGGAACGGACCGCGTGATTGACACGCCCATTTCAGAAGCGGGTTTCACGGGCCTGGCAGTCGGCGCCGCGATGACGGGCCTTCGGCCAGTGGTCGACATCATGTTTGGCGACTTTATCGCTTTAGTGATGGACCAAATGGCGAATCAAGCCGCCAAAGTTCATTACATGTCCGGCGGCAAATGGAAAGTGCCGCTGGTTATGCGCACGACCCTGGGAGCTTCGAGGCGTTCAGCCGCGCAGCATTCGCAATCGCTGCACGCCTGGTTCAGCCACGTTCCGGGGCTCAAGGTGGTTTTACCTTCGACGCCGTACGACGCCAAAGGGCTGCTGAAATCCGCGATTCGCGACGACAACCCGGTGGTGTTTTTCGAAGACAAAATGATGTACCGGCTAAAGGGCACAGTCCCGACCGAGGAGTACACCATCCCGCTCGGCGTCGCGGACGTCAAGCGGTCCGGAGATGACATCACGCTGGTGGCGACGAGCAGCATGGTGCAGGTGGCGCTTGCCGCGGCGAAGATGCTGGAGGACATCGGCATCAGCGCCGAAGTGATCGACCCACGCACCACGTGGCCTCTCGACGAGGAGACTTTGATCGAGTCCGTAAAGAAGACATCGCGCGCGATTGTGGTGGACGAAGGATACGCCAGGTACGGCGTGACGGCGGAGATTGCCTCGGTCATCGCCGAAGGCGCGTTTCACTATCTGGATCAGCCGGTTAAGCGGATCGGCGCGATGCATGTTCCCATTCCGTTTTCGCCGCCGCTCGAGGACGCAACCGTGCCGACCGAGCAGATGGTGTTCGAGGCGGCTCGCAGCTTGTGCAGGCGCTCCTAACCGCACCCGATCTTAAGGAGAACTAAAAATGGCGCTAGCGACCCACGGAAGCATGGCCGTTGATTGGGAAAATCGAGTGGATTTTGACCGTTTGCGCCGCGAGCGGCTGGCTCGAATTAAAAGCTTGCTGGAAAAATCAGAGTTGGGTGCGCTGTTGTGTTTCGACATGAACAACGTGCGCTACATCACTTCCACGCACATCGGCACTTGGGCGCAAGACAAAAACAGCCGCTTTACGCTGTTGGCTCGGAACGCGGAGCCAATCCTTTGGGACTTCGGCTCGGCCGCGAAGCACCATCAGCTGCACTGCCCCTGGCTTGGCGAGCGCTCCCGTCCGGGAATCGGTCTTTTGCGCGGGGCCATGTCGCCGGAAACAGGGCGTGCAGAGGATGTCGCCAAGAAGATTAAGCGGGAACTTGAAATACTTGGGCTCGAGAAGCAGCCGCTCGGCGTGGACGTCATTGAAATGCCGATTCTTTTCGCTCTGCAGAAGGAAGGTATCCGGCTTGTCGACGGCCAGCAGTTGCTTTCCGATGCGCGCGTGATCAAGACGCAGGATGAAATTGCGCTCCTCAACCACTCCGCCATGATGGTCGACGCGGCGTACGACGAGCTCTACCGCGCAATGAAACCTGGTATGCGTGAAAACGAGGCCGTCGGACTCGTAAGCAAGGTCCTGTATGACCTGGGCTCGGAATACGTGGAGGCAGTGAACGCGATTTCTGGCGAGCGCTGCAATCCGCATCCGCACGTTTTTTCCGATCGCGTGCTGCGCCCGGGCGACCCGGTGTATTACGACATTCTGCACTCCTACATGGGCTACCGCACCTGCTACTACAGGACCTTCACCGTCGGCTACGCCTCTCATGCGATGGTGGACGCCTACAAGCGCTGCCGGGAATACATCGACGCCTCGATCGAATTAATTCGGCCGGGCCGCACGACGGCGCAGGTCGCGTCAGTTTGGCCCAAGGCCCAGGAGTTCGGCTTTTCCAATGAGGAATCGTGCTTTGCCCTGCAGTTCGGGCATGGCATTGGATTGGCCATTTGGGAGAAGCCGGTGATCAGCAGGCTGGTTTCGCTTGACCAGCACTATGAATTGAAGCCGGGAATGGTTTTTGCGCTCGAAACGTTCTGGCCATCTTCCGACGGCTGGAGCGCTGCACGCATCGAAGAGGAAGTTGTTGTCACGGAAACCGGCCATGAAGTGATCACGCGATTTCCCGCGGAAGAGCTGCTGGTTGCTGGGCAGCGCTATTACACCGTAAATGGGCCTCTGCCGACCACGCGCGAAACGGAAAGCCCTTCGAGCCCCAACGTCCGTGAGCTGGTCGAAGCGGGCGCCAGATCGGAAGGACAGGTCGTCTGATTGTCGCCCCGCTGTGCTTGGTGATCCGTTCAAACGTTGAGAGACAACATTCGGAGATTTTCATACCAATATGCCCACAAGCGTAGTGATGCCCGCTCTCGAAATGGCGCAGGACACCGGAAAACTAGTTGCCTGGAGAAAACGAGAAGGTGAAAACGTCACGAAAGGGGAAATTCTCCTGGACGTCGAGACGGATAAAGCCGTGGTCGAGATTGAAGCTTTGGCCGACGGCGTTCTCGCGGGAGTGAAAGCGGGGCCAGGCGATGAAATTCCGGTCGGCCAGACGATTGCGTGGATTCTTGCAGCTGGCGAATCAATTCCTTCTGACGAGCTTCCGGCTCGAACTGTAGTTGCTAGCGCAAAAAATCCACTGGCGAATCCTTCGCCGGCACAGTCCCGCCGAGATAGCCGAACGGGGCCGAACCGAATCAAAATCTCTCCGAAGGCGAGACGCATTGCGCAAGAGCGCGGCGTCGACCTCGCAAGTCTTAACGGCTCCGGCCCGGATGGCGAAATCCTGGTCGAGGATGTTCTGGCTGCTGGAAGTGACGGCGCTGCCGCCAAGTCGGAATCCCAAGTTGGCGGTGAGCCGTCTGTTTCCGGCGGCAGTGCGCCACAGGCGCTAAGCTCAGTCGCAAAGCTGATGGCCGAGAGAACCACCCAGAGCTGGACGACAGTGCCGCACTTTTTCGTCACGCGTGAAGTCGAGGCCACTGGGCTCAACAACGCTCGTGAGGCGCTGTCGGCATCGATCGCCCAATCGAATGGAGTAAAGATCACTCACACGGACCTGTTGATATCGGTTGTGGCACGCGCGCTGGAAAAGCACCCTAGGCTCAACGCCAGCTGGACCGCGCCAGCGATCGAATACCACGACAATATCAATATCGGCCTCGCGATGGCGGTAGGGGACGGCGTGGTGACTGGAGTTATTCGCACCGCCAACAAAACTGCTTTGCCTGAAATTGCGCGTCAGCGGAAGGATTTGGCCGATCGCGCGCGGGCGGGCCGTTTGCGCCCAGACGACATCAGCGGCGCGACCTTCACCATCAGCAATCTTGGCATGTATCACGTGAACGCGTTTACCGCCATCATTGTGCCGCCGCAAGCCGCAATACTTGCCGTGGGTGAAATCGGGGACCGCGTGGTTGCCGTGGAAGGAAAGCCTGCCGTGCGGCCGATGATTTCCCTCACGCTCTCGTGCGATCACCGTGTGGCGGATGGAGCTCGGGCCGCGGAATTTATGCAAACGCTTGCTGCAGCCATGCAGAACCCAATCTGAAAAAGCAATCCCGGTTACTATCGCTACAATTTCCGGACGGTACGAAGCCGTTCGTTACCGCTGGAACCGCAGAAGTTTTCTTAGCCTCGCGATGACGCTGCGCCAAAGGTGAAAGAGATCGACTTCGAACCCTTCGGCCCAAGCACCACCGTCTGGTCCTGCGTCTGATTGGGTTCATGCCAAGCTTCGACGGTGTAGGTTCCCGGAGGAAGGTTCTTCAACTCGAAACTTCCCGTTTTCGATGTGACCGCAAAATAGGGCTGATCGAAGACGAAGAGATACGCCTGCATCCACGGATGAATCATGCACACGATTGGATCGGCGAATTCAGTGCTGCTGAATTTAGTCGTGGCCGGAGTTGAGCCAGGAAGTTGTGACATGTTCCACGACGGATTGTTTTCCAGCATCGGGTGAACGTCGTGCAACGTTAAATCGCTGTTCGCAACTTCAAATTGTTGGCCGACCATCAATGCCAGCACGTGCGGCGCGTACATGCATCCTTTTTGGTCGAGTATCACCGGACTTTCCGGAGTCGGATAGCGATAGCGGCCGATGCCCGATTTTATGTAAACGACCACGTTTGCGAGAGCGCCGTGCGCGCCGGTAACAACCACCTGCGGAATCACGGGCTTGGAGTTAGCTTTCACACACGCGGGAGCAGCGCTCATATCGATCGGATTAAAGTGCGGCGGAGTGCCCTCGAATTTTACCGTGCCGGTGATCTGTGCCGCGGTTGCGGGATCAACGGCCGGTGCGGGTGGCAGTGGCGCAGCTTTTTTCGCTGCATTTCCGCAGCCCATCAATACCGCCGTCAACGACGCCAATAATGCAATCTGCGTAACGCTTATTTTTGCCATTGTGTTAAACCGTCCAGATAAAGTGTCGCAAGAAGCGGGGATTCTAGCACACGCGCCGCAAAGCGCAGCAACGCACAAAATCAAAAGAAGCCGGGCCCGATACAAAAGTTCTGCTCGTAGCACATCCGGGGGCGCTTCGTTTTCCACATTGCAAATTTGCCAGTTGCATTCCGAATCGGCGCGGGGAATACTGCGGGCGTTTTGAAACCTCCAAACGGACATTAAGGACGTCACCCATGAAGATGATGCAATCACTGCTCGTCGTCTCCGCGTTCTTCGTTCTTGCGGCTCCCGGTTACGGCCAATCGAATCGGCAGACACAGACGTTCTCCACTTCCGCTGGCCCGGTGATGATCACGCCCATTTATCACGCGTCCGCTTTGATACAGGCGGGAACAAAGAACATCTATATTGATCCTGTTCGGCCCGGCAATTTCGACGGTTTTCCATCCGCCGATCTGATCTTGATTACGCACGCGCACAGTGACCACCTGGATCCAGTGACGATTGCGAAACTCAGTAAGCCGGGAACCGAGATCCTGGCTCCTGCGGCGGTGGCCGAAACGCTGAAATCTGCGCGTGTGATCGCAAATGGGCAATCGACCAGCTGGGGGAAATGGAAGATAGAGGCCGTCCCGATGTACAACATCAAGCGAGGCCCTGCTCCTGGCAAACTCTACCATCCGAAAGGCTGGGGCAATGGTTACGTGCTGACTTACGGCGGCAAGCGATTCTATTTCTCAGGCGACACCGAAGATATTCCCGAAATGCGCGCCCTGAAAAATATCGACGTCGCGTTCATCTGCATGAACCTGCCTTACACCATGACTCCGCAGGAAGCGGCTGACGCGGTCAAGGCGTTTCATCCAAAGGTCGCCATCCCATATCACTACCGCGGGTCCAACATCGAGAGTTTCAAAGAGGCGCTCGCTGGAACTGGCATCGACGTCCGTCTACTCAACTGGTATCCGAACGGAAACTAACCCTGCTGGAGCCCACTCCGCAGGTCGGCATCGGCATAGCAGGAGAAACCGCTCCGTTGATCTTCATGGCCACGAACGCTACTCGAAGGACCCGGAAGGGTTGCGCTGCATTACATTCTTCTCCGCGTATTGCCTTGCTATCTCGGTGGAGGAGTATTGGCTGCAAAGCTTAGAGAAAGCCGTGCCATTACGAGCGAGCGCCTTCTTGGTGCACGTACTTAATCACTTCGACTTCTGACTTTGCGATAAGCCCTTCATCGACTGCTTCGTCGAGGAAGGGAATCAGCGTCTGAATCTTCTCTTCGGAGTCCACCACGCTGACCATGATCGGAGCGTCGTGCGACAACGAGAGCAGGTGCGACCGGTGGATCAGAGTGCTTGCGCCATATCCCGCGACTCCGCGGAGGACGGTGGCTCCGGCGATGTCCAGTGCACGGCATTTTTCAACAATGGCCAGATACAGAGGCTTGCCGTTCCATTTGTCATCTTCGCCGAAATAGATGCGAAGCATTATGGCTTTGCCTTCGAGTTTCATGGCCGCGCCTCCTTTCGACGTTCGGCATTCGCAAAATTGTGTGTGTACTTGATGATGTCAACTTCGGAAAGAACCACGAGCCCTTGTTGCACCATTTGATCCAGCACAGGAAAGTACGCCTGAAGCTTTTCCTCGGTATCAACTGCCGAGAGCACGATCGGACGATCGTGCGAGAGGTGAAGCGCGGAGTCCTTACGTACGCGGCGGTTTGCGCCATAGCCGAGAACTCCCTCGTAGACAGTCACTCCGGCGATGTCATTCGCGCGCATGCTTTCAAGCAGCGCCTTATGCAGCGGCTGGCCGCGCCATTTGTCGTTCTCGCCGATAAAGATGCGCATCAGCTTCGCCTTACCTTGGCGCTTTAACGCAGGCAAGGGCTCTTCCGTGAGCTTCTTCTCGGCCTCCGGGGCTTTGACTACCATGGTGTCCTGAATTTCGATCAGTCCAGTGCCGGCAAGTTCACGCAGTTTCGGCAGAACCTCTTCCACTTTCTCAGCTGACTCGATGAACTCAATTTTCATGGGAAGGTCGGCGGTCAGTACTTCAATGCGTGTGCTGTGCATGTGGTGATCGGCGCCAAATCCGGCCATTCCCCGAACCACGCTGGCGCCTGATATGCCGCGGTAAAAAAGAAAATTCAGAATCGCCGAATACAGGGACTGCCCGTGGTACTGATGGTCTTCGCCAACGTAGATGGTGACCTTCTTTGCGGGTCCTGCTTTCAGCATTGTCCCTCCCAAATTTTCAATTCCACGTTGTGCGACCTCCGCAGGATCGTTTGTTTCACGCGATTGCCCTCCCCGTGATGGCGCCGATCCATACCGCGACGAATCCCACGCCGACACTAAGAGCGACATTCAGCGCCGTAATCAGAAATTCGCCATCTTCAAAAACTCGAAACGTTTCATATTCAAACGACGAGAAAGTGCTATACCCACCCAGGAAACCGACCACCAGGAGATATCTCAAGCTCGGACTTAAATGCGTCCGTTCTGCCAAGACAGTCATAATAAAGCCAATCAAAAATGAAGCGGTGATGTTGATCACGAACGTACCGTAGGGAAAGCGGGTTCCCAGGCGTCCGCTCACGTATCCGCCCGCCCAGAAGCGCAGCATCGAGCCGATTGCTCCGCCCAACGCGACGATCAGATATTTGGTCATACGTATCGTTGTTTGTCCTCTCCGTATGTACGTTCACTGCACCGCGTCCTACTCAGGCTGACTCGGCTGAGCGCGGGTTACGTGCCGCAACCGCAGCAGCCTTCAGCGACGCGAGACTCTCTGCCATTCGGCGGTCCATGTCGAATTATCTGCTGAGGGTTCTTACAGAGGTGGGAGAAAGCGGATGATCCCACCAAGGCCGAAACCCTCGTAGGAGTCATCTTCCCCTTTCGGGGCGGTTAGGGTGAACTCCAACACCCGTGACAGCCTTATTATTTTCCGTTCACCCGGCCCAAGTCAATCGTCGGATACAGCTAGTGGTGTGAGATTCACACGCTACCCGCCCGCGCACAAGTTCGCTCGTTGTTGAGCGAACTTGAGTGTTTTCCGGCCTGAAGTGCTCGCCGCGCCTGTTCGCTCAGGGATTTGCCCCCGCTTTCTTCGTCAGGTTGATCACCTGCGGCGCTAATTTCCGGCAACACAGCTGCCAGTGCGAGCATCCCAATTAGAAGCCGCGAATTCGGCCCCCCAGCCAAGCACAAACACATACTCAACTACAACGAGGAACAAGGAGAAACGAATGAAGCGGATCCTATTCACAGCGCCCCTTTTGCTTGTGATCGCCTTCTTGGCGCCGGCGGCTTCGGCGCAAGTCACGGTCGGGGTTTATGGTGACTACACGCGTCTGGCGGAAACCAGCACGAATATGACTGGATTGGGGGCTCGCGTGGGCGTGAAAGTCTTTCCAATGACATCGCTCGAGGCCCAGATGACGTACGATTTCGATCAGGCCTTCACTGAAAAATTCACGAACACGACTGGCGGCGTCTTCGTTAATAATTCCAACATGAAGATTTTGAAGGGGCTTTTTGGCCCCACATTTGAAACTCCGGGACCGGTAAAGCTGTTCGTCACCGCAAAAGGCGGCTTCATCAATTTCAGTTTCAATGCAGCGCCCGGTTCGGTGTCGGGATTCACCAGCAGCGTTTCGGACCTTCGCACCAACAACATCCACGGGATGTTTTATCCTGGAGGAGGGCTGATGGCGTATATAGGGCCGGTGGGACTGCGTCTCGAGGTGGGCGACGACATGTACTTTGCAAACGGAGCGCACAACAACCTGGTTGTGCAGTTTGGTCCCACAATTCGCTTCTAGACAAACCGCCCGTCGGTGCCTCGACGAACTCGGATGGCGCGGGTCATGCGCGATGCGGCGAACCGTGTTTCATCGCCGCGCCGTGCCGCAACGCGAATTCCGCGACTTGGCGGCCGACGCCGCTAAGCACTTCTGCGGCTTTCGCGTCCGTGCAGTTGCCGTCGCGGTCAAAAAGCCCTTCGGCCGTGTTCAGCGACGCGCCGAGCGGCGTGGGCCAGCCACGCAGCGCGTGAATGATCGCGCGCAAAGCTTCCAAAGTGGTCACTGCGGCTTGCCAGCCGGCTGCGGTGACCACGCATCCCACCGCGCGTCCATCCAGATAGCTGCGTTCATCTGCGCGCAAATCTTCCAGCAGATCGAGCGCGTTTTTCACCAGGCCGGAAACCCCGCCATGATATCCGGGGCTGGCCACGATCAGCCCGTCCGCGTGTCGCACCATGGCGATCAATTCACGCTGTCCTTCGGTGCGCGTCTGATGCTCCGGAGTAAAGTGCGGCAGACTTGCGAGAAATGGACCGCTGAAGCAGTGCGTCCGCGCGCCGGCCTCTTCCGCGGCCAGCAACGCCAGCCGCAGCGCGCGATCGGTCGACGATGGCGTCCGCGTGGTTCCGCCAATTCCCACCACCAGCGGGCGATCCGACTTGGAGTGCTCGATATTGGAGTGCTCGATGCTCACGTGTTCTTCCAATTAGGAGTGGTGCATTCATTGCACGCACAGGTTCAGCGCGTCCACGACCCGCTCGTGCACGAAATTCAGCTCCGCCGAGGTGATCACATACGGCGGCAGAATGTAAATCACATTCCCCAGCGGGCGCAAGAGCACTCCCGCATCCACGAAGAAATCGTAGAGCTTCGGCCGCAGCTTCGAAGAATACCCTGCATCGTCGGCTTTTACTTCGACCGCGGCCATCGTGCCGATCGATCGCACTTCGCCCACCGCGGGATGCTCTCGAATCGCCGATAGCCGCTCGCAATGAATCTTCGAAATGGCGTTGATCCGCTCGAACACCGGCTCGCTCTCGAAAATCTTTAGGCTGGCCACTCCCGCCGCCGCCGCGATGGGATTTCCCGTGTAGGAATGCCCATGATAAAAGGTACGCGAGGAGCCGTCTCCCAAGAACGCTTCATGAATTTCGGCGGTGCAAACCGTTGCCGCCATCGGCAGCACGCCTCCCGTCAGCCCTTTCGATAGGCACATCAGATCGGGCACGACTCCCGCGATTTCGCACGCGAACATCCGCCCGCATCGGCCGAATCCCGTCAGCACTTCATCCGCGATCAACAGCACGCCGAACTCCGTGCACATCTGCCGCACGCGCTGTAAAAATTCCGCGGGATGCACGATCATGCCACCCGCGCCTTGGAGCAGCGGCTCCACAATTACTGCGGCGATCTCGCTGTGATTTTCCTCCAGCAGCGCGCGCAATTTCTCCGTACAGTCGATGTTGCAAGTTGCGCGTGTTTTTCCTACGGGGCAGCGGTAGCAGTACGCCGAGTGCACGCGATGCACCGGAAACAAGAGGCTCTGGAACGACTCCGTAAATCCTGAATCATCGCCCACGGACATTGCGCCCACCGTATCGCCGTGATACGCGTGCTCCAGCGCGACGATCGCGTGCTTCTCCTCGCGGCCGATATTCTTCCAATATTGCACCGCCATCTTCAGCGCCACTTCCACGGCCGTCGAGCCATCGTCGGAAAAAAATATATGCTCAAGTTGCGCGGGCAGATATTTGCGCAATCGCGCCGCGAGTTCCTCCACCGTCTCGTTCGTTGTTCCTGCAAGCAGCACGTGGTCGATCCGCGCGGCCTGTTCCGCGATTGCCGCCACGATCGCCGGATGCCCATGCCCGTGCAAATTCACCCACCAGGACGAAATCCCGTCGATGAGCCGCCGCCCGTCTTCGGTATACAGGTACACCCCATCAGCTCTTTTCAAGCGAATCGGAGCAGGGGCGGTGCTCTGTTGTGTGAACGGATGCCAGATATGCAAGCCAGAGATCATCGTTCAAATGCCCTGTGATCGAAATGTGTTTTGTATGCCGCCAGCAGCGCGCGCCGGTCCAGTTTCTTAAGCAACGGCAGAAAGCCGACTACCGATATTTCGCCGTAATGTTCGATGGCTCTGCGATTTTCAAGATTCGGTTTGCCGACCAAAATGACGCCGCGAATTTCCAGCCTCGCTGCGCGCAAAGCGGCCAGAGAAAGCAGCGTGTGGTTGATCGTACCGAGCGACGTTCGCGATACGAGCAACACTGGAAATTCGAGCTGGCGCATCAAGTCGGTCATAAGCTGCGTGTGATTAATGGGCACCAGCGCGCCGCCAGCGCCCTCTACGATCAAATTCTCGCGCGCAGGCGTTTCGGGCGGCTGGATTTTTCGCAGCTCGATGCGTGTGCCAGATAGCCGCGCGGCCAAGTGCGGTGAAACCGCCGGTTTGAAGATGTAGCTTTCCGGCAACGTACGGCTGCGAGGCAGCTGCGCCAGCCGCATCACTGTGCCTCGGTCCGTGCCCTCGCGCGATCCGGTTTGAATGGGCTTCCAGTAAATTGCATCCAGCGCGGCGCAGAGCAGCGCGCAAACGGCGGTTTTCCCCACACCGGTGTCCGTGCCGGTGATGAAAAATCGCTTAGACATGCACGGCGCCAGTGGCCGGTCCTGCGGACAGCTCGTTCGGTTGCGCGGCTAACGCGGCGCGCAGCGCTTCCGCCAAGCGGTGCATCTGCTCAAGTGTAATGCGGCTAGTCAGCGAAATCCTAATGCGCGCCGTCCCGGGCGGCACCGTCGGCGGACGAATCGCCTTCGCCGCGAATCCTGCGCGCTGCAATTCGCTCGCGGCGCGTAGCGCCGCGTTGTTGCTTCCGAGAATTACGGGAACGACGTGAGTGGAACTCGCGCCGCAATTGATTCCTGCCGCGAGCATGGAATCGCGCAGCATTGCGGCGATCTCGCGCGAGTGAGCGCGCCGATCGTCGGCCGCGCGGGCCAGCCCTAGTGCCGCGCGAATCTGTCCCGCCATATACGGAGGCATCGCCGTACTGAAGATAAACGTCCGCGCTCGATTGATCAAAAACTCTTTCAGAGCAAGCGCGCCGCAAACGAACGCTCCCGCGCTCGCCAGAGCCTTTCCGCACGTATGCACGATCGCCAGCACATCGCGCTCGATACCAAGCTCGGCGGCGGTCCCGCGACCCGCTGGCCCGCAGACGCCCGTCGCATGCGCTTCGTCAATCACCAGCGCCGCGTCGTATTTATTTGCGAGCCGCGCCAGTTGGTCGAGCGGAGCCACGTCGCCTTCCATGCTGAACACGCTTTCCGTCACAATCACCCGCGCGCCCGGCAGTCCTGCGCGTTCGCGCAACGCGTTCTCCACAAACGCGAGATCGCAATGCGGATAAAGCACTTTGCTCGCGCCGGAAAGCCGCATGCCGTCGATCAAGCTGGCGTGGTTCATTGCATCCGAAAACACAAAATCGCCGGCGCGCAGCAGGGAACTGAGCAGTCCGAGATTGGCCGCGTAGCCGGAACCAAAATAAAGCGCAGCTTCGGTCCCGGCGAAATCCGCAAATTCCAATTCCAACTCGTGCCATTCGCGCGCGTTTCCGGAAAGCAGGCGCGAACCGGTCGAACCGACTCGCGCAGAGTTCGCGATCGCTTCCATGGTGGCATGTTTCAGTCGCGGATCGTACGCAAGTCCGAGATAGTCGTTCGAGGAAAGGTCAATCCCATCTGAATTTTCCAGCGTGCGAAACTGCGAAATCGCGCGAAGCGAGTCCAACTCTTGCGCGATGCGCCGTTCGATCGTGTCTTCGGCCGCGCCGTCGTCGCGCATCTCAGGCACGCTGCAAAGCCTTCATGCCTAGATTTTCGAACAGCCGGGCATCGGAATCGGAATCGGGATTGGGCGTGGTCAACAGCTTTTCGCCGGTAAAAATTGAGTTAGCGCCTGCCAGAAAACACAGCGTAACCGCTTCCGGCGACATCTGCCGCCGCCCCGCCGCCAGCCGCACCATCGACGCTGGCATCAAAATTCGCGCCGTTGCAATCGTTCGCACCATGATCAGCGGATCGAGTTCTTCCGCATTCTCCAGCGGTGTGCCCTCACCGCGCACTAGCATATTAATAGGCACGCTTTCCGGATGCGGATCGAGCCGCGCCAGCTGTTCGAGCAATCCGACGCGATCCTCGTCGCTTTCGCCCATTCCTAAAATTCCGCCGCTGCAAACGGTGATGCCGGCTTTTCGCACGTGTCCGATCGTGCGCAGCCGGTCCTCATAGGCTCGCGTGGTGACGATCTCGCCATAAAAGTCCGGCGACGTATCGAGATTATGGTTGTAGGCAGTGAGCCCGGCATCTTTCAGCCGCGCGGCCTGCGATTCCGTCAGCATGCCCAGCGTGCAGCAAACCTCCATGTCGAGCGCCGCCACGCCGCGCACCATTTCCAGCACGGTATCGAACTCCTTGCCGTCGCTCACCTGGCGCCAGGCCGCGCCCATGCAGAATCGGGTCGCGCCCTCGCGTTTCGCGCGCTCCGCCGCGCGCAGCACTTCGGCCGGATTCATCAGCGATTCGCGCGTCACTTCCGTTTTGTAATGCGCGCTCTGCGAACAATACGCACAGTCCTCCGGGCATCCTCCCGTTTTGATGGAGAGCAACCGGCACATCTGCACTTCGTCCGCGCGATGGAACTCGCGATGCGCGAGCTGCGCCTGGAAAATCAGTTCGGGCAGCGGCAGCCGGTAAATCGCTCGAATTTCGTCGCGCGTCCAGTCGTGGCGAATGTTCATTAAAAGCGTCCTCGATTCAGCCCACAAAGATAGCAAACTCCCATTCAAAGCAGACGCCCAATCTGATTCCGTGGTGCCGGGTTCTCGCTCGCACGCAAACCGTGCACAAGACCAGCGCGTTATCGGGAAGGTATGCCTGTGTAGAGCCGCGCTTCAGCGCGGCAGCTTTTTCCGGATGTGCCGTTCGCGTGGCGCTGCCTGCCAGGTTGAGCAGCCGCGGTTGCCGATCGATGTTGGAAGGATTCTCGAACTCGCTATCAAATCGCGGTGCGAATCGCCAAAAGCACCGCCAAGGCAAACAGAAAATACCCGAAGTAAACTTTCATCTTCTTTTTGTCGACCTTAATGCTTTTTCGAGCGCCAATCTGTCCGGCAACAAACACGCCCGGGGCCAGCGCCAGGGCAATGGCCCAATCGCAGCGCCCAGCCTTCAGGTGGCCCAGGAACCCGCCCGAAGCGGTGACGCCGACCATAAACGCCGAACTGCCCACGGCTACGTTCATCGGCACGTGGAACAGCAACACCATCATCGGAATCTTTAATATGCCGCCGCCAATGCCGATCAGTCCGCTGAGTCCTCCGACCAGTAAGCACACCAGCATAGCGATCGCCAAATTGATCCGATAGTTTTCCAATCAGAGTTGGCGGTTCCACAGATGAAATCGTGGCGCGCGCAGCTCATTTGTTCGCTTGGTCTTCAGTCCCTTCACCATGAAATATGCCGCAAACGCAACGACCCCCGCGAACAGAAACGTCAGCGTCCGATCGCTGAAGTGGCCCGAGTAGAGCCCGCCGAGAAACCCTCCCAGCGCTGTGGCCGCTTCCAGAACCAGCGCCATGGCCCAGTCCACCACTTTTGCTTTTCGGAAAACCAAGGTCGACGAAAAGGAAGTAACCAGAATCAAAAATAAGCTGGTAGCCGCGGCGACGTGAAAGTCGATATGGAAGAAAAGCTGGAATGGCAGGTAGAGTGTTCCTCCGCCGAGTCCCAGGGCCGAGAAGACCAAGGCGGTCAGGAACATGGCTACATACAGGAACAGAAACGAAAACATCGCCATCACGACGACCTAAACCTTTCGCTCGCCTTATCGTGGAGCAGGGTTGCAAACTTTTTTCTTCGCGAAAACTGTCGAATTCCGGTCTCACCTCCTGGGTTCTTCTCCGCCGAGCAATCCGCGCTCAGCCTGCGTAGACGTACGAATAGCCGCGCTCCTGCGCGCGATTTACGGCCACGATGCCGGCCGGCACGATCCGCGCGTTCGGAATCAGATTGGCGGCGAACTGTTTGTAAACGGCGTCGGTGCTGCCGCCGGTGGCGCGCGCGATCACGCCGCAGACGCTCAGCGCGGACATCTGGCATAGCGCGAAGTGCGCGCCCTTTTTGATCAAGCCGCTCATCAGGTCGGCCGAGTCAGTGTCACCGCCGACGAGCACGTTTCCAAGACTCGCGCGCGTGAATATGCGCTCGAGCCAGTCGTCCATGCGGTTGGTAAAGGGTTTGCCGGTCTTAGGGTCGCTGAATTCGGCCTGGTCGGTGAGTTATTTACCGTACTTTTCCCAGACGATATTGCTAAAGCCGAACGGAGTGGCGCGGTGGCGCATGACGATGACTACCGCGAGGTCGTTGTTCTTAAGTCCGTAGGACCTCTCGTTGGCCTCGAAATAGTTAGTCGCGAACCGGAGTCCCATTCCAAGGCCATCCGCCGTAATGGCGTCAAACACAAAGCGGTGCCGCCCAGGAATCTGGTCGAGCCAATCGTCCTGCGGGTCATCGACAGGGCGCCATGGTACAGCGGTTGCACCGCGCGCCGCGCGTGCTGAGCCAAACGCAGCCGTCCCCACTATGCCGATTCCCGCGCCCAGCCGCGCCAGAAACGATCGCCGCTCCAGGCGCGAGTGCTTTGGTTTCGGGTCCATCTGAACCCCTCCTGTTCGACTAGGGTCAAACGGCTTAGTGCGCCGCACCTCGGAAGGGCGTCGAGGTATCTCTTTGCGCTGATATGCGGCTTGGAACGGTGTACGGATGTGGTGCACGCCCTAACTTCGGACCGTGAACCTGCCGCTCAGGTAAAGTGTCTAAGCGAAGACTCGTGCACGCCCAGCGTGGATATTGGCTCCGACCCTGAATAAAGAGAACACAGACAGGATCGGCAACTCATTTCAGACGTTTCCGCGCGGGTAGGTTGTCGCGTGCGCGGCATACACAAACATTCGGAGCCTGCCGCAACACAGCTGTCACGCGGTTGCCCTCGTTCACAAGCAATGATCTGAATACCAGCCTGGGCGGCGGGAAATCATCGGGTGGAACTCTCAATTGAAGGCCGGGAAACTGAGTGAAATGCCTCGGTTTTGCACCCGATTGGGAGTAGGGAAAAGAACTGGGAAAGGCGCTGGTCTGGTCGTGAGGCCTACTTCTCAAACCGGTTCCTTGCGAGCGAGCGAATCAAAAACAAAAAAGGCGCGGCAGCTAGGCCGCGCCCATTTGGATTCTCCTGAGTTTTTTCGCAGCGCGGCGCTCGCTATCGCGACGCCGCCGCTACAGGTTTCTTACTCGCACGAGCCTTCTCGATTTCCGCTAATCCTTCGAGAAGATCGTCCACCAGGTCTTCATGGTTCTCGCATCCGGGCGAAAGACGAAGCAGCATGTCCGAAAGGCCCAGCTCTGCGCGCGCTTCGGCGGGAATCGACGCGTGCGTCATCGAGGCCGGATGGCAAATCAGCGACTTCACTCCGCCCAAGCTTTCGGCCAGCGTGAAATAGCGTCGCGAAGACGAAAACGCGACCACCTCGTCCGTTGTTCCCGCCAACTCGATCGAAACCATGCCGCCAAACCCGGCCATTTGCCGCCGCGCAATGTCGTGTCCCGGATGCTCGGGCAGTCCGGGATAATACACGCGCCGCACGAGCGGATGGTTTTTCAATGCGTTGGCAATGGCCGCCGCGTTTTCTTCGTGCCGCTGCATGCGCAGTTCAAGAGTTTTCAGCCCGCGAAGAGTGAGCCAACAATCGAATGGCGAGGGAATCGCGCCCGTGGCATTCTGCAGATATTTCACCGGCTCGAAAACCGCGGGATCTTTCGCCAGCACCGCTCCCTGCACCACGTCGGAGTGTCCGGCTAGATATTTCGTCACGCTATGAACCACCAGGTCCGCGCCCAAACCAAACGGCTGCTGGAACACGGGCGTGGCAAACGTGTTGTCGACTACCATCAACGCGCTGTGCTGGTGCGCGATTTTTCCGATAGCCTCAATGTCCGTGATCAGCAGACGCGGATTGGTGGGAGTTTCGATCCAGATGATTCGCGTGTGCGAGTTCGCCGCGGCTTCCACCGTCTTCGGGTCGCCGGTGTCGATCTGCTTCACCACCACGCCGATCGGCTGAAACACGCGGTTGAGAATTCGGTAGGTCCCGCCATACACGTCGAGCGGAATGATCACTTCATCGCCCGGCCGCAAGTACGCCTGCAAAATCGCATTTTCCGCCGCCAGCCCGGACGCGTACGCCGCCGCATACGGCACTCCCTCAAGCTCCGCCAGCACCGTTTCCAGTCGCTCGCGTGTGGGATTGTTTGTCCGCGAGTACGAATACCCTTTGTCTTGCCCCGGCGCTTGCTGCTCGTAGGTGGACGTCTGAAATATAGGAGCGATCAGCGAGCCGGTTTCAGGCTCCGACGGCTGCCCCGCGTGGATCGTCTTTGTTGCGAATTTCATGTTCTTGCTCCCTTACGTGCGCCCTTGGGGCGACGGAACAGCTTCAAGTGCGATGAAGTTTGCGCAGGAGCGGGCGTCAAATGCCTACACCCACACGAAGCTTCGAATGCAGTTTGGGAGTTGAATCGTCAAGCGACCCCGCGAAGCGGCGTCATTTGAGATCTTATCTCTCCCTGCTCTCCGCGCTTGCCTTGCAGCTGACACGGAGCCCTTTTACGGGCAGGAATTAGCACCTTGGCGATTGCACCAGGTTGCTGTGGCTTCTTCGGGCCTGTACCCTCTGCCACTCTGGATAAGCGCTGCCGTGAAGCAGCAAAGAAATCGTAACAAACGCCCATATTACTGGTCAAGAACGAACCCGATTCTGGACATAGGCTCCCCGGGCGACGGCTCAGCTCCTCTCTCATTGCAAGGATGGTAATTCCCACGCGACGGGCACCTTGAAAGCTATGGACACGGCAGCCTCGCCCAGCTTTAATTAGGGGCAGTACTAGAACCTATCGCTCTCTTCATGGGTTCGGGGACTCTGCATGAGACAGGCAGCGATGCTTTTCGGTGTCGTGTTGCTGTTCGCATTTGGGGCGGGCGCTCAATCGAGCGCCACGTCTTTGCCGCCACTCCCAGATTCCGCCACCGTCGAGGCCGCGGCCGCGCCGGGCCCGCAGCTCTTCGCGATGGCCTCGCCAGAAGCCGCCGCCGAGCCGTTAGGATTCGGCCACAAGTTTCTTCCCGGGGTGGGAGGGAACCAGCCAATCTACGGCGTCATGCCCGATTACAACTGGCAGGTGTACGCCGGCTTCAGCTACACGCGCTTCTACGAAGCTCCTGGGACCGCCGCCAATCTGGCCGGGTTCGATTTTGCCGTCGCGTATTTCCCGCACATCCGCTGGATCGCGGGAGAGGGCGACATCAGCGCCACGTTCGGTTCGCAATCGGGACAAAGCGCGGATCTGGTTACCGCCATGGGCGGAGTGAAGCTTCGCTGGCCTGCCGAGAGTGGCACCAGTTTTTGGGCTCACGGGCTGGCGGGCACCGCCGACCTATCGCCCAAAACCGTCTATGGCGGGCAGCACGCCTTCAGCTACGAATTTGGCGCGGGAGCCGATCTGGCCCCGCGGCGTTCCCGCGTCTCGTATCGCGTGGAAGCCGATATCGTCGCTACGTTCTTCTTCGGCACATACCAATACAGCCCGAAAATCACGGCGGGCGTCGTTTACCGCTTTTAGACTTCGTTGCGACTCGCCTAGAGCTTGTAACCAATCTTGCGCACGAATTCGTGGCGCGCTTTGGCGTCGTCCGTGCTTTCCACGGCGCTAGGCGGTTTGCCGTCCACCACTCCCAGGATGGCGCGGCCCTGATCTGTCTGCGCCACGATGACTTCCACGGGATTCGCTGTAGCGCAAAATACCGTGCACACCTCGAAGCAGTCTCGCACGCGCCCTAGCAGGTTGATGGGATACGCATTGCGGAGCAGTAGCACGAACGCGTGACCCGCACCCAGCGCCTGCGCGTTGGCGATTGCCGCGCTGCGAAGTTCGTCGTCATTCGCTTCGATGCGAATGAGTCGCGGCCCGGATGCTTCGTTGAATGCCACCGCGAATTTTGCGCCGGGCACGGTGTTGACGACGACTTCGTACAAATCTTCCGCGGTCTTGATGAAATGCGAATGGCCCAGAATCAAATTGGCGCCGTCGGGGATTTGCATTCGTACGGTGTGAAGCTCCATTTTTTCATGCCTCGTTTGTAAAAATTTCCCACATTTGGGACGCGGCGAAAATTATGCGAAGCCGCGACCGCAAGAAGCCCAGTCCTCGCAGCGAAAATTCTATTTGCAAACGCTCGCCGCATTGGCAGCGCGCGTGCACATGAATAACTGAATCGAGCGCAGCACATCGCGCATCGAAGCAACAGACATAAGGCAGCAGCAGCCCTGACGGGCAATTCGGTCGAATCGGGCGAGCCGGAAATCGAGCCAGTGTGATCATTAGAACTCTGCATCAGGCCAAGCGGTTCCTCCGGATCCTTTTCGGTTTCACGCTGCTGATTGCCGG
>DATLSB010000088.1:0-4837 GCA_035534415.1 Candidatus Dormiibacterota bacterium | reverse complement strand
CGATCCCACGGCGCATGCGGAGATGGTTGCGTTGCGCGCCGCCGCGGCGGCGATTGAAAATCATCGCCTGCTCGGAACGACTCTTTACGTGACCATCGAGCCGTGCGCGATGTGCTCTGGCGCGATTCTGCAGGCGCGCGTTGCGCGGCTCGTTTACGGCGCGGACGATCCCAAAGGAGGCGCGGTGCGTTCGTGCTTCGCCGTCTTCGAGCATCCGCGAGTCAATCACCGCGTCGAAATCACAGCCGGCGTTTGCGCCGACGAAGCCGCCGCGCTGCTGCAAACATTCTTCGCCGCCCGGCGGTGACACGCCGATTACACGCCAAGACGCAGATCAGGGCCAGCGTCGCAACCTGCGGCGAGCGCCCGAATGGAATCCGCGCAATGGAATGCAAGAGCATGGCGGAGAGGGTGGGATTTGAACCCACGAGCCCGGTTTTGCCAGGCTACCCGCTTTCGAGGCGGGCTCTTTCAACCGCTCAGACACCTCTCCGCGTCAACAGCGTGCAGAAAGATTACCAGAGCGTCGCGCCACGGACAACGATTGGCTAACGCGGACGCGCGAAGTTTTCGCCTCTGCTTTCCGCAGAACAGCGTCCGACCAAACACAAAATCTCAGAGAATCACGGAAATCGATGCCCGGAATTTTCGATGCTCCGTAAGGAGCAGACTCGTCTTGCTGCGAGGCCGTGTCAAAGGCGCCGCACTATTCGCAGTTATCCTCGACATCCTCCGCTGAGATACCCGCCCACCACTGAGCTGACCGTCTATGCGCTATAGGGAAGCCGCACCGGACGCGTGAAGTCGATCCCCGCAAGCGCGAGGCGGCTTATAGGGCGCACGGGAGCCGTTTGGTAACAAATCCACCCCTGCAGGACTGGCCAGTTTGACGAACCCCAGGCCAGAGCCTCCGCATTCCATAGGATTATAAGGTCTTAGCGCAAACTTCCGGATGGCTGCCTTCATGCTCTTATACCTGTGGCTGGAACAGCCGAGGAGCAGGCTTGCAAATGAAGCAGCAAACGAACGCAACGCGCGGGTTCAGCATGGTAGAGGTCATGATTTCGATGGTGGTTATGGTCGTCATCATGGCCGCCACGATCATCGAGATGGAGCCCGTAATACAGCAGATGCACGCAAACGCGGCAGCCGACTTGATCCTCGGTCAGTTGCGCACCGCTCGGCAGCTATCGATCGCCAAACGCCGCGACATTCAGGTTCAGTTCATCGGAAACAACGAAATCAAACTGACCCAGGAGCCCATCCCCGGAGTCGCCGGGGGACCCGTGGTGCTTAGCGATCTGTTTTTGAGCCCCACCGTATTTTTTATGCAGTTTGGCGGCATGCCAGATACGCCGGATGGGTTCGGCAATGCCGGTGCCGTGGATTTCGGTGGCGTGGTTGGCGGGCCGCCGATCATGCAATTCCAAAGCAATGGAACATTTGTCGATGCCAACGGGATTCCCATGAACGGAAGCGTTTTTATCGGCGTAGCAAATATACCCACCACGGCGCGCGCCATCACGGTTCTTGGCACGACCGGTCGGATCCGCCTGTATAAGGGTAGCGGAACAGGATGGTTACAATGAAAATTTGGAATCATCGAGCGATTCGAAATCATAGCGCACGCAGGAATACGCGCCATTCTGCTTCAACGTCCGGCTTCTCATTGATCGAGGCGATGATTGCCATGGTGGTGCTCGCGGTCGGCGTTCTGGGACTCGCTGCGATGATGACCGATGGAATTGCCTACATGAACATGTCCCAAGCAGATTTCATTGCTCAGCAGAAGGCCGAAGCAGCCATTGAAAGTATTTTCTACGCGCGAGACTCGAAAATCTATTCATGGGCTCAGCTTCAGAACACATCCACAGCACCGGGCGTGTTTTTGAATGTGCCAGAAGTGCTGTGCGATCCGGGACCGGATGGGGTGGTGGACACGGCTGACGATAATGTGAACAACGTCGATGTGATTTGGGCTCCTGGGGCAAATGGGGTTTTAACTGATCCCGTCAACGCAATCAGGATGCCGCTTTCGACCTATACGCGCACGATCACGATAACCGATGTTCCGGGCGATCCGAACGTGCGAACGATCACCGTTACCGTCAATTACACAGCGGGACGCTTTAAACGCAGCTACACGCTGACGAGTTACATCTCGAGATTTTCTTAGGACTTGGCGAGGCACGCAATGAGACGAAATGCCGGATTTAGCTTGATTGAAATGCTGATAGCGGTAGCCATAACCGTGATCATCGTCATGGTGGCACTCGACGCGCTGACACAAGCGCAACACGCCTCCGAAGGCGTGTCGCTGATGAGCGATATGGTCGAGAATCTGCGCGCCGGCATGGACAATATGAGCCAGGATCTGGTCTTGGCTGGTTCGGGAATTCCGACCGGAGGAATTTCGATCCCTGCGGGAGGTGGACCGGCGATCAACCGGCCATCTCCCGCCGGATTCGCATACACGTTCGTGGACCAGACGCCTGCGCCCCTTACTGCTTTGCCTGCGGTCGACCCGGGCTTCACACTCGGGCCGGCGATTCAGGGCCCGTCGGACATGATCACAGTCATCTACGCTGACAACTTGACATATGGTCCATTGGTTCCCCCAGTGCCGCTGAATGCGAACGCCATCAATGACCCGGGCGCGGCGGCTCCTTCGCAGCCCTGCAATGGGACGATTGATCCGAGTGGAAACGGCCTGTTCGTCACGTTCGATACCAATTGCGTCACCTTGCCTGCAGTTGGAAACGGGGCAGTCGCCCCAGGCGACCTGATCATGTTCAGCAATGCGCAAGGCAATACGATTGAATGCGTGACCAGCGTGAATACCGGCACGAATACACTGAATTTCGCCGCGGGCGACCCGTATGGCTTGAACGCAACCGCCGCCACCTACACCAGCGGCACGATGAAGCAACTCGAAACAGGTCCGGGCGTCTATCCTCCAACCTTCGCGACGCGGATTTGGATGGTGACGTACTACCTCGACAACACCAATCCCGCCGGGCCGCGGCTGATGCGCCAGTTGAACTTCAATGCCGCAAAGCCGATTGCTGAATCCATCGAAGGGCTGCAGATTGCGTTTAACTTCGTGAATGGGAATCCACTGTGCGGCGCGGCGTGCACGAACCAGCCTGTGCCTCCAGTGGGCATGAGCGCCAATCAGATGATGAGCGCGAATTTGTTTCTTGCCGCGCGCTCGGAGAGGCCGTTTTCCTGGACTCAGAAATACTTTCGAAACAACCTGTCCTCGCAAATCAGTCTGCGAGGGCTGGCGTTCCATAACAACTATAACTGAGCGTACTTACAGAGGACAAAAGTCATGAAGAACAAGACGGAATCCGGAATGGCACTGGCAACGACGCTGATCGTTCTGTTCCTGGTCGTTGCGCTCGTCGTGGGCTTCTCGTGGATGGTCCTGGTGGACCAGAAACTGGGAGGCATCAACGGCGATCAGCAGTACGCCTTCTATGGCGCCGAGGCGGGATTGGAAAAACTCACCGCCAATCTCGGCTTCCTGTTCTCGACGAATCCATCGCCTAGCGGCGCTCAGGTGAACGCCATCGCCACCGCTGCGACGACTCCGGTCATTCCTGGGATTCAGTTCGTCAAACCAGACGGAACACTCGGATACGATATCTCGTTCCCCACGGACGCCGCCGGCAACCCGCTGGCGCAGAACCATGTGATTGTTTCCGGCCCTTATCAGGGTCTGACCGGGTTACTAACTCCGTTTACGCTGACCGCCACAGCTCAAAACGTCGCGAGCGGCGCGGAAGTGCGTCTGCAACGAAACGTGCAGACGGTCGCGATTCCCGTGTTTCAGTTTGGAATGTTCTCGGAAACCGATTTGAGCTATTTCCCAGGCCCTAACTTTAATTTTGGCGGCCGCGTTCACACCAACGGCAATTTGTTTCTCGCCAGCGGCGCCGATACATGGTTCCAGGATAAGATCACGGCTGCGGGCCAAATTATCCGTACAAATCTGTCAAACGGTTGGCCGACGAGCACCGGATACACTGGCAACGTCTTCATTCCCACGACCTCTGGCGGATGTTTAGCCAACCCGACAGCCTCGACGGCAACGTGCCGGGCCATCGCAATGAACGAAGGAAGCGTCGTGGGCGGCGCAGGGCCTCCGATGTCTGCCCCAAATCCCAATTGGACGAACATATCAACGACTACATACAACGGTTACATCCGCAGCCAGAAAACCGGCGTGAGTCCGCTGAACCTGTCCATCACGCTCAATCCGGGCACCTACCCGATCGATTTGATCCGTCGCGGATTGCCGAACGAAGATACGACCAACCCCGGCACTCTTGCGCAGAGGTATTACTCCGAGGCCAGCGTGCGCATTTTGCTGTCGGACGATCCGGCGGACATCTCAAATCTGCCCTGTTCTTCGGGCACTCCCCCGACTCCTTTGGCTGCTGGAAGCGTCTTCGGCGGAAACCCAGTCGCAATGTCCGGCGCCACGAGCGGAACGTACTCCGCAGTCAACGGATACTGGACCCCATCCACTGACCCAGTGCTCGGCGCGGGCGTCCCTTCCGGCGGGACTCCGACCGCTGGCTATATAAAGATCGAAATTCAGACGGCATACGCCGTGCCGCCGGCACCATGCGGAACCTGGAGGGATGTGACTGCCCAAGTTCTGGGATTGGGTATCGCAGGACGCAACCTTGCTCCCAGCGGGAGTTACGGCTTCTATGGCGACAAATTGCTCGCGCCCATTCTCGGAGGTGCCTGCGCGGAGCCAGACCCGAACGCCATCATCCGGCTCGAGCGGGTGCGCGACAATCCATCGACAGGATCGGGAAAT
>DATLSB010000087.1:0-29975 GCA_035534415.1 Candidatus Dormiibacterota bacterium | reverse complement strand
AAACGTCTATACCTGCCGCTCTCCGAAATTCGGCGCTGGATTCCGTAATACGCCTTAGGCGGCACGGCTAGGGCTGCTAACAGAGTCAGCGATTTGAAGACGCGGTGCACAAACGACGCTTCCGGATGCGAGATACGATATAACTTCCATTCCGTGCTGGCCGTTTGAAATGACCAGCCACCGCCTGTGGCAAGACGAAGCCGGTCCGCAAAAGCTCGCGTATAGGCCACCGCCTCCGTCGCCGCGTTTCTTTCAATCCCATAAGCTTCAAGGCGGCTCGCGAGACTCGTCGCCAGATCACATAACGACTGTTGCTTGCGACGTTCTCTTTCGAGGTTGAACTTCCCGACCTGAAAAGCATTCGATTCGTGGAGCCGGTAAAACGTTAGCGCATCCTGAAGAATCTGGGCGTCGGCAAGAGTCGCTGCGAGCGTGAAGAGATATTCGTCCGCCTGCACGCGAATTGCTTGGGGTATCGCGCCGATTTTGGTGAGCAGGTCGCGGCGAATGGTCATCCGGCTAGTGCCGAGAAAGGATCCGCGCCGGCGAAGCAACCGTGCGCCTTCGACGGTATCAGCCCGAAAACGGAAGCCTTCGCGGAGAATTTCGGCCTGCCGGCTGCCGTCGCGATGCACGGTGATGATTCCGTGGCCAACAATTCCGAGCGACGGGTCGGCGGCCATGGTTTCCGCCACGCGCGTCACTTTATTGCGCGCCCACCAATCGTCGCCGTCCAAAAATGCGACAATCTCGCCGCGCGCTTCGGGAATGCCGAAATTGAAGGCAGAGGCCTGGCCGCCGTTCTGCTTGCGAAGCAATCGGACGCGCGGCGCGAATTTGCGGACGATATCGGGCGTGCGGTCCGTGGAACCGTCGTCCACCACCAGTATTTCCATTTCCGACGCGCGAAAATCCTGCTCGACGACGCTGGCGAGCGCTTCCTCGATGAAGCGTTCGTGATTGTAGGTGTCGACCAGCACGGTGACGAACGGATGCGCCATTTCAGATAGCTCCGGCCGGCAATAGCAGAGACGCGATCTGCGCAAACCTCTTACCCGTAAGGCCGAACTTTTTGTGCCCGCGGATCATCGCGTACTTACGCTAGCACACTGCCAAAGCGAAACAAACTGCCCGCGCAGGCAGATTTCCGCAAGGGCCGCACGGGATGAATTGTTGACACCAGCGACGGCGCTTGCGTACCATGCACGGCAAGTTCAGTGTGTCTGTACGGGCGGCGCCCTGCCGCTGAGGAGAGAATGATGAGAAGAGTTCTACGGGCCCCCGTATTTCTAGCGGTGTGTCTCCTAGTCGGGCTTTTCAGCGCGACGACCCACAGCAACGCTCAAGATGCGAACGCGCAAGGCGCGTCAGCGGCTCCGGCGTCCGCGCAGCCTCAAGGTCGTAAGAAGCGCATCGCCGTTTTCGATTTCGATTACGCCACGGTGCAGACCAATTCGTCCGCTCTGTTTGGAACCAACGTCGATGTGGGCAAAGGAATTACCGATCTGCTGGTGAAATATCTGGTGCAGGACGGAACGTACTCCGTTATCGAGCGCCAACAGATTGACAAAATTCTCACGGAGCAGAACTTTTCCAATAGCGACCGCGCTGACCCCGCGTCGGCTGCGAAGCTGGGCAAGATACTCGGCGTGGACGCGATTATCATGGGCGCCGTCACGCAATTTGGAAACGACAACAAGAACCAAAATATCGGGGGTGGTGGCGGAAACTGGCATGGTTTTGGCATGGGCGGAATTTCGCACAAGAAATCGAAGGCGGTGGTGTCGCTCGACGCGCGGATCGTGAACATCGATACCGCGGAGATCATGGCTGTTGCGGAGGGCCACGGTGAATCGTCGCGTTCCAGTCTGGGCTTGCTCGGCGGAGGCGGCAACTGGCACGGCTTTGGCGGCGGCGCCGTCGATTTCGGCTCAAGCGATTTCCAGCAAACGATCATCGGCGAAGCGGTGAAAAACGCCGTGGAGCAGATGAGCCAGGGGCTGATTCAGGATGCACCAAAAGTTGAAGTGCGAACTGTAGTTGTCGAGGGTCTGGTGGCGGCCGTCGTCAGCGGGCAGGTGGTGCTGAACGTGGGAAAGAAAGACGGCGTGAAAGTTGGCGACCAGCTTTCGATCGAGCGCGTCACCATGGAAATCAAAGATCCAGAAACGGGGAAAGTGATTCGGCGAATGACCACCCCGGTTGGTGTTGTGCGTGTCACAGACGTGGACGATGTTTCTGCGGTGACGTCTCCCGTGTCAGGTGCGGGCTTCAAAGTTGGAGACGAAGCGAAAACCGTCACACAGTAACAGGCGAGCAGCGTCAGTCTGCGGACCACTCCATCGGCAGGCCCACATAGTTTTCGGCCAGCGATTGCGACGCGGCGCGGGAGCTGGTCACGTAATCCAGTTCGGCCAGCTGGCGGCGGCGATCGAAGGCATTCTCGCTATCGAAGCGGTGCAGCATGGAGGTCATCCACCAGGAGAAGCGCTGCACTTTCCAGACGCGGCGCAGGCAGATCGCGGAATATCTGTCGAGCAGCTCGCGCTTGCCGGAATGGTAGAACTCGGCGAGCCCGCGCGCGAGCACCTGCACATCCGTGACGGCGAGGTTTAGTCCCTTCGCGCCCGTGGGCGGCACGATGTGCGCGGCGTCTCCCGCGAGAAAGAGCCGCCCGTACTGCATCGGTTCCGCGACGAAGCTGCGCATCCCGGTAACGCCCTTTTGCACCACAGGGCCCTCCGTCAATTTCCACTTGCCGCCGGTTTTGGCCAGGCGCTTGTGCAGCTCTTGCCAAATGCGATCATCGGGCCACTCGTTGATGTCTTCTTCGGGAGAGCACTGGATATACAGCCGGCTTAGCGTGGGTGACCGCATGCTGAGAAGCGCGAAGCCGCGCTCATGATAGGTGTAGATCAGCTCCTCGTTTGACGGCGGCGCCTCGGCTAAAATGCCCAGCCAGCCGAACGGGTAGACGCGGTCGTAAATCGTAAGCGCGTTTTCGGGAATCGACGGGCGGCATATGCCGTGAAACCCGTCGCAACCGGCGATGAAGTCGCAAGAGATTTCGTGCGATTCGCCTCCGGCGCGGAAGCGGATTTTCGGCAGCCGGCTCGGATGCGGGCCAAGTCCGGCATCATCGAAATCGTGGATCGATGTGCCATCGGCCTCGTAAAAAATTCGTCCGCCGGCGGCGAGTCGCGCGTCAGCCAGATCGGCCGTAACATGGTTTTGGCCGTAGATCGTGACGCCACGTCCGCCGGCGAGTTCCTGAAAATTGATGCGATGATCGCGTCCGCCGAAGCGGAGTTCGATACCATAGTGCGTTAGCCCTTCGCGCTTGAGGTGATCACCGACGCCGGTTTCCAGCATTAGATCGGCGGTTCCCTGTTCCAGCACGCCCGCCCGCACGCGGTCGTCCACATATTTACGGCTGCGCGCCTCGACGACCACGGACTCTATGCCATGCAGATGCAGCAGATGAGACAAGAAGAGCCCAGCCGGACCAGCTCCGATAATTCCGACTTGCGTATGGAGATTCGTAGTCAAGGTCTCTTCTCGATGTGACGCGATCTGGGTTTGAAAGTAGCGAGGGCGTCAGCGCGGTAGTCTTAACCTAAATAACCGCTGCGCCCTTTGCACCTGAACAAATGCCGTCAGAACCCGCTGTGCCGCCGGACATTGTACATTCAACTTGCAAAGAAGGAAGATCAAACTAGAATGCAGGGGCGCTACGGATGGGTATGCCCGCGCCGCACGGCGAGCGGCCGCGGATCAGCAAACGAGCGGCGATTTTGCGCAGACGGACCTCCGTGTACGTGCGCGTCTCGCCCGTATTTCGTTGCCGTTCTATTCGCCCTAGGCAAAGGTAAAACCGGGAGGAATCCAACGTGCCCGAAAAAATGAAATTCTACGGATGGAATCTTGTGGCCGTGCTGTTCTGCCTCGATTTCATCAACATGGGATTTCCGTATTACGGCGGAAGCGTGATCATCAACGACTTCATGATTCACGACATCCACATGAGCGCCAGTACGCGCGGATTGGGCTTCACGCTGCTCAACATTTTCGTGGGCGTGGCCGCCGTGGTAGTGGCTATGTCGATTCTGAAGATCGGCCTGCGAGCCACGTTTGTGCTCGGCTCGGCGATCATCTGCGCGGGATCGCTGTACATGGGACTGGTGGCCAAGACGCCGATCGAGTATCTGATCATGTTTGGCGTAGTGATTGGAACGGGCATCAGTTTTGCGACCCTCGTTCCGGCATTCACGGCGGTGGCGCGCTGGTTCCGCAAATACCGAGGGCGTGCCATGGGGGTCGCGGTATCAGCTTCGGGATTCGCAGGGTTGGCAGCGCCGCTGCTCGGGAAAGTGATCCGGTCGCACGGAAACAATTGGAGAATGGGCTGGTTAATCGTGGCGGGCGCGGTGGTAGTGGCGGGTCTTTTGGCGTTTCTATTTGTGAAGGAAAGCCCCGAATCGATGGGCCAAACCGTGGACGGCATACCGCCGGAACAACAAGTGCAAGCGTCGCGCACCGACGCGTTGGCGACAAAGCACCCGTGGACTGCTTCGCAGGCGTACCGCACGCCTGCGTACTGGTTGATCGCGCTCGCGGGAATCGTTTCAACGTTCCCGTTTTTCTTGTTCGTCGCGCATTGGACCAGGCGCTTGATCGGCGTGGGATTCAAAGCGTCCGACGCGGAGTTGGCGCTGGGCTTTTTGACAGTCGGGACGCTACTGGGCCGGTGGCTGGGCGGGCTGCTGATGGACTACATGAACGCGCGCGTCGCGTTTGTGCTGGGACTGGCGGTGTATTTTGTGGGCTCGTACCTGGCGATCGCCGCGATGCCGGGCGGAAACGGCTTGTGGATGGCTTACGTGGCGGCTCTGCTGAATGGTGCCGCATACGGATGGGCATTCACCTGCGTGGGCACGATGGTCGCGCATTATTACGGTCCAGCGGCCTTCCCGAAACTGTACGGAACCATGACGCTGCTGGTTTCGCTGCTTGCCTCGCCAGCGGGCTTGGTCGGCGGATGGATCTTCGACGCGTACAAAAGCTACACGCCAGCATTCGAACTGAATGCGCTGCTAGCGGCCGTCGGAATTGTGGCGATCATGTTTGCCGGCATGCCCAAACCGGGAGCCGCCGTGGGCGCGGAAGCGGTGCAGGCCGCCGCGCGATAACTCGAAGCGCGGCACATTCGTGCGGTGGGCCAACACGGGTTACACAAGTATCGTTATGGCGAAGCTGCAATCTGTGAGGGCTATGGAGGGCGGCGGCTTGCCGCCGCTGTTTGCAAGGCAAGCGCATCGCGTCAGAAAAGCCGTCAGATAGCGCGTTTCGCCCTGCCGGAACCTATGCGAGAATTTCGGCCGCGAGTTGCTCCACGTGCTCAGCAATAGCGGGTGCCGAAGTAAGACCTGGAGATTCGATTCCGATCAGCTGCACCACGCGCGGCAATTCCGGATCCCGTTCGACGATGAAATCGGTCATCGCTTTAGCTGACGCTGCGGTCACTGCGGTTCCCGGCGGCGGAGCCAGCTTTGCGCGAATTCCGGTGTACGACGGGACCAGATCGCCCACCGTGAGGCCCGGCAGCAGCGCCTTGGCGGCTTCCGCGAAATCTTCCACGGGTTCGCGATTGCGCTCATAGTCGTTCTTGTCATCGATGTAATGCGCCGTCGGGCCCAGCAGCACATTTCCCCAAACGGTTTTTACGAGATGCACGCCCAGAGTCGTGCGAAGTTGATGCGGCACAGGATAGACAAGTCCTCGAACCCAGTCCTGCCGCGCCCGAATCAGTTCGCAATATTCACCGCGCACCGGATAGATGCGGTGCGCGGCCATTTTTGAGCCGAGCAGTGCGGCCACTTCGTCGGCGAAAAGCCCCGCGCTGTTCACCACGCAGCGCGTTTCAATATCGCCCGCAGCGCTGTGAACGCGAATTCCGTCAGCAAGCGGCTCCATTCGATCCACTTTCGCGTTGGTGACGATGTTTGCTCCGCGATCGGTCGCCACGCGCGCGTAGGCTTTCACCAGGTCTTCGCTCGAAAGGATTCCCGTGGATGGAACCAGCAGAGCGTGCGCTGCGGCGACGTGCGGCTCGTGAGCGCGGATTTCGTCGCGATCGATGATCCGCAGTTCCTCGACGCCATTCGCACAGCCGTTCTGCATCAGCGCGGCCAGTTCGTTCACCTCTTCAGCCGACGCTGCGACCACCAGCTTGCCGCAATTGCGGTGTGGCACGCCGTGCGCGGCGCAAAATTCGTACGTCAACTGATTGCCGCGGATGCAGTGCTTCGCTTTCAGAGACCCTGGCGGGTAATAAATTCCTGAGTGGATCACGCCGCTATTGCGAGTGCTAGCGCCCATGCCAATCTTCGGCAGCGCGTCGAGCACGAACACATCGCTCCAGCGCGCGGAGAGGGCGCGTGCAATCGCGCACCCTACCACGCCTCCACCAATAATCACCACAGTGGCGCGATCCATTGCTTTCTCTACGACCTCGCGGAAACAGCCTCTTGCTGGCCCCGCATCGAATTGCTGAAGCGATGATCGGCATTCATCCACAGGCTTGCGATCAGCGCCAGCAGCGCCGGAAACCATACATTCTGAAGGAAGAAAGAGCGGCCCGCTGCGTCAGCCAGCACCCATTCGAGCACGATAGCGGGCACCAAATACCCACATGCTAAGAAGCAAAGCCGGACGCGCCATGATACGTTCGATTTTCGCCACGCGAACCCGAGCAGACAGCCTACCGAGAAAAATATGATGGCATAGAAGATGTAGCTATAGCCCTTCAATTCCACCGCCTTTACGCGTCGGACGTACCTTGCCAGAGCCACCGCTGGACCGAGTTCATACGGATAACCGAAGTTGCGCCCGTCGACAAACAGCGAAAGCTTGTATCCGTCAAATGACAGCAAAAGATTACGCACTTGGTTCGGTGAGAACACCTGCGGCACGATCAACGACATGCGGGTGCGGCGCTTCGAAAACGGATTTTGAAACCAGAAGATAAGACTGGAACCGGTCTGCCGAAGTTCCATGTTGACCGTTCCGGAAGGAGATGAGAGCGATACGATCCGCGCGTCCTCTACATTTACATTCGACTCGGCAGGCTCGCAGACGACGTGCAGCGCAAACTGGCCGGTCGATTCCACGGAGTTGATCAGCGTTGGCACTGGGCCGGAGGAAATCAGCCAAGAGCTGCCGTCCAGTGTCGCTCCATCGGAGCTCGGAGAAGTTCGAGTTTGCGAAGCCCAGGCAAGGCTCGGAAGAAAATCACGAGAGTCCTGAAATGGCGCAGCGCCAGAAAATCGATAGGCCACCATCGGCGCCGCCAATGACCGAGATATGAGCGGCTCGGATGTGATCTTTCGTGCCAACTCGTCGGGTACTCCGTGGTTCCAGATATCGAGCTCCATAATGCGGCCCTTCCAAGCGGGCGGCGGCCGCAGCGACGCCGAGCCTCCGATCGCCAGGAATGAATCCGGTGTCCAGTGGGTCAGCCTGTTCTGCTTCTGAAGGGGGCCGACCAGAACACACCAAGCCCCGACATAAAGGCCCACCAACATGCCGATCGCCCTCAAAGTCAGCGACGCCTCAAGGGAACGTTCGCGCGCGCTGAACCATTCGACAAGGCCCGTGCCGGCCCATTCGTATAACAGGAACCCGACCGCGGCGCCGGCCGAGTTCGTGAACACGTCGCCCCATCCGGAATCCCGCAGCGGAATATAAATCTGCATGAATTCCACAGCGTAAGAGAGCACCGCCCCGGCGGCATACACAGTCCAGAAAGTTGCGAGTTTCGACCGGGCGCGTTCCCGCAACTTTTCCGCCAACCCGAAACCGAACGGAACAAACAGCAGAACGTTCAGGAACACGTCCAGAACGTCGTTACCCTTGCCCCAGCCGTTCAATGAAAACGGAAACAGAAAGCGCGTTGATTCCTGATGAACGAAACGGAACGGGTAGAGCGTAAGGAAAAAAATTCCGGCCAGCGAAAGCAGCAAAACGCGATTCGACCAGGAGGTCGGGGCCGGCGCGGAGTTCACGCGAAAATTAGCATAATTCATCGTCCAGGCAGCGCTGTTCGCTCGATGTTCACCCAAGTTTAGCACGGGTCCAGGTGCGCTCTGTCCTTCGAGTACAGGGGCACAAAATGGCGACAAAACACGTCAATTCGCGGCAAATCGTTGCCCTGCGAATGTTTGCGGACGGAATTAAAAACTGCCAGTACAGCCAGCCGCGTTCGAAGGTCAGGTTTTCTATAGGCCGCTCGGACAGGCGAAAGCACCTGTACTTTCTTTAGTCCTCCGACCAGTAGAGATGATTCACGGCCAATCCCTAGACTGTGCGCGCCATGAAAACGCACGCACGGAATGCCAAAGCAAAAACTGCCGTACCCAATTCAAAGACTTGCGCCCGGATCTCAGCGCGCTGCGATCTGTTCGCGCTGCTGGCATTCGTCACGGTGTTGGCGGCATCCATCGGACTTTCCAGCTGCGCTGGTTACACGACGAACGCCGCCGGCCAGTCGACAGGCAATGCTACCGCAGGTACCCTATCGGCGAGTTCGACCACCTTGAGCTACGGCAACGTCGCAGTTGGCAGCAATAGCTCCCTGAGCCTCACCGTCACGAATACCGGCTCGGCGACCGTGGACATCTCACAGGCGACGATTTCCGGTGCGGCGTTCAGCGTGATTGGTGGCAATCCATCTTCGACGATTCCAGCGGGACAGAGTGCCACCGTGCAAATCCAATTTGCTCCACAATCGGCGGGTGCAGTTTCGGGTACTTTCACCATCATCAGCAACGCCACCAATCCCACGCTCGCGATTTCGCTGGCCGCCACCGGAGTACAGCCTGCGTTTTCCCTGAATCCGTCGGCGCTGGCTTTTAACAACGTCACGGTCGGACAGTCGAGTTCGCAGAACGTGACCCTGACGAACACCGGGAACGCCAATCTGGTCGTGTCGTCAGCGACCGTATCGGGAGCGGGGTTTGCGATTAGCGGACTTGCTCTTCCGAAAACGTTGACCGCCGGACAGAACGTCACTTTTTCCGTGCGATTTACGCCGACATCCACCACGGGCGTCAGCGGCAGCGTCGTTTTCGCGGACAACGCGCCGGGAACCCCTCATAACTTGGTTTTGACGGGCAGCGCTGTAGCGGCGGACGGAACGCTCTCAGCGACTCCGGGAACAGTCAATTTCAGCAACGTGGTTGTAGGGTCAAATAGCCAGCAAACGATAACTCTGAAAAACTCCGGCGCCGGCACAGTGAGCATCAATCAGGTCAGCACGTCGGGTAGTGGATTCAGCAGCAGCGGATTCAGCGCGGGGCAAACAATCGCGGCAGGCGGACAGGCCACATTTACGGTGACCTTCACTCCCGTAGCTAGCGGAACCGCGTCCGGCACCATTACGATTACTACCAACGCCACCAATCCCACCCTTTCGATCCCGCTCAGTGGGACGGGAACTCAAGGATCGCTCTCCGCGAATCCTTCGAGCATCAATTTCGGCTCCGTGCTGGTGGGCAACAGCGGGTCAGTCAACGTGGCGCTCACGAACACTGGCACCGCGCCGGTTGCGGTGTCGGCTGCGAGCGCCTCGGGCACCGGATTTTCGATGGGCGCCTTTACGGCCGGAACCCTGAACCCGAACGCAACCACTTCGTTCACGGTCACGTTTTCGCCGAAGGCCGCAGGCAGCGCGACGGGTAGCATTTCGGTATCGACCAACGCGCCGGGTTCGCCTTTGAAAATCAATCTGAGTGGATCGGGTACAGCCACGCAATCGCAGCTGACGATCAGCCCGTCGTCGGTGGCATTCAGCAACGTCAGCGTGGGAAGCAACGTATCGCAAACTGTGACGCTGACCAACACCGGCAATGCCGCGCTGAACATCACGGCGGCGACCATCACCGGCTCAGGCTACACCATGACGCTCGCTCCCATGTCGATCAACGCGGGAGCGAATACCACCTTCTCCGTCAAGTTCGCGCCGACAGCTGAAGGCAGCGCGGCAGGAACCATCTCCATCACCAGCAACGCGCCGGGATCTCCGGCAACCATCGCGTTAAGCGGAACGGGCTTGCAAGCACTTGGCTCCGCCAGCCCGACCAGTGTGGCTTTCGGTAGCGTGGTGGTCGGCAACAGCAACTCGAGCGTAATCACTTTGAAAAACACCGGCAACGCGACGCTTACCTTTTCACAGGTGAGCACCACCGGAACCGGCCTCAGTGTTTCGGGATTGACCACTTCCAGCACCATCGCGGCCGGCGCCACGCTTAATTTCAATGCGGTGTTTACGCCGACCACGGCAACCACGTCGAGCGGATCGATCACTCTGACCACCAACGGCTCGCCGGCGCAGATCACCATTTCGCTAGCGGGCGCTGGAACGGCGACCACGCAGTTGCTAAGTGCGTCTCCTTCGACCCTCAGCTTCGGAAACGTGCAGGTGGGAAGCAACAGCTCGCAGACCACCACCATCACCAACAACGGTAACGCGAACGTCACGATTTCCGCCGTAAACGTTACCGGTTCGGGCTACACGGCCAGTGGGATTACATCCGGTTTGACCCTCGCGCCGAATCAGACCGCCACGGTCACGGTGACCTTTACCCCGACCGCGACCGGGAGCGCCTCCGGCAGTGTGAGCATAGTCAGCAACGCAACCAATTCGCCGACCGCAATCTCTCTATCGGGAGAATCGCATACCGTGATGCTGTCCTGGACGCCGAGCTCGTCGTCCGGCGTGACCGGCTATTACATCTACCGCAAGACTGGCACGGGAAGTTACGCGAAGCTAAATCCGACGTCCGCGGATTCGGGAACGCAGTTTACGGACCCGGCGGTGCAAGCCGCGACCTCGTACAGTTACGAAGTCACAGCCGTTGATTCGAGCGGGGTGGAAAGCTCACCCTCGACTGCGACGACGATCAGCGTTCCTTAAGGGCCGCGCGGTCGCTGAAACCTGGTTCGAATCCAGGCGCTCCGAACGGGGTGCCTGGACACTAGGACGGTGCAGAACTGTCCTGAAGTACAGGTGTAAACGCCTGTACCAAAACTGTCCGTCGGTACAGTAGTTCTCGCCGCACCGTCTCCCTCACAATGGCCGCGTCAAATCATATGGCGACCAACGGCGCACGGAACAAAACGGAAATCCCCACAGCACTCAGCAGCAGCGTCGAGTCCCTGAGCCGGAAAGTGCTGCTTGGGTTGGCGCTTTCCGCCTGGGTTCTTGCAGCTGGCTGTATCGGATTGACGGGGAATCCCAACGGCGCGAGCACCGGCGGATCAACCGGCTCCGGTGGAAGTTCCAGTTCGGGCGGAAGTTCCGGTTCGGGCGGCAGCTCTTCCGGCGGCTCGCAAACTTCCCAGCTCTCGCCAAGCTCCGCGCAGGTCAGCTTCGGAAACGTGACGGTAGGATCCTCAACCTCGCAGCTCGTCACGTTGACAGCAGCCGGCACTGCGGACGTCAAAATATCGAGCGTGACCGCGTCCGGTTCTGGATTCAGCGTGAGCGGCGGCTCGAATGTGACCCTTACGCCCAGTCAGTCGGTGACGATTTCGGTGGCTTTTCAACCAAGCGCCGCCGGAAGCGCCACGGGGAAGCTTACGGTGTCCAGTAACGCCTCGAATTCCTCCCTGGGGATTTCGCTTTCGGGCGACGGCGTTGCCGCCAGCACCCATCACTCCGTCGCATTGAATTGGCAGCCGAGCAGCACGCCCGTAATCGGCTATTTCGTGTTCCGAGGGTCTTCGGAAAGCAATCTCGCGCGGTTGAACGTCAACGATCTAGCCACCACCAGCTACACGGACAAAAGTGTCGTCAACGGCCAGACGTACGTGTACGCCGTGAAGTCAATTAACGCGAGCAGCGTCCTGAGCGGATATTCGAACCCAGTGACCGTGACGGTACCGGCGCAGTAATTCCGCCTCGCCCCGTCTAGCAGGCCACGATTTTGTCCCGGTGTTCCTTCACCCGCCGCGTGGCATTTCGCGAGTCGACCACCAGCTTCGCGTCGCGCACGATGGCATCGTAGTCGTACTTGGTGTGGTCGGTGGCAATCAACACGCAATCGTAGTTACCGATGTTTTGGGGCGTCAGATCCACGGAGCGCTTGTCGGAAAAATCGTAGTGACGCATTTTGAAAAGCGCCGGGAAATACGGGTCGTTATAGTCCAGCACCGCGCCCTTTTCCGCTAGCAACTCCAGGAGCTTTAGCGAAGGCGATTCGCGCAGGTCGTCGACGTCTTTTTTGTACGCCACGCCCAGCACCAAAACCTTCGAACCCTTGATGCTTTTCTCGCGCTGGTTTAGCGCAGCGGCTACGGCGTTCACCACGTGGTAGGGCATCTCCGTGTTGATTTCGCCGGCGAGCTCGATGAAGCGCGTGGCAAAATCATACTCGCGCGCTTTCCACGACAAATAATAGGGATCGACGGGAATGCAGTGCCCTCCGAGTCCCGGGCCGGGATAGAACGGCATAAAGCCGAAAGGCTTCGTGGCAGCACTGTCGATCACTTCCCAGATGTCCAGGCCCATGCGCAGGCTGAGCTGCTTGAGCTCGTTCACCAGCGCGATGTTCACGCAGCGGAAAATGTTCTCGAGCAGCTTCACCATTTCAGCGGCGCGCGTCGAGCTTACCGGCACCACTTTCGATACGATCTGCGCGTACATTCCCGCCGCGGCTCGGCCGCTCGCAGGGTTCACGCCTCCCACGACTTTGGGAATTTGCGCCAAGCCATATTGCTTATTTCCGGGATCTTCGCGCTCCGGCGAAAATGCCAGATAAAAGTCCGTCTTTACTTCCGGCGAGCCGCCTCCAGCCGAAATCGGGCACTTCAACCCGCCAGCTTCCAGGATCGGCAGCACCATTTCTTCCGTCGTGCCGGGGTAGGTGGTGCTCTCCAGCACGATCAGCTGGTTTCGCTGTAAATTGGGCGCGATAGCTTTGGCGGTTTGCTCCACGTAGGAAAGGTCGGGCTCGCGGCGTTCATCCAACGGCGTGGGCACGCAGATCAGAATGGCGTCCATATCGCGCAGGCGGGTGAAATCGGCAGTGGCGTCGAACCTCTTCGCCTGCACGTGTTCCCGAATCTTATCCGCCGGTATGTGCTGAATGTACGATTGCCCGGCGTTCAGCTTGTCGACTTTCGATTTGTCGAGGTCGAAACCGGTCACGCGCTGGCCGACGTCCGAAAACCGCAATGCGAGGGGCAGTCCTACATATCCGCACCCGATAATTCCGATCTTGATGCCTTTTCCCGCGAAAAACTCCGGATTCCGCTCAGCGCTCATTCACTTTCCTTTCCGCATCTAGTTGAGGTCGAAGTTTGAACCGTATTCGGCAGGCATTCGAAACGAGCCCGCCCGAAAAAACACGCGAAAACGATCCGCAGGGCGCAGAATCGCAATGCGCTGCGGCTGATATTGGGAGTTGCGGCGGCGCGAAACTGGCAGAGGTCATCGATTTACTCGCACGCCTGAAACGCCAGCGCCGTCTTCAGTTGGATGCGCCAATCGGGCAATTTGACGCCGAACGTCTCCTCTAACAGCTCATTCGAAAGCACGGAGTACGCCGGACGGCGCGCTGGCGTTGGATAGTCTTTGGTCTGAATCGGCAAAACTCGCCGGACGATTACCGGTTTGTCGCCGATCGCGGCTGTCAGCCACGCGGGCCGGTCGGAACAGCCGCGCACATGCTCAACAATCGCGCACGCAAAGTCAAACCAGGTGGTTTGACCGGAGGCCGTCATGTGGTAGGTCCCGCTGCGCGCTGCCAAAAACTTCTCACTTCCCTCACGCCGCCATTCGTCGCCAACGATTCTTGACGTGGCCGAAGCTATTTCGCGGCTCCACGTCGGCGCTCCGGTCTGATCGGAAACAATGCGCAATTCTTCGCGTTCCGTTGCAAGGCGTAGAATCGTGAACAGAAAATTCTTGCCGAGGGTCGCATATACCCATTCAGTGCGGAAAATCATGTAGCGCCCGCCGATCGCGCGAATAGCGTTTTCTCCGGCTAGTTTCGTGCGGCCATAGGCACTCAGCGGATTTGTGGCATCGCTTTCAAGGTATGGACTGCCTTTCGCGCCATCGAAAACGTAATCCGTGGAGTAGTGAATCAGCGCCGCGCCGATTTCTCTCGCTTCCTCAGCCATTGCCGCAGGAGCATCCGCATTGATCGACCGCGCCAGCGCCTCCTCGCCTTCGGCTTTATCGACGGCCGTGTAGGCCGCGGCATTCACAATGACGTTAGGACGGAATTCGCGAATCGCTTTGCGCACGCAATCGGGTCTGGTCAAATCCAGCTCTTCGCGGCCCAGCGCCCGCAGTTCGCCGGTATCAGCCAGAATGCGATCGAACTCGCGGCCCAGCTGGCCGTTTTTGCCGATCAGCAGGATGCGCGGTTTCATCGCCCGGAGTACTTCGGAAATAGCTCCCGCGGAATATCGGCGAGCTTGGGGTAAACCGCATCTTTTTCGGAGATTAACGGGTTCGCAACTCCCCAATCGATCTTCAGATCAGGGTCATTCCAGATGATTCCGTATTCATCGCCGGGAGCATAGAAATCGCTGCATTTGTAAAGGAATTGCACCACATCCGTCAGCGCGACAAATCCGTGGGCGAATCCGGCCGGGATATAGATTTGGTTTTGCTCGCGCGCGGACAAAAGCACGCTGGTCCACTTCCCAAATGTGGGCGAGCCGTTGCGAATGTCTACCGCGACATCGAGAACCTCGCCCTCCACCACGCGGCAGAGCTTCGCCTGCGGATGGCGCAGTTGATAGTGAAAGCCGCGCAGCGTGTTTTTAACCGACCGCGAATGATTGTCTTGCACGAACGCATCGGTGATACCCAGTTCGGCGTACTTCTCCCGGTGATACGTTTCCATGAAGAAGCCGCGCGCATCTTGGAAAATTCTCGGACGAATCTCCAGCACGCCGGCCAGCGGTGTTTCCACCCGCTGCAGAGCGCTTCCAATTAGAGACGATTTTGAGCTCATGGCGTTCGATGAGTGGCCGACGAATCGATCGACCGCAATTGGGCGTCAGTTCGCGGCCGGCTCCGGCACGCGCCCTGCGATGTCGCGGAGCGAAGATTCGCGATTTTCGTAATATTGCTCGTAATAGCTGCGATAGTTTCCGTCGCGCACCGCCGCGAGCCACGCAGTCTGGCTCTTATACCAATCGATCGTCTGGCGCAAACCGTCTTCGAGCGATATCGAAGGCTTCCAGCCCAGATGCTTCTCCATTTTGTCGCAGCGCAAAGCGTACCGGCGATCGTGTCCCGGGCGATCTTTAACATATGTAAGCAATGTCTCGGGTTTGCCCATCGACTGCAACAGGCGCTTGGCCATCGTCAAATTATCAACCACATCCAGACCGCCGATGTTGTAGACCTCGCCGATGCTCCCGCGTTCGAGAACCGCCAATATTCCGCGGCAATTGTCTTCCACGTGCAGCCAGTCCCGCTGCTGCTGTCCGTCGCCGTAGATCGGCAGCGACTTATCGTCCAGCGCGTTGGTAATCATGAGAGGCAGAAATTTTTCGGGAAACTGATAGGGCCCGTAATTATTCGAGGAGCGCGTAATCACCGCCGGGAAATTGTAGGTCCGCACAAATGATCGAACCAAAAGATCAGATGCTGCTTTCGACGATGAGTACGGGCTGCTCGGCTCGACGGGAGAATCTTCATCGGCAAACGCGCCGGGACGCATGTCGCCATACACTTCATCAGTGGAAATGTGGACGAATCGCTGCACGTTCAGCTTGCGTGCCACCTGCAGCAAGATAAAGGTCCCCTTCACGTTCGTCTCGATCGACGCGGCCGGCTCGTAGATGCTGCGATCGACGTGCGATTCGGCGGCGAAGTGCACAATCGCGTCGCAGCCGTTCATCGCTTCTTCCGCAGCGGCCGCGTCGCAGATGTCGCCCTTGACGAAGCGGTAGTGTGGATCGTTCGCCACGGAATCGAGATTGGCTAGATTCCCCGCGTAAGTCAGCTTGTCGTAATTGACGACCGAGTAGCCTCCGCCGAGCGCCAGAATGTGGCGAATGAAATTCGAGCCGATGAATCCGGCGCCTCCGGTGACCAGGATTTTCATCGAGCCACTTCAACGTGAGCAGCGGCTCCGGTTCGCGAGCGAAGGTCCAATTTATTGGCGCCCGTTTCCGCTACCAGCGCGTTGGCTCGCAGCAGGGATTCAAACGTTCCGGCGTCCGTCCACCAGCCTTCCAGCATGTTCCAGCTCAGCGTGCCGTCTTCAATGTAAAAGTTGTTGACGTCGGTTATTTCCAGCTCGCCTCGGCCGGAGGGCTTCAGCCGGTGAATTTTTTCGAATACGGTCGCATCGTAGAGATAAATTCCGACCACCGCGAAATTGGACTTCGGCGCTTTCGGCTTTTCTTGAATTCCTAACACGCTCTGGCCACGGACTTCCGCCACTCCGAACCGCTGCGCATCCTGCACTTCCTTCAGCAGAATTTTGGCGCCATTCTTCTGCTGCTTGAAGCTTTCCACTGCCTGGCAGATGTTACCCTCAATGATGTTGTCGCCCAGCACCACGCAGATTGGCTCGCCGGCGACGAAAAATTCCGCCAGTCCCAAGGCTTCGGCGATGCCGCCCTCGCCTTCTTGATAGGTGTAATTTAGGTGCTTGAGCCCAAAGTCGCGGCCGTTCCCCAGCAGGCGCAGAAAATCGCCGGCGTTTTTTCCACCAGTCACTAGAAGAATTTCCTCGATCCCCGCATTCACTAGCGTCTGGATCGGGTAGTACACCATCGGCTTGTCATAAATTGGGAGCAGGTGCTTGTTGGTCACCCGCGTAAGCGGATTCAATCGGCTGCCCGTCCCGCCTGCTAATACGACGCCTTTCATCTTGTTGTGCTCCTCTTGGCGATGGGCCGGGGTAACCGTTCTGCACGTTGGATTCTCACCGCGAATACCGGGGTTGGCAGCCCGCCCAAAGCCACCGTCTCCAAGCGCAATTACAGCGCTGCATGGGGTAACAGGCATTTTGTATTCCAATTGACTGCCGGGTGGGACTATCGTGGTTTTGTAACTATATGGTTTAAAAGCATGTTGCTGTGTCTTCATGCGGCCAAAGAGCCCTTCGGCGGGGCTCATCTTTGCGCCGATGGAAGGAAACTTCCACTTTTATACCCAACTGCTTCCACGCGGTACCAGAACTCTGCCTGCCCTGCGCCCGACGCGCGCATGGGCAGCTCCGGCGAGCCGCGGTCGCAACGGGGAGCCGTTTTATTCCACCGTGACGCGAGTGCCGCGCTGCGCCGCACCGGACAGTCGCTCAATCCTCTGGTCGATCACGGCTCGGATCGCCTTCAGAAATTCCACCCGCGAATTCATCAGGTGCTGCTTCACCTCCGGCGAGACTCCAAAGCACTTTCCAACATGATCCAAAACTTCCTGGCAAACGCACGTTCCGCTTGCGTGCTGTTCCGTGGAACGTTCAGTTGTTCCTCTTTCGTCAGCCATCACTCCTCCTTCATCTCGATTGTCAGTACCCGCTCGTGCAGTTTTGCCCGGGCTGGCAGCAGCGCCGCCATCGCGCGCGGCAGGCCAATGTGGCGCCTGAGCGTGCCGATCTCGACGATCAGATCGTCGCCCTTCTTGAACAATCCGATTTCGCCTTTGGCTGCAAACGGCAAATGCATCTGAATTTCGTAAATCCCATTGTTCTTTGAAAAAGTATAGGGCCGCTCGGTTCGCGTTACAGCCGATGGATCTTCGCCGTTATGATACAGCGCGCGGGCCAGCTCTTGCAGCCGTTGTTTGCCAAGGACCTCCTGCGCGAATAGCGGCACCCTGTGAACCGGCACGGGAGCGAAGTACTCCTCCACCTCGCGGAGCGCTTTCTGCTGCGAAATGTGCCACCCGCCGAACCACGCATCGGTCACTTCCACGGGCAGCAGCCGGTTGACGATCACCGCATCCACCGTCATGCCATGCAGCGAAAAATATACGAACGCGCGCTCCGTCTCGCGCAGCACCATCTTTTCCGGGTTCGTTACCAGGCGCACGCTCGTTGTGTTCGGGTCTTGCATCAGGTCGTCGACGCCATCGAGCTTTTCAAATAGCTCGCGGATATTGGCGAAGTAGCTGTCCGTGGGCAGCTCGAAAGGTGCCACGCGATTAGCGATCGGCCGCACCGCTTTGAGCAGATTCCGCTGAAACGGGAAGATATGCTTCATGTACCAATCCAGCGTCGAAGGCATGCTGATGAAGCGCAGCGATTCGGCCGTGGGGGCGGCATCCAGTACGATCACGTCGTACCGCTGCTCGCGGCGATACTGGTTGATGTACATCATCGCGCTGAGCTCTTCCATGCCCGGCAAAATCGCCAGCTCTTCCGCTTCCACCCCGCTCAGCCCTGTGGCGCGCAGCACCGAACTCACATACGCGGAAATTTCCTGCCAGTGCCGCTTTATTTCTTTTTGAATGTTGAGTTCGAAAATCGAAAGACGATCGTCGATTGGGAAGGGATCGGAAGTGGCTTCGTCAAATAGATGCAGTCCCAAGTCAAACGAATCGGCCAGGCTATGAGCCGGGTCGATGCTCATTACCAGCGTGCGGTAGTTGAGCTCGGCGAGCCGCACGCCTGTGGCGGCGGCCAGGCTGGTTTTCCCCACTCCGCCTTTGCCGCTGAACAATAAAATTCTCATACGCCATTATAGCAAGCGAGTCGCTACACGCTGGTCGTCGCACTTTACAAATCTGCGCCCGACCCGATCGACCAATCCAGCTTCGGCGTACGCAGAGGAGGATTGCGCAAGCACACGCATCCTGACGCTACGGCCGCTCCTCATCGCGCCACGACGGCGCGTCATGCCAGCAAATAAACCCCGCTTCCAGCGGAATTAACGCGTCCGGATGCGCAGGAACCACTCGCGGCGTGTAATCGACCGCAGGACGGCTTGCCGGAATCCGCGCGCCGTATACGAATCCGTTCACGGAACCGATGAGCTGGTCGCCGCGATCCATCTTCTGAACGGCAGGCCCACCGCCATCTCGTCCCTCTGCGTAGAGTTCCACGTCTACCGTATTCGGATCGAGATCTCCCAGGAATACTTGAACCTGAAACAAATATTCTTTCTCACTTCGAATGAGCATGCTCGTACCGAATCGTATCGAGGACCAGTGCCGGCTGAGTTCCTGCTGCCACTTCAACAGTTCCTTCCCAATCGCCCCTTCGTTCTGGGCGCGCTTGCGAAATGCCGCCGCCGCGGGCAAGTAGTGGTGTTCGGTGTACTCGCGGACCACTCGGTTGGTGGAAAATGCGGGCGTCAGCCGTGCCATGCTCTCGCGCATGCGCGAAACCCATTTGCGCGAAATTCCGCGTTCATCCCGCTCGTAAAATTCGGGGGCGATCTGATTTTCGATCAGGTCGTAGAGCGTATTCGCTTCGACAGCATCCCAGGCGGGATCGCTGTCGTGCTCCAGTCCGTCTCCAAGCGCCCATCCTACTTCTGGCGAATACGCCTCCGCCCACCACCCGTCTAACTCCGAAAGGTTCAGTCCGCCATTCACCAGTACCTTCATGCCGCTCGTGCCGCTCGCTTCCCATGGACGCCGCGGCGTGTTGACCCAAACGTCCACGCCCTGAACGAGATGTTCGGCCATCAGTGCGTCGTAGTCGCCCAAGAACACAACTCGTGGCCGCACCTCCGGGCGCTGCACGAACTGGACCCATTCTTGGACCATCGCTTGCCCGGCGGTGTCGCGTGGATGCGCTTTTCCTGCCAGGACTAACTGGACCGGGCGCTCGCGGTTGCAGAGAATTTGAATCAGCCGCTCCCGGTCGTGCAGCAGCAGCGTCGGCCGCTTGTAGGTAGCAAACCGGCGGGCAAAGCCCAACGTCAGTGTGTTGGCGTCCAGGATTTGCGCGGCTTGGGCTAAAGCTTCTTCCGACGCGCCGCGGCCCGCAAGTTCGCGAACGTGGCGTCCTCGAATGTACTCCACCAGGGCTTTGAGTCCGTCGGAGCGAAGCTGCCAAAGCTCGCCGTCGCTCACCTTCCGCAAGTCTTCGTCGACCGCCTTCAACTCTCCGCGCCAACGTCCTTTGCCGCAGCATTTCTCCCAAATGCGATCGGCCGCCTCGGAATCCCACGTGGGCGTGTGTACGCCGTTCGTAACGTGCGTCACTGGCACTTCCGCCTCCGGCCAGCGAGCAAACAGAGGCTGGAAAATCCGCCGGCTGACCTGGCCATGCAGCCTGCTGACGCCGTTTACGCCGCCACTCCCGCGGACGGCAAGGTATGCCATGTTGAACGGCTCGGCGGGATCATTCGGATCGCGCCGTCCGAGCGCGAGGAGACCGTCGAATGGTATTCCGAGCTTATTTTCCGCATAGCTTTTGAAGTATTTCGCCATCAGCTCGGGATGGAAGCGGTCGAAGCCCGCTGCCACGGGGGTGTGCGTGGTAAAGAGATTTCCTGAGCGTGTGATGCTAAGAGCTAGTTCGAAAGATACGTGATTCGCGGCCATGTAAGATTGCGCGCGCTCCAGAACCACAAACGCGGCGTGTCCTTCATTCAGGTGGCAAACTTCTGGCTGCGTACCCAAGCTTTCCAGAAGCCTCCAGCCGCCGATACCTAGCACGAGTTCCTGCTTCAGGCGCAGCTCGTCGTCGCCTCCGTAGAGTTCGCTGGCGATTCCGCGATGCGAGGGAAGATTTTCGGGATCGTTGGTATCCAGCAGGTACAACTTCGCGCGCCCCACCCTGACCTCCCACGTCCGCAGCCACAGCTTCGCGCCGGGAAAATCGATGCGCAACCGCAGCCATTCGCCGCCCTTTTCGCGCAAGGGAGAGATCGGCAACTGTCCTGGATCGTTATAGGGATAGATCGCCTGCTGCCGGCCCTCTGAATCAATTTCCTGGCGGAAATATCCTTGTTGATAAAGAAGGCCGATTCCGGTGATGGGAACCGCAAGATCGCTAGCCGCTTTCAACTGATCGCCGGCAACGTTTCCCAGGCCGCCTGAATAGATCGGAAGCGCCTCGCTCAACATGAACTCCATGGAGAAAAGCGCGACATTTTTTAGTCCGGAATTGGCGTGCGTTTTCTGGAACCACTCCTCAGATCGGTCGAAAGCGCGGCGGCCTTGATGGACCTCGGACAATAGCGACCGGAATTCGGGCTTCTTCGTGACACTTTCAAGGCTCGCCGGCGAGACTGTTTGCAACACGATCCACGGATTATGCGTAGCGTGCCAAAGTTCGGGATCGAGCCATTCCCAGAGCTTGTCCGCGGCATGATGAAACGACGAACGCAGATCGAGCGCCAACTCCGTTAGAGCTTTGGAAGTGCTGTTTTCTTGAAGGTTCTCGCGTGCCGAGTCTTCCATGTCGCAACCTTTCGCGCAGCGCTGGCGGGCAAGACATGCCAACGCATCTAGCATCTGCGTCTCCGAGTCGGCGAGGCAGTGACCTCGCTCACACTCCAGGTTCAGCAAAACGCGACTTAAGATTGCCACACGATTGTCGACGCAATGTTAAAACTATGTTGTGGGAAGTTTCACGTTAGGGTGAACGTAAAGTGGGAAACACGCGTGCGGGCGAAAGTAAATCAACTCGCCTCCCGCGCGCCCTTGAGGATGACGCCTCTGCGCAAGCCGCCCTGCTTCCGCACCGGCGAAAGCTTCATCTGTTATCGACCCATCTGCGGTCGCTGAGAGCCACAGGTTCCAACGGCATCCCGGCGTTTCGCCACGACTGCAGTCCTCCTTCCAACACAAACAAGTCCAACTTTCTCGAGGGGATACGAAGCCGCGCATCGTGCGCCGGCATCGTCTCCTCCACGAACAATACCACGGTGGAATCCCGCGGAATCCACCGGGTCAGTGCGCGTAAGTCGATGTTGAACGTGAGGAGAGCACCCGGAATGCTAAAACCATTCCGCTCGATCTCCCGCAGGTCTCGCAGGTCGAATAAAATAAGGCTCTCGCCGGCGCGATCGGAAAGGGAAGCTAACGTAGCCACGCTAATTGAGGGAATCAGGGATTCGCCGCGCATCCACCGCAACACGCGTGCGAGACTGCTGCTGTAACTTAATCTTAGCGACAACATCTGTGCTTCTCCTGGCCGGGCCAACATTCGCAGTTGATCCATCGGCCATGAATGCTTGTGATCCATCCGTGGCTGGACCGATCGCCATACTGATACGATGCCTGTGCCGGAGCCTCGTCGCGCCGCAGTAGCTATATTCCTCCGAGAATCTGCGACATACGGGATGCCCTCGAACTCTTCGAGGTAATCACCGCAATTGTGGAGCGCATCAGTGATATGACTCAATGCGTGGAATACCTGAGGAAAAAAACGGACCAACGGCGCTAATACTTACAGCATCCAGATCAGCGGCAGGCACCCGATAATCGAAAAGCCAACCAGCAGGCAAAGACTCTGAACGCCGGTTCTGCGATCCGCAAACCCGAACGCGTAGACGCCTTTCACCAGAGAATTGCTTGCGGCGGCGATCACGATTGCGGAACTCGCCACAGCGATCGAGGCGATCGCGCCGGCCGACTGCGTGAGGCTTAGCACGAACGGGTCGATGTCGCTAAGTCCCATCAATCCCGCCAGGCCGAACACGCCGCCGCGTCCCAGATGGATCACCGCCAAACTCGTGAGCACCAGCATGGCGATGAAAAGTCCGCCGAAAAGCAGCGCGGCCCAAAGTTCCAGCGGGTTGCGCGGAACGTATTCCTTCGTCAGCTCGTGGGAGGGCTCGTCCGGCAGGCGGCTCCAAATCCATCCGACCGCCAGTCCAATCGCCGCAAGCGCAAGCAGCGGCCAGCCCACGCTGCGAAGCAGTTGGCGATTAAATATCCCGATCAGAACGGCGAGACGAATGTACATCACGCCCGAAGCCATCAGAATCGCGCCGGTGAAAAGACGCGGAGAGGCCTTCGCTTCGCGAGCTCGCTTGGCCAGCACAATGGTGGTAAGCGTCGACGAATACGCTCCTCCTAAAAGCGCCGAAAGCACGATTCCGCCGCGCCCCTTCGTCCATATCTGCAGCAGATAGCTTATGTAGGAAATCGTGCTGACCGCAACCACCACCAACCACGTCTTGAACGGATTGATATGGTACGGTCCAAAATTCTGATCGGGAACGATCGGCAGAATCACGACGGTCAAAAACAGAAACTTCGAAAAGGTGAAAATTTCCTCCGCAGGAATCCGCCGGGAAAGTCCCTCCAGAAAAACCTTCAATTCGAGTAGCAGCACACTCAGGATGCTGATGGTGCCGGCAACCCAAAAGTGCCCCAGCGCCACCAGCACTCCCATCACATACGTGGCCAGCGCCGAAAGTTCCGTGGTGATCCCTGCTCCCTCTACTCTCTGCAATTTGTGCTGGTAGGAAAGCCAAAGAAAGCCGCCAATCACCGCGAAGCCAACGCTCGCTGGAATCAGCTGCGATCCAGAGAGCATCGCAAGCGCATATCCTAGTAGCCCGATTAGCGGGTACGTGCGGATGCCGCCAAAAATGAACTTGTCCGCGGTGGCTTTATGCTCCTCGCGCTCCAGCCCGATCAGCGCGGAAAACGCGAGCGTCAACAAAATCTTGGTCGCTTCCTGCGGAAGCATCGGGAGCGGATTGAACAAGCTGCCAGCCATCGATTCGATTCCCATTCCGCCAGGCTTCGCACCGCCGCGCGCGCTCGTCTAAGCAGTCGCGCGAACCATAGCCCGCCGGTGCGAAGTGTAGACCATTCTCCGCATCGTGCGCCACGCCCGCAGGTCACCGGAAAGTGTGATTCGCGTCACAGTCGCCCTTCTCTCGAGAGTGGAAAATGAAATGTGCCGGGATCTAGGCGAAATCGGCCAAAAAACACGCGGAAGCTAACGACCCTTGAATGGCACCGCGCCAACCAGGAGCAGCCACATGAAACCAGTCGCCAAAGAATCCGCGAACAGCGCGGTCAACGTCTCGGACGTCCCAAGCGCCAGCGAGCCTCACCAGTCGCTGCTGGTCTGGTTCCAGGATTGCGGTATCGCGGACGTCCCCATCGTGGGCGGTAAGAATGCTTCCCTCGGCGAAATGATTCGAAGTTTGCGCACCAAGGGAATTCGCGTGCCCAACGGATTTGCCACTACGGCTAGCGCCTATCAGCATTTTCTGGCTTTCAACGGTCTCGACGTGCGATTGGAGAAACTGTTCAGCGGCTTGTCTGTGGAAGATTTGCCTCAACTCCAAGCCATCGCGAGCCAGGCGCGGGCCATGGTTCTGGAAGCTCGCATCCCAGATGATTTGGAGCAAGCAGTTGGCGCAGCCTACGCGCGATTATGCGAAGAATACGGCGGCAACACGGACGTGGCCGTTCGCTCCAGCGCTACCGCGGAAGATCTACCCGACGCCAGCTTCGCTGGCCAGCACGAAACGTTTCTCAACGTGCGCGGCCTTCCCAGCTTGCTCGAAGCCTGCAAAAAATGTTTCGCTTCGATCTTCACCGACCGCGCGTTTTTCTATCGGCAGAGTCATGGTTTCGATCATTTGCGCGTCGCTCTCTCCATCGGCGCGCAAAAAATGGTGCGCTCCGATCTGGCTTGCTCTGGCGTGATGTTTTCAATTGACACGGAAAGCGGTTTCACCGATGCCGTGCTGATCAACGGTTCCTACGGGCTGGGAGAAAACATCGTCCAAGGTTCCGTCAATCCCGACGAATACATGGTTTTCAAACCCACTCTCCTTCAGGGTTTTCGGCCCATCCTTTCGAAAACGGTCGGCAGCAAGGAATCGAAGCTGGTTTACGACGTGGGCGGTTCCCGATCCACCAAGAATGTTCCCGTAGCGCCAAGCGAGCGCACGAAACTCGTTCTTCAAGACTCCGAAATTCTGCAGTTGGCGCAATGGGCTTGCGCGATCGAGGAACACTACTCGGCTGTGAATGGACATCACACGCCCATGGACATGGAATGGGCGAAAGATGGCATCACCGGCCAAATGTTCATCGTCCAGGCGCGTCCGGAAACGGTGCAATCGCGCAAGACCAAACTGACCTTGAAATCCTACCGTTTGAAGTCGCCCGGGAAACGCCTGGTCAGCGGCCATAGCGTGGGCGAAGCGATCGGAGTCGGCAAAGCGCGGCTGATTCTGGATGCGCCGCGCATGGGCGAATTCCAAACCGGCGAAATTCTGGTTACAGACAAAACGGACCCCGACTGGGAACCCATCATGAAGAAAGCGGCTGCCATCGTCACCAACCAGGGTGGCCGCACCTGCCATGCCGCTATCATCGCCCGTGAGTTGGGAATCCCCGCGATTGTCGGCACGGAGAAGGCCACCGGCATGCTGCGAGATGGCCAGGAAATCACTGTTAGCTGCGCGGAGGGTGAAATTGGCTACGTCTATGATGGCGCGCTTCTCTTTGAAGTTTCGGAGCTGGCGCTCCATCAACTGCCGCGCCCGCGCACCCAAATCCTGATGAACATCGGCAACCCCGAAGACGCCTTCAACCTTGCAGCCATTCCCAACGACGGCGTAGGCCTCGCGCGACTCGAGTTCATCATCGCAAACCACATTCAGGCGCATCCTCTCGCGCTGGTGCACTTTGATCAGATCGCCGATCCCAAAGTGAAATCGCAATTAAGCCAATTGACCGCAGGCTACGATGACAAACCGCGCTACTTCGTCGAGAAGCTGGCCCAAGGAGTCGGGCTGATCGCCGCGGCTTTTTACCCGAAACCCGTGATCGTCAGGCTCTCGGACTTCAAGTCCAACGAATACGCGCACCTTCTCGGTGGCCAACAGTTCGAGCCGCTGGAAGATAACCCGATGATTGGATGGCGCGGAGCTTCGCGCTACTACCACGAGCGTTATCGCGAAGGATTTGCGCTGGAATGCCAGGCCATGAAAATCGTTCGCGAGGAAATGGGCCTATCCAACGTCATCTTGATGATTCCCTTCTGCCGCACCGTCGCGGAGGGCCGTGCGGTCCTGGCGGAAATGGCCAAGCACGGTTTGGAGCGCGGCAAAAACGGATTGCAGGTTTACGTCATGTGCGAGATTCCAGCCAACGTCATACTAGCGGACGAGTTTTTCCAGGTCTTCGATGGCTTCTCGATCGGCTCCAACGATCTTACGCAGCTTACGCTGGGTCTCGATCGCGACTCGCAAATTCTCGCGCCGCTCTTCGACGAGCGCAACGAAGCCGTTCTCAAAATGATCCGCATGGCGATCCAAGCGGCCAAGCGGAATGCCAAGAAAATCGGCATCTGCGGCCAGGCCCCGAGTGATTATCCCGAATTCGCGCGTTTCCTCGTCGAACAAGCGATCGACTCGATCAGCCTCAACCCGGACTCGCTGTTGAAGACTCTGGTGGACGTTGCGGCTGCCGAAAAACAGTTCGCGTCTCCGGCCGATCGGGCCACATTCGGCAAAGTCGCCTGATGAATTCGCCGAATCGTGAACAATAAAAAGGCGGGGTTTTTAGCCCCCCTCGTATAACTCCGGTTTGGGCGAACTGTCTAGTGGTGCCCGTTGTCCTGACCGTGGCCGCCTTGATCGCCGCCACCATTGCCGCGCTTGCCGCGTTGGTTGCCGCGCGGCTGCTCGTTGTGCGGACGCGCTTGGTTTCCACGCGGTGCTTGCTGGCGCGGCTGCGCCTGGGGACGATTCCCGCGCTGCTCGTTCCGCGGCGGCGCCACGTTGCGGTTCTGCTGGCCGCGATTGTTGGGGCGATTGTTAGGCTGCGCCTGGCGGTTCTCGCCCGGGCGTGTCTCGTTTTGCGGTGGGGCGAAGTTGCGGTTCTGCTGGCCGCGATTGTTGGGACGATTGTTAGGCTGCACCTGGTTATTTCCTCGCGCGCGATTCTGATTCGTCGGCGGATGGAACTGATTGTTCGGTCGGCCCCTAGGACGAACCACGCCAGGACCTGAAAACTGTCCCGGCCGCTGCGTTGCCGCCACCGGCGGACGCCCGTGATTATCCGAATAATGAAGCGAGCGATCGTTGCGCGCTTGCATGTCGTGGCGATCCTGTTCCGATGTTCGCTGGATATGCCGCTCGCCATCCCACCGCTGTTGCTCGGGCGTCGGCCGCGCATCCACGCCGTGCGGGCCGCCGTTGTAGGCCTCGCGGCTCCTCGTCACCCGCCGGTAATTGCGATTCTCGTACGAATTGTGAATGATGTTGATGTTCACGCGCGAAACCGCTCGGTTGTAGTAAAAATGGTCGCCCCGCCATTCGCCGCCCGCGTATCCGTCGCCGAAGTAGCCGTGGCCGTAATCGATCCCGCCGTAAAATCCAACGTGCCGTCCCCAGTATCCGGGGTGCCAGAGGTAAACGCCGCCGGCGAAGCCCCACCAACCTGGAGTCCAAAGCAGGCCCGGTTCAGGCGCAAGCACCCAAGTCCCCGGAACCCAGTAATATCCATCCGGGCCATACGCCCAATATCCAGGCGCCCAGATGTAATTGTCACCCGGGCAGATCGGTTGAACGTACACAGGGAGCGCCGGCGGCCCGATGCGCACGGAAATTCCAACGGAGATCTGAGCCGATGCGGCGCTCGGCAGCGTTGCCACTGAAAATCCGAGGGCTATCGCAAAAACTGAAAACAGAAAGGCCTTTCGCATGTCGCGCACCCCTCCACTAGAATGGCTGCCATCCTCTCAAGTATAGATCACGCAAGCCCTTGAATCGTTGCAACTTGCCGAAATCAAGACTTCAATGAGGTTACGCGTTGGCCGATGGAGAAGCGGGCGCGCTCACTCGCAGCACCAGGCAGGTGATGTCGTCATGCTGCCGTGCGTAACCAGCGAACGCATTCACGTCGCCGATGATGCGTTTCAGCGTTTCGCCTGCGGACTGTGGCGGCAACCCGTAGATGCACGTAAGCAGACGTCCCTCGCCAAACTCCGCGCCGGAATCATCTACCGCTTCCACCACTCCGTCCGTGAAGATCGCTAGCAGGTCGCCCGCCGATAGCTTCACTTTTCCAATGGGATACAAACTCTCGGAATCGGTAAATAAAGGAAGTCCGAACGGCGGCCCGCCAACGCCGAGCCGCTCGATGGCCCCCGAAGCCCGCCGAAGGATCGGATCGTTATGGCCGGCGTTCACGTACGTCATTTCCAGCGTCTTCGCGTCAATTTCCGCCAGAAACGCGGTCGTGAAGCGCCGCCCTTCCAGGCTGTGCGCCCGGCAGTAGCGGTCCAGCCCAGTGACGATCTCCTCCAGCGTGGCGGGAGTCGCGACCAGAGCTCGCAGGCTCGCTTGAAACGTGGCCATCAGCAGCGCCGCCGGGACGCTCTTGCCCGCCACGTCCGCCACGGCCACCAGAAGCGGTGCCGCCACGGCGAGTTGCCCCGGCTGCGTGCGCGCAAAAGCATCGTAATAGTCGCCAGCCACGGTGTTCTGTGGACGCGTAGCGAAAGCAATATCTACGCCAGCAAAAACTGGCGGCTGGCTGGGCACCAGCCATTCCTGAATCTCCCGCGCGATTTCCAGGTCGCGTTTCATCGTCACGCGGTCCGCCAGTTCCAGCGCCAGCAGCAGGAACAAAATGAGCACGCCCAAATCGCCCGTATTCAGCCCGACCGCCGACGGGCCCTGGCCGAATTGCACGTCGTTCACGATAAGCAGCAGGATGGCGATCAGCAGCAGCACCCGCCGCGAAGGCGAAAGCTTCATCAGCATCGCCATAAATACTGCCTTCACGGAGCGCCAAAGCCTTCTAAACCGCGTGCGCCCGCGGCTTACTTCGTCCCAATCCACATCCGCGGAGTAGAGCCGGTAGCTCGCCTTCGTCTCGGATATAAACTGGCCCCAGAGCTGTTGAACTTCCAGGCCCTCCGTCAGTCGCCGCCATGACGCGCGCATGCGCGCAATCCGGCCGGGGCGCTTGCGTTTCCCTACCTGAGGCGTGGAAACCATTGCCGCGCATTATACGGCAACCGCCGTTTTCGAGTCGCACGCCGAGCAGGACCAGCGCGGGCATTGCTTTTCAGGCAGGAACTCCGGCCCGCATTTGCCCCTCGATCTTCCCGCACGTAACGGCTCTCATTCTGAGGTCCGGTCTCAGGATTCCGTTGGAGTCCATCGGACTCCAGAAAACGGAGAGCGAAGCGACGACGATTCTCTCTTTCTCTCCCGTTCCAAAAGTTGAATCAGACGCCATCTTGTCTACCAGGAACTAAATCGGCAAACACGAACCCGTCGCGATCCACCACTTCTCCGCGGCGTACATCAATGCGCTCGCTAAACATCGGTCCAGCGAACGCAAACGTATGGAATTCACCAAACTCGCCGCATGGATCAACGGTGGCCGGCAATTTCGCTAGCAGCTCTGCGTTCCATTCCCGTCCGGCAAACGACTTGTCGAGTTTCCGAGGGTCCACACACGTCAAGTACGACCGCATTCCGCCGGCGATCATCTCTTCCGCAAGCTGCCGCGTCGGAATGCCCCAAAGCGGAAATACGGGCTCGATTCCGCATCCTGCCAGCTTTTCTTCTCGGTAGCGCCGCACGTCCTCCAGAAACAGATCCCCGAAAATCATGTGCGTCACGTCTTCCGCGGACGCGCGCTCCATGGCCGCTGCCATCGCGCGCTCGTATTCTTCGTTCGGACATGGAGACGGAATCGGCACGGTCACTAGCGGCAGCCCCACTGCCGCCGCTTGCCGTTCCAGCAGCGATTGCCGGACGGAGTGCATCGCCACTCGCGCGTGCGTTTGGTTCACGGTCGTCAGCAGCGCCACCACCTCGAATGCGCCGCTTTGCCGCGCCACATGCAGCGCCCACGCGCTATCTTTCCCGGTGCTCCACGACAGCCACGCCTTCGCCTGTCCCGCGGGACGCGAAGTTCTGCTTGTGCTTTCCATGTTCCGCCGATCATACAACGCCGTCGCCCCTAAAAAACTCGTGCCCAGTGCCCCTCCCCCAGCATTTCCAATTCTAATCGCTTGCACCAAAACAAATGTCAGGCAAGC
>DATLSB010000086.1:0-6129 GCA_035534415.1 Candidatus Dormiibacterota bacterium | reverse complement strand
AAGCTGAAGCTGGCGCCGGGCGGGGAGTTTGAGTTGTATGCGTTTGGAGGCAGCGTGAGCGTGATGGGCAGCGCCGAGAGCGGCGTGGACGTGGCCATCACCAGCACACGCGACGACATTCAACGCGACGTGGATTTCAAGTTCGAGGAAAATCCGGGAGACGTGAAAGTCCAAGCCAAGCCGCGGAATCCGTGGGATTTCTTTTTCGCGGGCTTCGGCCGGAGCTGGCTGCACTACGACATTCGCGTGCCGAAAAATACCACGGTGATCATCGCCACCAGCGGCGGCGGCATTAAGGCGTTCGCGCTGGATGGCGACACCTCGCTGCACACCTCCGGCGGGTCCATCGAAGCGGCTCAGTTGACGGGCCACTTGCGCGCGAGCACTTCTGGTGGCGGCATCCACGCGAACGCGATCCACGGCGCCACGGAGCTGCACACGTCCGGTGGAGGAATCGAGGCGGACTCCATCGACGGCGCGCTGCGCGCGTTCACCAGCGGCGGGTGGGTTCACATCAACGGAGTGACAGGGCGCGTGGACGCGCACACCTCGGGCGGCTCGGTCCAGGCGGTGTTCACCAAGGGAAATTCGAGCGGCGGGTCGCTGGGCACGTCCGGAGGCAGCATCGACGTGAAGATCGATCCAGCGGCAAATTTGGACATTGACGCTGCCACTTCCGGAGGAACGGTGAATTCCGATTTGCCTCTGCGCCAGGCAGACAATTTTGGAAAACACTGGCGCCGCAATCACGCGCTGCACGGCACGCTAGGCTCCGGCGGCGCGACTCTGCAAATGCAGACCAGCGGAGGATCGATTCGGCTGAGCGGGCTGTAAGGCAATCGCGAGGGATGTTCGGCGCGACAATTTCGCGCGGGTGAGGCTGCGCGAAAGGTTGGCGCGCTACGGGCCGGAGTAGTAGCGCTGGCGGGCTTGGACGCTTAGGCCCTTTTTCTTGGCGGTGAGATGGATGGTGTGGTAGCCGGAATCGGCGTCGGGCGGATTGGGCGTGTAGCCGATTTCGTACTGGTTGCGCAAGCCCTCTTCGGCGACCGAGTAGATTTTGTCGAGCGGCAGGTTTTTTGAAACTTCGAACATGATGCCGCCGGTCTGCTGGGAAATTTGCAGCAGGATTTTCTTGCCGTCGACGCGCGCTTCGCGCGGGTAGCGATTCCCTCCGCCGCCGTTGCCACCGCCGCCACCGGGGTAACCTCCGCCGGGATAACCCATGGGCCCGCCCATGCCCCAGCCGCCGCGACGGTGATGTTCGCGATTGCCGCGATCCTCGCCTTCGTGGCCAGCAAAATAGATGGTGTAAACGGCGGTATCGGCGCTCTGCGCGGCTTCGATGGCCGTGGCCAGAGATTCCTTGCTGCCGCGATCGACGCCGTCGGATAGCACGAAGATGGCTTTGCGTCCGTGCTGCTTGGCCATTAGCTGAGCGGAGGCGAGCCAGATCGCGTCGTAGAGATGCGTGCCGCCGCCAATACCGCGACGCCCGCCCGGATTGCCGCCGCCAGTTCCTCCACTGTTGTCATCGGGCGGCGGCGTTTGCAGGAGCTGCAGCGCGGTCTGAAGTTTCGGGCGCGAGGAGGTCAGATCCTGGAGCAACTCGACTTCGCGGTCGAAATGGATGACGAAGGCGACGTCCTTTCCGGTGAGCATGTGATCGAGGAAGGTGTAGCTGGCTTCGCGCTCTGGGACGAGGACGGCGCGCTGGCTGAAGCTTGTGTCAACGAGAAGGCCGAGTGTGAGCGGCACGTCCGTCTGCACGACGAAATGGGAGATGGTTTGCGGGCGGCCGTCTTCATCGAGGAGGAAATCGTCCTTGGTGAGCGTGGGGACGATTTTGCCGTGCTTATCGAGCACCGTGGCGTAGAGGGTGACGAGTTTTACGTGCGAGGTGATTTTTCCGGCCGGAGCAGGAGCCGGGAGATGATGCAACTGCGGCTCGGGAGAGCTGGAAGGAGACTGCGAGTCCTGTGCGCGGGCGAGGCGCACGGCGCAGGCCGCCACGGCGAGCGCGGCTGCGGCTACAACCAGCGCGCGCGATTGCCTCAGCCGGCGGCGCGACTTGGACGGTGCGTGTCGGATGGCCATGGATTGGTTGGTCGTCTGCTCAGGCAGATTGTCTAAGGATTCGAGCGCCAGTAATGAGGTTGCCCGGAGTGCGTACGAGCTGTCAAGCATTGGCAGCCTTTGGCTAACTGCCCATCGAGGATGACCGCTGGCGCGGCGCGCTTGGCAGCTGAAGAGGGATTCTTCGTGGCAAAGGCTGCCCCTCAGAATGACAACGGTGGTGATCGCGTTTGGGCAGAGGCTGTGCGGCTGGCGTGCGTGCAGAGTTGCCCGAGTGGACGCGCATGTCAACCGCTGCGGCACGTTATGCATGGCTGAGACACAAGATGCAGAGCGAGAACTGCGAGTTAAGGGTAGATGTAAAAGCCGCGGCCGGATTTGCGTCCGAGCCAGCCGGCGGCGACGTATTTGCGCAGCAGCGGACAGGCGCGATATTTCGGATCGCCAAAGCCGCGCAGCAGCACATCGAGAATTTCGACGCAGACGTCGAGGCCGATAAAATCCGCGAGCTGCAGCGGGCCCATTGGATGATTCATGCCGAGCTTCATCACGGTGTCGACCGCTTCGGGCTCGGCGACTCCTTCCATCACCGCGAAAGCGGCTTCGTTGATGAGCGGCATGAGCACGCGATTGGAGATGAAGCCGGGCGAATCGTTGACGGCGACGGCGACTTTGCCGAGCTTTTCGCAGAGCGCCGTGGTGGTGGCGAACGTGTCGTCACTGGTGGCGGCGCCGCGGATCACTTCGACCAGCGTCATCATCGGGACGGGATTCATGAAATGCATGCCGATGAAGCGGTCCGGGCGACTGGTGGCGGCAGCGAGCTGGGTGATCGAAATCGACGATGTATTCGAAGCAAGAATCACGCCGGGACCGACGACGGCGTCCACGTCCCTCAGCAGACGGATTTTCAGATCGAGCTGTTCGGGTACGGCTTCGACGACGAAATCAGCGCCGACCAGGGCGACGTTGTCCGTGACTGGCTGGATGCGCGCGAGAGCCTGGGATTTATCGTCGGCGGAAATTTTGTTTTTGGCGACTTCGCGGTCGAGATTTTTAGAGATGGTGTCGACGGCGCGATCGAGGAACTTTTTATCGACGTCGCGAAGGAGGACGCGGTAGCCGGAACGCGCGAACACGTGGGCGATGCCGTTGCCCATGGTCCCAGCGCCGAGGATGGCGACGGTTTTGATTGAGTCGGCGGACATGGTCGCGAACATGATAGCGGAGTACCACCCCAGTACGCAAAAGCGCGTGCCGGGAACCCGGGGCTGACGCGCCAAAACGGAAAGCGCGGGCAAGGAATGCCGCGCCGGTGAAACTGCGGCTGCATTTGTGCACAAGTCGTGCAGCCGCTAGAAACAGCGGCGGCAAGCCGCCGCACTCCACATGGGCTTCCGCCATGGTGATGCCGGGCCGTGACGCGTTTGTGCTTGGCTGCCGGCGCTAAGCGGGTTCTGTTCCCTCGGGGCCGGGCTTCAGCGCTTCGCGAATAACACTCTCAGCGAGCGCGGCGTTATCCGGGTGCACCAGAATGGCAAGCTCGCTCGGCTGGATGGCCGGAATTTGCACGAACTGGTCGTGCCGGGAAAATTCGCGCGCCGGGATGCCAGCCTCTTCAACGGCTGCGAGCGCCGCGCTGAACGCCACAGGATCGTCACCGCGCCACACGGCCACCGGAGGCTCGTGGTCGTTCGATTTTCCGGGCACTTTCGCGCGCGGTGGAAGGGTTGCGACAAGATCAACGTCGCAATCGGAACAACGCTTGAAACCTGGACGATACTCCACACCACATTTAGGGCAGAACATGAGGGTTATTTTAGCGCGCAAATGGCGTATCCGTGAACCTTATCGCCACGTAGCGCCGCACCATCATTGGGAGCCTATCACCTGTGTGCGGAGGGCGATCGGGACCCGCTCAAACGAACCCGCACCAGTGCGCTTGACGTAATACCAGACGAAAGCAAACGGCAGAATTGCCAGAAGCATGTACCGAAAGGGACTTGGTTCGAAACATACGGCCTGATACATCATCCAGATCGTTCCAAAACATGCGATGAAATCTAAAATCACGAGCGGGACCAGCAACAGGCCGTTATGTGACTGCGTTCCGGCGATAGCCGATGCCGCGCCCCCCCGCGTACGCAAGAGCGATCAACGCATAGTAACGGAGTCGGCTGCCGGACGACCGATGAGGAGGTCCGTCGGCGGCGGCGATGGACCTACGACGTCCGGCTATCCGAACGTAGTAGTACCAGTAGAAAGAATAGGGAATAAGAGCGAGCGGTGCGTAACGCCGCGGTTTCTTTTCGAAGCGAATCAGCTGGTACAACATCCAAATAGTTCCACAGTTCGATATAAGAATGATTACCAACACAGTGAAGAGCACGTACGGTCGGACCATGCTTTTCGGACCAGTGAAAATAGCGGCCACGAAGAAAACTATTACTGCTATCGGCAGGCCGTAGGCGAGTGCCGGAGCGCGGACATATATTTCCTCAGCGCCCGGCGTTGTCCTATTCAAAGGCAGTTCTTCCACCAGCTCTACATGGCAATCGGAGCAGCGCCTGAATCCGGGGCGATATTCCACGCCGCAGTTAGCCAGTACACGGCGGGGATTGTATCGCACGGATTAGCGCGGGCGAAGCGCTGTCTGATGCCAAGGCACACTGTTCACGAGATGAATGGAACCGGCGCCGGAAAAAATCCAAAAGCAGATCCCTCACGCCGTTTGCCAAAGACAGGCAGACGGGTTCGGGATGACAGACTCTTTGGCGGGCGGCCGAGGGAATGGGTGTTCGGCGGCGACGACGCGTCACGAGATCCGCACCCTTCGCGGAAACCGCGAAGAATCGGCACCCGGAAAACCTTGGCGGTACTTCGATTTTAGCTATGGGCGTTCGATGGCTAGGGCTACCGCGTTGCCGCCGCCTAGGCAGAGGGCGGCGATGCCGCGTTTTAGGTTGCGGCGCTGCAATTCGTAGAGTAGGGTGACGAGAATGCGCGCGCCGGATGCGCCGATGGGATGGCCGAGCGCTACCGCGCCGCCATTCACGTTTACTTTTTCGGCGTTGAGATGCAGCTCGCGCGTGACGGCGATGGCGGCGACGGCGAAGGCTTCGTTTAGCTCGTAGAGATCGACATCGCGATCGCGGTCCCAGCCAGTTTTCACGAGCAGCTTTTCGACGGCTTCGACGGGCGCCATCATCACCCATTTGGGTTCGACGCCGCTGACGGCTTGCGCGACGATGCGCGCCATGGGCTGCTTGCCGAACTTTGCGGCGGCGCGTTCGCTGGTGACGACGAGCGCGGCGGCGCCGTCATTGGTGCCGGGGGCATTTCCTGCGGTGACGGTGCCGTCTTTTTTGAAGGCGGGCTTGAGTTTGGCGAGCGCTTCGAGCGAGGTGTCTTCGCGGGGCGATTCGTCAAACTTGATGACGATGGGCGCGCCCTTTTTTTGCGGAATTTCGATGGGCAGAATCTGATCGCTGACGAAGCAGGATTTCGTGGCGCGCACAGCTTTGCGATGGGAATCGAGGGCGTATTGGTCCTGCTCGGTGCGCGAGATTTGGTATTTTTCGGCGACCAGCTCGGCGGTCATGCCCATGTGGAAGTTTTCGTACACGTCCCAGAGTCCGTCGACAATCATCGAGTCGAGGATTTCCTGATTACCGAGGCGGAAGCCCGTGCGCGCGCCTTTCAGAAGATAGGGGCAGTTGGACATGGACTCCATGCCGCCGGCGACGACGACTTCGGATTCGCCGAGCGCGACGGCTTGCGCGGCGAGGGCGACGGCTTTGAGTCCCGAGCCACACACTTTGTTGATGGTCATAGCCGCGACGCGCGGATGGAGTCCGCCGCGAAGAGCGGCTTGGCGCGCGGGATTTTGTCCGAGGCCCGCTTGGACCACGTTGCCCATGATGGCTTCGTCGACTTGCTGCGCGTCAATACCCGCACGGCGGACGGATTCGGCGACCACTTTGGCGCCGAGTTCGGTGGCGGAGAGCGGCGCGAGGCCTCCGAGAAAGCGGCCGATGGGAGTGCGGGCGGCGC
>DATLSB010000085.1:0-9086 GCA_035534415.1 Candidatus Dormiibacterota bacterium | reverse complement strand
TTCCATCAAGCGCTGCAGACCGCCGCGTTTCAACCGACCATGAGCACGCCGTAATCGTCTCACTCATAGAGCAGAGCGAAAATATTCCATGGGTTTTGCTAGAACGATTTGTGAAGGTGCACGTCGACTCCGTATCCGCCGTACTGATCCCGCAACACGGAAATCGATAGCCCGTGGCCGAGCTGGTATTGCACCTGGACGGCCGTGCTCTGCGTTTCTGCCGTGTTCGTCGTAAACGTGACCAGCAGCCGCCCTGATACGCGCTGCTGAATGGCCACTTGCGCCCCGGGATTCTGTTGTCCGGTGGCGGCGATCACCGGGGTGATCGACAGTTGCGAAATGCCAGCCAATTTCTGGATTTTTCCGCTGATCTGGCTGGCCACGCCCTGCGCCAGCACGGACTCCGCCCCGAGCGACCCCGGCGTTGTACTGGCACCCGCTTCTTCCGTGGTTTGTCCAAACGCCAGCAGGTTGATGATATCCGCCGGGGGCAACGGCGGAGTAGACGTGAAACTGGTTTTCATTTCACTCACTGGGCCAATGAAGTGCAGCGAGATGTCGTATTGATTTACGGTCGTGGTCGCGTAGAGATTCACGGACGGGCTGGTTTCCGTCGGATTCGCAAATTGGATCGTGCCACTCTTGATTTCGTAGCGCTTGCCGAGAAAGAAAAGTTCGCCTCCGGTGAGTGTGGTCCGCCCCAGCACCACGGGATCGGCCAACGTTCCGACCAAATTCAGATTTGCCGCGCCTTGGATGCTCAATTGATTGCTCGCGAGGGTTAGCATACTTGACGATTGGATGGCGATGTTCAGCGACGTGTTTTTCTCAAATGCCGAGGGAGTCGACGGCCCGCCGCCCGACGACGAGCTGAATTGGCTGACCAAAGAGGTCACGTCCAGCTGTTGCTGCGTAAATCCCAGGTAATCGATCACCACGCGACCGGTCAGCGCGGCATGCGAAGTCGAGCCGTTGAGCCGCAGGTTGGCGTCGACTCTCGTCCGAATTGCCGCCGGATAGTTAAAGTCTACTGATTTCGCGTCCACGGCAAGGTCGAACGAAGGGTTCGATCCCATCGTCACGGCGCCTTGCGCCGTCATCGAGCCGCCATTTACGCTGCCGCTTAGAGTGGCGATCTGCAGCCGGTTTCCTGAAAGCTCAATGTCGCCGTTAATGCTATTCACAGCCGCGGGCAGGGAAGCCGTCGTCAGCGAAACGTTCTGAAGTCGAAGATTTCCATGCAATGAGGGATTCGAAAGAGTGCCTTCTCCCGCGATAGCCACTTGCATCTGGCCCGAGCTCTGAATTCCGGTGGTCATCTGCTGCAACAGGTTCATATTCAAGTTTCCGTTCGCCGCTATTTTGAACGGTGCTGCGCTCTTCACTGGAATGGCGCCCTGGAACGTCAGATCGATGCCGGTTCCTTTGACCTCCGACTTCTGAATCGTCGCGAGACCGTCGCGATATTCCATCTGCAGCGGGCGAACCAGTGCAACGTGGACCTTCTGATACGCAATCGACATAACCGGAACGTCTGCGCGAATTACCAGCTGCGAGGGGTTTTTGAGCGGTCCTTGAATTTCGGCATGAACGTCAGCGTTGCCTTTCAGCCCCCGTTGAGATTTCGCGATGTAGCTTGCCGCCAGCGTTCCCACGGAAATTGAATGGATGTTGAGCGTCGCGGAAGTCATGTACTCGCCGGTGAGCTCCACTTGGCCTTGGGATTGCAGCGTTCCGCTGAAAGCGTCTGCGTGGGCGGTGAAGTTCAGTCGCCCGCCCGCAAGATTCAGCTGCGATTCGGCGTTTGAAATCGTCTCTCCACGAAACTCAAGTTGGCGAATGCGGAGGTTGGCGGAAAGTTGCGGATTCGCAATCGATCCGCTGCCACTGGCGCTGGCCACAAGAGTTCCAGTGACGGGCAGGTGCCGCTCGTGGACGAATTCGAGTTGAGCCAACTCGATGCCCGTTGTGTTCATCCGCAGCTGGTAGTGCTTGGAAGTCGGGTCGTACACGATCGTTCCACTGAGCGGCCCGGCGGGGGTTTCCACCGCCAGGGCCGCTTGCATCGAGGACGCGCTTCCGTGAAAGTTGACGGTCGCCAGAGTGATCGCCTGCTTCCACGCCGACGCGTTCGCGATTCGTATCCATCCGTGGCATGATAGACTTTGCTTCGTGCCCGCTAGCGAGATATTCGCGGAGACAATTCCGCTCACCGGATAATTCATGTTCGCCAGCGTTTGCGCCTTCGCAATATGTAAATTACTAACGGCCGCGCGCAGCATGATCGGGCTTGATGGCGTAACCGACCAATGTTTCAGTTCGGCGGAAGCTTCGAACTGAATTCGCCCGTGCCTCGGCAATACCAGAACTCCGTTGCTCAAAGACGCTTTCTGGGGCGAAAGGTCAACGTTCGCTTGAATTGTCTTCAGCTCGGCGGAACGAATCCCTACGTTTTTGCCGGAGACATGCCCATGCAGCTGCGGGTTCCGCAGCGAACCGTTTACGCGGCCTTCGAAATGAGCGCTACCGCTCACGTTCGGCATCTGGAAAGGAGCCGACCCCTGGGATGCGCTCATCGCTTGTTCGATGCGCGCGGCAAGCTCGGAGAACTGCTGAAGATTGCTGGTGGCGAGCGCCAGCTTCAAATTCGAGTTCTTGCTGAGCAGACCGTCGACCGAAATCGTCGTTTCACCAATTCGCAGATGTGAGTTGCCAAAAGAAGCCCGATTGCGCGCTCCGCTATAGGAAACTTGCACAACACCGTTCAGGGGAATTTGCCCGCCGCGCAAACGCGCGTGCGGCGGCGAGTAAATGCTTGCGCGCGACTTAACTGCTAGGTCGCTGAAATGGCTGGCCCAGGAAAGTTGGGCGGTAAGATCCGTGCGCCCAGAAAGCGACAGTCGATCGTAAGGTCCCTTCGGAAGCGCCTCGCTTACATCGCGGAGAGAAACATTCGAGAGCGTCGCGCTTAAATGCGAACCGGACTGTCCACTCAAATTCAGCTCGCCGTTCTTTGCCGCAAGTTCTCCGCCCAGAACCTGGCCCTTCATTGTGAGGATTTGCAAATTTCCATTTTGCAGCGAATAACTGGCTCGCAAGGCGTTCACTGGCGCGGCGAATTGCCGCATTTTTACCGCCAAATGCTGGCTACTTAACGTTCCTTTCAGTTGCAAGCCATCCAAAAAAGTTTGCCCTGCAGCGCTGTGATATTGAATCGTTCCGCTCGTCTTAACCATTCCAGCCGGCAGCGAAGCGCTGCCCACCACGCTCGCGACCTCCTGTGTGGAAAGGTCCGCTGCGTATTTGCCGTTGATCGCCGGATCCGAATAGTTTTGCACCGTCGCGTACAGGCTCAGCCGCGAATTCGGCATGGTGATCGTTAAAGGATTGCATCTGATGCCGGATCGGCTGGCGGTGAACAGAAGCGTAGCAGCGGTCTTCACTGGCGGCATGTTTTTGGCGCCAATCTGCCCATCTTTGTAGCCAATCGTGCCGGAGTACTGCTGAGAGGCATTATTGAATCGCACGTTCGCAACGAAATCGGCGAGATCCGCCGAGAGAGGAATCTTCTGATCATTGTAGAAAATCATTCCGTCCGTGATGATCAGCCGCCGAATTCCCAGATTAAATAGTGACGCAACAGAAGATGGCGAAGAAGAACTGCTAGCCGGAACAGTTTTTCCTGACGCCGACGTTGGAAGATTCGTGTGGCCCTGCTGGTCCACGTTGAAATGAAGGACCGGATGGTCCAGTTCGACTTCGCCAAGCCTAAATTGTCCATGCAGGAGCGGCGCAACTTCCACTTGCACTTTCAGTTTGGGTGCCTGAAAAAAAGGCGGCTGCGAAGGCGCTCCGCGGCCTTGAATCGTAATCCCATGCAGAGTGGTGCCGAGGTTGCTCCAGGCGAACGACAATTTCCCGATGTTCACTCGCGCACCTGTTTTTGCTTCGGCTGCATGAATCAGCTTGCCGCGAACGTAGCTGCTGAACGCGGTTGTATGCACGAAAATGAACGCGACGGCAATCAAAGCGCCAATCGCCGCCACCGTGATCGAAACCACCCGCCGGATTGTTTTGCCTCGGCTCATCGAAGGAGTACCGCAGTCGACCCGCGCGCTCTGTCTATCTTTTCATCGCTGCGCTCAGAGCCGGCTGTTTTCCAGCTTAGAACGACTGTCCGACAGTTACAAAATACTGCAACGCGGCGACGCCTGGAATCGGGGTTAGTCTGTAGCCCACGTCAAAGCGAACCGGACCCACCGGCGTCTTGTATCGCAATCCGCCTCCGATGGTGTTGGTGTAGTCGTTGGCCATCTGCCGCAAGTTGATGTTGTTGTAGACGTTCCCTCCGTCGTAAAAGATCACGCCGCCCAAATTGTGAAGCACCGGAAGCGGGAACCTCGCCTCGGTATTCACGATGAAGAGCATGTCTCCGCCAACTGGCACGCTAATCAGCGTGCACGTGGATGGATTCGCCGGGTCGCTGCAAGCCTGCACCGGCCGCTGCGGCCCCGCGCCGTCCACGGGAAAGCCTCGCAAGGAATCGGGGCCGCCCGAAAAAAATCGCTCGCTCAGCGGGACGTGGCTATCGGCAAACGGGACGGCAAAACCCGTACTCAAGCGCGAGGCCCAGGTCAGCCACGGCTTCATCGGAACGTACACCGAATTTTGCGCCAGAATCCGGATGAAATTCTGAGTGGAACCAAATGGTGTCGGCGTCACGCCAATGCTGTACGTCTGAAACATGCCGTGGTGCGCGTCCAGAGGATTGTCCCGCGTATCGCGAAGGAATTCGGCCGATACGCTCGAAAGGCGGACGTGCTGGTCCTCAGGCAAAACCAGATCCGGGATAACGATGTTGCTCAGGTCCGTCTTATCAAGGCTGTATCGAAAGATCAGATTTTCAGTTTTCTTCCCGTGCAGCGACTTTTCGGCCTGAATTGAGCCTACTCCCAGTATCGCCGTGTAGATCGGATTCAAAGTGCTTCTTTCCGCCGAGGCGCTCGCCAGCGCGCTCCAACTGGCGCTCCAAAGGCGCGGATCCGCGTACGAAAACTCGCCCCTTTGATCCAGTCGAGAAAGAATCGTCGATATCGTCGCGGTTTCCGCGCGCCCCAGAATGTCGTTGCGAGAGAGAGCAAAGGAAAATCGCGGCCCGATGAAGCTTTTTTGCGTCACGGTGAACTTGCTTCCCAGCCCGATAACCGGCAATCCGGGCAGCGCCACGGCCCCCACCGGAATGTTGGCGCTGCGCGGCATGATTTCAATGCCTCCTCCGATATCCATGCTGTAGCGCTTGGATTCGTGGACTTTGACGAGCACTTCGTCTTGCGGCTTGTTCACCGTAGGCTCAAGCGGTTTTACGCTCACCCAATCGAAAATGCCCAAATTGTAGAGATCGCTTTCCGCGGTCAGAAAGTTACCTTCGCTCAGCGGCATGCCTGCTTTCACGCGCGCATGGATCACGCTTTGAATAAACGCGGGCCGCGTCATGTTCTGCCCCAACGGCACTACAGCGCTGATGTGCCCTTGCATTCCTTCGTGGATGAAGTAGACCACGTTCATCAAGTGAGGATTCTTGGGGGACGGCGCGACCGTTGAATTAAATGTCGCGTCCAAATATCCCAAGTCAAGATACGCGGCCAGAATCCGGTTACGGTCCTGATCCAACCGGTACGGCGAATACGGCTGGCCCGGCTCCAAATTTAGAGGCTTGCTTCCCGAAAGCGCGCTCGCCGGCTCCGAGCTGTTCCCCTCGATTCGGAAAGTGGCCACGCGATCCTGCGGTCCCTCGGCAATATTGAACGTAACCTGCACCGTTTTGCCCGACTCGTTCACCTTCGGCTCCACCGATACGTGTTCGAATCCGGCATGCCGATACAGCGTTTCTATCGACGCGACGCTCTGGCTCACAAGAGACTTATCGAATTTCCCGCCGATGATTCGAAATCCAAGAATCGAGTGCGTCGGTTTGATGGGGATCGCGCTTTCCAGACGATCCTCGCCGTAAAGGTGATTCCCAGCGAATTTCGACTCCTTCACGTTGTATCGTGTGCCCAGCTTTACTTCGTACGTAATCGTCACCTTGTCGTCTTGCTGCTGGTATTGCGACGTGATCGCGACGTTGGCGTACCCTTTGCCCTGAAAATAATTTGCGAGGCTTCTTTCGCCTTGGATGGCGATATCTCGATTGACGGCATTTTCCTGCTCCACCGGAACTTGCTGCCGCAGAGTGCTTCCCGAAATATGCGCCCCCCGCACTTGCAAATAAACGAGCGGCCCCGGTCGGACCTGGAACTTGACATTTGCTCGATTGTTTTCGGCGTCGTAGTCCGGTGAGACATTCCGTACAGAAGCCGCCAGCCGGTGGCTTGACTCCAGCGAGCTCACGATATAGCTCGTGGCCTTTTGTATTCGATTTGGCGTGTACGATTCACCGGGCTTCAGTGATCGCCCCCTCAACTTTGACCAGAAAGAAGCGAGTCCTTGTAGCTCTTGCGAAGCCTGTTGCTGCGTTACGCCGTGAATCTCCACTTTGCCGATTTTGGCCCGGCCTTTCAGGTCGGTATGGAAGATGATGTTTACGATCCGGTGGGCGTCGTCCCGCTGGATATCAGCCTGGACGGTCGCAGCGAAGTACCCTTCCTTGCGTAGAAACGCGAGGAGTTCGCCTTTCCCTTGCGGCAGGAGTTCCGAATAGTACGGGGTCTGTTCTGAGATATTTGTCGCCTGCATAAGCTCCACGTACGGAAGAGAGGATGCCCCTGGGAAATAAAGCATCCCGACATACGAAGTGGGTTGCAAAACGAAAAGGACGTCCAGCCCCTTGGAACCGAAGCCGATGCTTACCTGCACACTCGTGAATCGTTTCGTCGCTTGCAGCGCCGATACACTTTCTCGAATGGCTGCGGTTGAAAACGGCTGCCCCACCTTTTGTTTGATCAACGGTCGGATCGTGTCGAGATGGACGGCGGGGCTGGCGGAGATGTCCACGCTGGCAACGCCTCTGCCTTCGAAGCCCGCGAAGCTTTCGGAAGGCGTTCCAGGTATTACCTGCCGCGCGCGCGCAATCGTAGAGCTGAATATCAGAAGAGAGATGGCCACCAAGAGCAGCCGCACGGGCCGCGCGACCAAGCACGCACTCTCGTCCCGGAGGCTCGGGTGTTGGCGGGTGCGGCGGCAGGCGCACGTCATGGAGCGCTTCTCTGCGTTCGGAGATTTTCGCGCACGCTATCGATTTCCGCGCCGATCAACAGCACCAAACTGGCGAGATAAATCACCATCACGAGAATCACGAATCCCGCCATCGCGCCGTAATACTGCGGGTAATTCCCAAAATGGCTGACGTAATATCCGAAACCCGTAGTGGCAGACACGAGCCCCAGCACCACGAAAACCGTGCCGGGCGTGAGCCAGCGCCACTTGCGGTGTATGTTCGGCAAGAAATAACTCATCATGTCCAACCCGAGGACCATTAAGAACAGCGTCGCTCCCCACCGCGCAAACTGCCACGGGAAGGGAAACGGCAACACTTTCTGAAGATGCGGAGCAATCGCCACAGCCAGCTGGTGTCCGAAGGTTAAAAGCGCGAAGCTTACCACCGCGAAGCTGGCGCCGACCGCCGTCGCCGTAAGAGCAATCACCCGCTTCTTCCAAAAACCGCGCGTCTCCTTCACTCCGTACGCCAGGCTTAACGATTCCATCAGGCTCACGAAACCCGAAGACGCTACCCAGATCGTCACAGCAAGACCGTAGGAAAAAAATTCCGAGTGATACGTTTGCAGGCTCAGGATCGTCCGAAACACCATATGCCGGGGACCCTTCGGCAGATAGGCCGCTATCCATCCCACCATCTCCGTCCACAGGCCAGTGGAAGGCAGCCAGCCCACAATTGCGCCGATCACCACCAGGAACGGAAACAGCGATGTGACGAAAAAGAACGACATCTGCGCCGCAAGGTCGACGCAGTCGTCCCTCAGCACACCGTTCCACACCGTGCGAACAATGACGGGCGTGAAGCGCCGGATGTCGGTTGAAACCTCACCAACCACTGGAAGACGCATGATTCAGGTCGGCTCCCTGGAACTGGCGTATTGGAAGGGAGTGGAAGGGCTTGCGCAGCGCATCATCAGTGAGATGCCGCGCGAAGTCAGAAGATTACGATTGCTGTGCCTGATTTAGCGGCGGCTAGTGCGTGCGGCCGCTCTAGGATCATCGAGGGGTGTTGCGCGAATCCTCCGGATCGAGAACTAGTTGCCAGCGTGACGAGATTGGATGCGACGCTGTCGGCGCCTACTGCCTTACCGAATTGCGCCAGCCCAACGGCTGACGCGCGTCCCAAGCGACGCGAGTCTTCGCATCTCGCGTCTATTCCATTCTAACAACTTTGCACTCTTCAGAACCGACGAGACTTGTTATTAGGTCGGCAGATCATCCGCTGGTCGGCATTGGGTTGCGCCGAGCAGGATAAGCGCCTGCCTCGTGAGCAGGTGCTCTGCCCCCGGTCGTTGGTAGGATAAGGCCGCCGTAGCCGAAAATTCTCTCGCCATACGCGACCTGGTTTGCGCCAGAGCGTAGCGAGTGATTTGCCTCGAAGAGCTGGCGCTCCTGCCTCCCAAGCAGGCGTCCCGCCGAATGGCACTCGGTGGTTGTCCTCCGTGACTTTCGTTCATACGCAACTCCATGACACTCGTTAAACCTAATTCATCGCGATTTGCCGGAGCCGAGCTAAATCGAAGGGGAATAGCAAGTTACGATGAAAAGGGACAAGTAACTTCCTCTTTCCAGTTTTTCTTCGTTTTTTGGCACGTTTCAGCGCAAGTCTCATGACACTTACATGACACCGCGATTTTTCGGGTGTCAGCAATTTTTGGTGAAGTCTGACAACAGGGCCCACGTGATGACGATGAAAGATCTTCAAGATCGTCGTCGGTGACACGTAAGCTTGATAGTGCCGTTGCAGATAGAGACTGACTCGAACGGCGCCGTAACGACGCTCTTCCCGAATGCGAAGGATGAGCGACACGATCTCGGGCGGAATACGAAAGCGGATCTTGTGTGGTCTCCGAGGCAAGTCTCGGAGACCA
>DATLSB010000084.1:0-5462 GCA_035534415.1 Candidatus Dormiibacterota bacterium | reverse complement strand
ATGGGTCGAGCTTCGAGAACTCCTCGTTTGGGGCTCGCGGAACGAACACGTTCCTGCCGGGCATGAACGTGGGGGATTCAGCGTTCGACGCTCGTCATCGGCTGGTGGTGAGCTACAGTTATGCGATCCCGGTTCCGAGCTCGATGAGCAACGGATTTGCGGACCGTGTATTGGGCGGGTGGCGGATTGCCGGTGTCACCACGGCTCAAGGCGGCTTTCCGATCACAATCGCTGACTCAGGCTTCCGTTCACTGACGTGCAGCGCGTTCACATTCTACGGTTGCCCGGATGCGCCGAATGTGGTCGGTGCGCTCAATATCTCCAATCCTCGTACCGCGACCAAACACGAATGGTTCAGCCCGGCGGCGTTTGCGAAGGAGCCGTTTGGCACGTTTGGAAATGAGGGTCGGAATAATTTCCACGGGCCGGGTCTCTGGCAAACGGATCTTGCGTTGCTCAAGGACACAAAGATTACCGAAGGGACAGACTTGCAGCTGCGCATAGATGCGTCAAACGCCTTCAATCATGCGCAGTTCAGCAATCCGGTCAGCGACATAAATAGCAGTCTATTTGGTCAGGTGCGGTCGGCTGCTGCGGGCAGGATTGTGCAGCTAGGCGCGCGCTTTACCTTCTAGCTAGATTGTGAACCTTAACAGCGCAAGGGCCGGTTGGAACTCGGTTTCCGATCGGCCCTTTGCGCAGGGTCTTCAGGGTGCCTCGGTGGTCTACGAGGCACCCTTTTTATTTGGAATTAGGTGTCTGCGACCGTCGCAAGTGTGGAAATTGAGTTCCCTAAAGACGCTAAGTATTTCCGCTCTTTCGACGTGAACCCCCTCCCTTGAAACCGTAAGTTACAGAAAAGGCCGTTAGTACTATGCCCTTACCCTGGCCCTACCATTGCTCATAGGCTGGCTATCCGCTGAAATAGGCGTTCAGAGGAGACTAGGCGATGGTGTTAGCAACGGCAGTCCTGCTGCTGCAGTTCTCGGCGTTCCCCGGTGCCTCTACGGGGTCTCGGCCCTCTCCCAAGCCACGGGCAACCGCCGATGTGGCTACGCCCGCCGCAGATGTCAAGAAGGCCCTTCCTGTGCCGACGGCGCCCACTGATGCGCTCAGCGATAAGGCTACGGCATTGCCGATGGCGGACTCGCGCGCCCGGAGCTCAAATGAAATCCTGGCCGGAGACTCTCTGTCCAATATCTACCTGCCTCCGCCTCCGGCTTTTCGCCCAACGATCGAGCCGACGGAGCGCACCAACCGGCTGTGGTTTACGTTAAGCGTTGCCGAGCACAGCTCTGCCGCATTTGACGCCTGGTCTACGCGCAGAGCGATTTCGGACGGCCGGGCCGAGTCTGATCCAATGATGCGCCCGTTCGCCCATTCGTCCGCGATCTACGGCGCCATACAGGTAGTGCCCTTCGGACTCGACTACGTTGCCCGCCGAATGCATCAGAGCACCGGTTGGACTCGCCATGTATGGTGGGTGCCGCAATCGCTGGCAACGGCGACGTATCTTTTCAGCGGCTCCTACAACGTCATCCACGCGCGCTGATTCATTCCGAGGCGTTTTCCGTTTCATCTATCGAGCTCCTGCTTTATTGCTAGAATGCGCAGGTGCGACTTCTTCTTTTGGTATCGCTGCTCACTGCTTCGGCACACGCTCAACGGTGGACTGTCCAGGCGACCGGTCTCGACACCAATTTGCGCGGAATCAGCGTGGTGAATGTGTCAGGCTCATCTCATCACGTGGTGGTATGGGCATGCGGCTCGAACGGCGTGATTCTTCGCTCGGTCAATCAGGGCAAGACATGGAAGCGGCTCCGCGTGCAGGGCGGCGATGCGCTCGACTTCCGCGGCATTGTGGCGTTTGACGCGACAACCGCCTACGTGATGTCAATCGGCGGAGGCGAGAAGTCGCGCATTTACAAGACCGCGGATGGCGGTGAGAGCTGGATGCTCGAATTTTCCGGCAAGCGTTCTGCATTCTTTCTCGACGACCTCGTCTGCATTTCGAAAGCCAAATGCTTCGGGCTCAGCGATCCAGTCGACGGCAAATTCCTGCTGGTGAGCACCGAGGATGGCGAGCACTGGAAGGAACTCCCTAATCAACAGATGCCCACAGCGCTGCCAGGCGAGGGAGTGTTTGCCGCGAGCGGAACATCGCTCGCGATTTACGACAAGAGAGAAATTTATTTCGGTACGGGCGGAGGACGCGTAGCGCGGGTTTTCCGCTCGCCGGACCTCGGTCGCACCTGGACGGTTGCGGACATTCCGATCGCCAGCAGCAACGCGTCGTCGGGAATTTTCTCGATTACTCGGACCGGAAACACGGTCGTCGCTGTCGGCGGCGACTACAAGGATCCAAGCCGGTCTGATCGCGTGGCTGCTTATTCTGTCGACGATGGAAGAACTTGGCGTCTTGCGACGCGGCAACCTGAGGGATTCCGTTCTGCGGTGGGGACTTTTTCTGGCGCGAACACCGGCGACGTCACAATTGCCGTAGGTCCTACTGGCGAGGACACGAGTCACGACAGGGGAATTCACTGGACCAGCGCCGGGAGCTTCAATCTGAATGCGCTCGCGGGCACGGACACCAATCATGTTTGGGGAGTGGGCCCGAAGGGCACCATCGCACGCCTAATCCCGGGAAGAAAAGACAACCCCTAGCTATAACTTCTCGCTACTTTTGCTTGGGATTCGGATTCGGATTCTGTTTAACCGCGTCCGCATTCGCCAGATTCGCAGCCGCTGCATCCGAGTTTTGATAGCGCGTGAGATAGGGCATCGATGGCGCAATTTCAAACGGCATCTTCGCGCGCGCCGAAAGTAACTGCACAGGCTTGGTCTTCACCATGTCCACCGTGTCATCCCACGAATTGAGTACGGTTCGCGATCCCAACGGTAGCGCTGCGATCTGGTCCAGTTTCGTGGGCTGCAGCGCCGGAGCGGCTTGAATCAACTGCGTCGCCATGAATACCTGATTGCCCAGGTTGGCGCTGATCAGCGACGGCAACTCCTTCTGCTCTGCTGCCAGTTGCTTAAAGAAAAGCCCTGCGGTGCCGAGCTGACTCTTGTATGGCGAATTCTTCAGCAGCTCCATCGCCTTGTTCGCCGCCGCTTCCTCATCGGCTTCCGTGTTTCGGAAAGACATGCGCTTGATCGTGTCCGCCGTCGAAACCATCGTTGTGTCGCTGAACGAATAGTCGTCTCCCAGCCCCGAGCCACTCACGACCGCCCCAAGCTGGTGCGCGAGTATCGCCGCCAAACTCGGTTCGTCCGGCAGCACGTCCAGCAAACCGCGGCTCAACACGATCGTGTGCCCGACCGTGAAGGCTTCCAAAGTCGAGGTCAACAACACACGACAGCGAATCTCTGGCTCGATATCCAGATTGTTCGTCACCTCCAGGTTATTCGCCACGGTGTTCATGACTTTGTCCAACGGCCCGGCAGGCGCCAACAGTCCATTCTGCTCCAGCCTGTCGATCACATTATTTTCGCCTTCGCGCTCCCATTCCTGCTGCGCGTCGCCCGAGGCGGCCGCCTGATCCTGAATCGGCTTCGGGGCTTCAATCTGAAGGTCGCTGAATTCGGTCTCATGGCTTCCAAGTTTTGGGTTGTAGCCCCACAGCCGCGTCTGTGAGCGGTAAGCTGCGTGCCCAAGCGGAAAGTCCTTTTTTCCCGATTCCGCGCTGTAGACATAGGAAGGGATCCATTGGTTCGGCGCCACATTTGTCCGCCAGCTATCGAAGTGCAAGCTGGAGTCAAGCGAGTTCGTGTTTGGCACGAACACGCCGTTGAAGCGCACAATCGCGTAGTCCTGACTCTCCACCCAAATCCGCCCGCGGAATCTCCCGGCGCCCGATTTCGGCAACGGTGTCACGTCGAATACCAAGCACCTCACCGAGCCTAGAAATTCGTTTCGCACATAGGCGAACTTATAATGCTGTTTATCGAAGTAATCCTGATCGACGAAAATCATCTGGAGGAAGCCGGCTGGCACGTATGTATCACCCAGCAACGAAGAAACATCCTTAAGAGGATTCAGCTTGTGCTTCCAGCCCGAGCTCGTTTTCGGCAGCATCGACTGATCCACTACGCCCTTGCTTAGCTCCGCCACCCCGAGATAGTAGTGATCTTTTTCCGGAACGGAACCCAGTTGTGGATCCCCGCGCATGTCCTGGATATAGGTCTCAATGATTGGACTGTAATGGCGGAGCGTTGCAACTTCCTGGTGCTCCCGCGCAATGATCCGGTCGACGGCTTCGCTAACCGTCCTTGGCTGATTGGACGTTATTACGAGGGGCTCCGCCGATTGCGTTGGCTGGGTTTGCGCCGCCAATCCTCCCGCGAATACCAATCCAAGAGCCGCACTGAGTACGTACCGCAGTCTGATGCGCATGACTTCTTCCTCCTCACTCCTCAAATCGGCGTCCTAGAGCGAAATCCAAACCCTAGCCCGATGCCGCCGGGTGCCGACCGATGCCAAGTAACCATCATTGTAGTACTAGGACTAACGGACTGAGGAATAGTACAAGTGTACCGAACTGGAACTTCGTTGCCCTAAGCGACACCATTCCCAAACTGAGAGAAATAACCCATCGGGCTGCAAAAAGTCTGATGCGAATACTCGGACCTCGCGGCAATCCTCATGTACGCAATTTGTTTGAGATCCTGAGATATTTGTAGGAAGAAGAAGGCGTGCAGTTCGAAGTCCGACCCAGACGCGCCAGAGTGTGACCCCCAAGCGGCAGGCCGCCTCTCGCGCGAAATGAACCTGTTCGGGCAAGGGCTCGTCGTTAGAGAAGTATCTGAAGGCTGTTGCAACATAGACGCGAGCGTTCGCAGCGGCAGCCAGATGTCGCGGCAATCGACAATCTCGTAGCGCCTGAGCTTAGCTGTGCGTTTCGTCGTTATTTGCTTTCCGTTGGCACGAGGTGCTTCAACTCTTCCGTCCAGTTCAGTCTGACGAATGCCAGCAATCCGAGCCCCAATATCGGTCATCCTAATTCGTTGCTTACTCGACTCTTCCGAGATACTTGTCCAGCCACTCTAGGACGGCATTCACAAGTTGCGTCCGCTGTTCCGTCACGTCGTGAGGGGTGTCCAACACGACATGCCGTTTTTCGGACTCCGGTGTGCCCAGCATTCGGAAAAACGGGTTTTGCGACTTCTGAAGAGAGAACACGTAATCGTCCCGGCCATTCACCATCAGCACCGGAATTTTGAGTCGCGGCGCGAAATCAGCTTGGTCGCCGCCTGCGGGAGGCTTGTCAAGGAAGTAGCCGCCATCCAGGAAGATCGCCGTTTTCAGCCTGCTCTGCGCGATCGTGGTGTAAATGACTCCTTCTGCCGAGCCCATACTCACGCCGAGATATGCGATTTTGTTTTTGTCGATGTCCGGTCGAGTATCGAGATAGTCGAGCGAGCGGCCTAAATCCTTGGAACGGTTGGCAAAATAGGTG
>DATLSB010000083.1:0-5422 GCA_035534415.1 Candidatus Dormiibacterota bacterium | reverse complement strand
GGTTATACACGAGTAGTAATTCGATGATAGAATTCCGGCCACTCGAACCGAACCAGGGCTTCATCTCGCATGATGGAGGATCGCCATGCCGGGTGATCGCAAACCACGCTCATTTCTGCGAATGCAATTTCGTCGCGAGCTGCTATTACTTTTGGCCGCTACCGTAGCGCCACTCTTGATTTCTGCTGGTTGCGGATCGGGCGGGACGCAAAACCAACCGTCGCCGCCGCAGCACCAATTCACTAATTTCGATGTGCCGCAGGCCGGGACGGCCAGCGGCCAGGGAACATACAGCCTGCGGATCAACGCGAACGGAGACGTTTCCGGCTATTACATCGACGCAAACTTCGGGAGTCACGCGTTCATTCGCACTTCCGCGGGCGCATTCACGGTCTTTGACGCCCCAGGCGCCAACACGATGTCCGTCTGCGGCACGGAGGTTACCTCCATTAATTCCACCGATCAGACCGCGGGCTTTTTCTGCGACTCGAACGGCCTGGAGCACAGTTTCTTTCGCGACGCGAGCGGCACGATCACTACATTTGATCCGGCAGGCACGTCTGGCGCGCAATCGCTGACTGATAGCGGCACCGTGGCGGGCGGATATGTGGACGCGTTCGGAGCTCATGGGTATCTACGGGCTCCCAATGGGACGTTCACAACCTTCGATCCCACGGGCGATCCGAGCCAGCTGCGAATCGTGATTCCCAACCAGATCAACGCGTCTGGAACCACGGCGGGCACCTATACCGATACGAGCGGCGTCTATCATGGCTTTCTGCTCGATTCGGGCGGCACGATTACGATTCTTGACGCCCCTGGAGCGGGGACCGGCTCCGGAATGGGAACCGAAATAGTTGACATAAATGCGAGCGGCACGATGGTCGGCGCGATCAACGTGGGCGTGGTGAACGGAGTGGGCACAACTCACAGCGTGACGCGCACCGCCAACGGGACTTACACGATATTCGATCCGCCTGACGCCAATAGCGTGAGCTCTTTCGCCTACGGAATCAACGACAGCGGCGCAATCGTGGGAACGTATCGCAACGCGAGTTTGGTAAGGCACGGATATGTCCGCGAGCCGGACGGAACGTTCGTGACCCTGGACGATCCGAATGCAGCGGCTCTTCCCTATTCGGCTACGAATCTCGGCACAATTTCGTCGGGTATCAACGCCGCAGGCGCTATCGTCGGACTATTCACGGACGCTTCTGGTGTCCGCCACAGATTTGTTTGGCAATAAACGAAAAGCGAAGCCTTTGCTACGGTGCGGGAGGCAGGAGCGATGAATCGAGAGCGGGCGCTGAAGTTCGTGATGATCGCGGCTGGATTGCTGTTTGTGGCGGGCGTGTATCCGCTGGCGACTTCTCTCTGGGATTGGCGGCATTCCGATGAGATCGTGCCGATGTTTCTGAGCCTATACGTCACGCTGGGAGTTTTTCTGCTGATCGCGGCGCGAAATCCAACGGCGCATCGGAGCTTGATCCTGTTCGCGGCATGGTCGAGTTTCGCGCATGCGTTCGTGATGCTGATTCAGGCGGTTGGAGATGTCGCAGGGCGTCCGGACCTTTTCGGAATGTCCGCGATTCTGGTGGTCATTGGCGTGCCGCTGATGGCGCTCTTGCCTCCCAAGCGGTCTGCTGAATTGGCGCGCGCGCCCAACGTGTAAGATTCCAGAGCGGGAGCTTCAGCGGCTGAAGAGTTTGCGGAAATCGGGAATCGAGTACTTCGCGCGGATGAAGCAGCGCGAAGGGAAGCGCGCTCACGCGCGCGTTTGTACGGCAGGGATTAAAAGCCCTGCCTCCGCCGACTGAAGGTCGGGGGCTTCCACTGTTGAAGTCGCGGGCGTTTATTCCCTGAGGAGTTTCCAGCTCTAACGGGCGGGATCTTCAACCTGCGTCAGAGTCGCTTTAGCGAGTGCTGAATCTGGCGCGTGCGGGTCAACTTTGAGGTACTGCCGAAGCTCGGAAATTTCCTTGGGACGATCGCCCTTGACCTGATAAATCTGCGCCAGCAACAGGTGAATCTCAGGAGCCTTGCGCCATCGATCCAGCTTCTCAGCGGCTTCCGCGTTGGTCTGGGCTTTATCGATATTGTGGAGGTGCAGATCGGCGTCGGCAGCGTACATGTAGGCGTACATGTTGGTGACAGGATCGAGCGAAAGCGCGAAATCGGAAAGCGCGGCCTCTTGTTTCCAATCCTTGGCGCGACTGGCGAAATCCGCGAGGCACACGTAAGGAGGCGCATATTTCGGGTCGACGGCCTTAGCCTGATTGCAGGCGGCGCGTCCTTCGTCATCCTTGTGTTCGGCGATCAAAACCTGCCCGAGCAATACCCACGCGGCGGCGTAATCAGGATAGATCTTGATAGCCTTGCGCGCATGATTTTCGGCTCCGGCGAATCGCTGCTGCTTGTACGACCGACAGGCTTTCTGGAATTCACCGCTCGCTTTTCCCGGCACTGCCAGACGACCAACGCTTACGGTAGGGCTGTCCACGGCTGCCTGAGTCCAGTCCTCGCAGGACTCGGCGTGGAAGATGCGGCTCGTGTCGATGGGCATCATGACCGGCCCCATTTGCATCGGCCCCTCCAACATCAGGAAAGGATCGGTAGCCATGGGCCCATAGAGGTTGGGATCTGTTGATGGAGACGAACCGTAGGCGGCCCCACCGTAGGGCGATCCGCCATAGGGCGTTCCGCCGGGCTGCGACGGGATTCCTCCGGATGGCGGATTGGAGGGAGGAGTGGGATGGCCTCCTCTTTGTGCATAGACCGGCGACGCGAGAAATATGGTGAGAAATGCGATGCCAGCGAGGGTGGCAGCGACGGAGAGAGGGCCGGGCGCAAACAAGCGTGAAAACTGCGAAGCCGCGTGGCTTCTGAACGGAGTCCCGGGCTGCCCGCCGAAGAGCTCCATGACCCCAGCATCGTAGTCCCGTTTGGGTCGGTTGCGTCAATCTTTTTTTCTGGGACGGCGGCTTGGCTCTATGACCCTAACTTGGAGGTTGGAAGACGGGGTATTGGAATTGATCTGCTCTGCACCCGCAGCTGCAATCGCGCCCTTCGTGGTAGTGTCCGCAGCGTGCACACTTAACTTCTCCCATGCGCACAAACCATCGGGTTGGTACCACCACGATGACGACCACAAGTGCAGCCATCGTTATCGCGAATGATCGAAGGTCGTGGCGGCTATATCCCGGGATCACTTGCCATCGAATCCCGTAGTATCCGCCCATAACGATTTCGCCCCAAACCCACGACGCCGCGAGCGCGATTGCAAAGCGTGGGCTCCGATACTTCCTTGCCAACAGAATTCCACCGAAAAGGGCGATCTGTAACACGACGAAGCAGCTGGCCGGAAACATCAGCTGATCCCAGCTGAGATGCCTGCCAAAGTGCAGCAGGATTGCGCCGCATCCGGCGATCCCAGCCCAGAGGAGCGTCCAAATAATCAGCATGCGTGTGGCATTGCGAGTCATGCTTTCATTCCGCGGCTCGGCGGAAAAGGGGCAAGAACATCGGAACGCGGCGGCAATACTCGACGTAGGCCGCGCCGAATCGCGCGTGCATTTCGCGCTCCTCGAGCAAAATGCTCACCAGCATCAGCACCGCCCAGACCGCAGACACGATCCACGTCAGGCGCGTTCCGGCCAGCAAGCACGCGCCGATGATTGCCAGCAGCGATCCGACGTATCGCGGATGGCGCATGCGCGCGTAGATTCCTTGCAGCTGCAATTCCCCGCCACCTTTCAATTCGGTGTGCCCTACCAGCCGCGAGGCGCCTAAGTCGCGCCGCACGCGCCAGAAAATCCAAATCTCGATGACGATCAGCGCCACGCCAGCGGTAATCGCCGCCAGCGGCGGCGGGTCATGACGAAACATCTGATGACGACAGGCTACGAGCGCGGCCGTCACCGGCAGCCATGAACACAGTAGCGCCGTCACATATGCAGCCTTCAGCCGCATGCGCCAAAAACGGCCAAACGGATGCAGCACGAACCAATAGAGCGGAATGGGCAGATTCAGAAATAGTACGATTGCCGCGACCAGCCGTGTGACGGGCATGCCCGCATCGTAACATCCTTAACATTCGACGAGATTGTTCCCCGGCCTTCGCTGGGGATAGCCTTGTGTATGTCGTTCGGGATAGGGGCAACTCCGCGCCAGATCTAAGTATTTCGCGCCAGCGCTCAGGGCAGACTTTCTACTTTTGCTGTGCGTCGATTTCGCTCGCTGATGCATCGTAATATGCAGGAGGCGTAAGCCGAGACACTTGCCTCCGGGTTTAAACATCCGGCGCGACGGGCGCGCTGCAATAACCAACGGGGCCACGTCCGGGCGCGTCCAGCGCCAGGAAGACGTTCTAGGAGTTGATCATGCTCAAGTTCCAGCTCAAGTTCAAGCACCCGTTCCTTTCGCTCACGTTCATTAGCTCGGTCATGCTCGCCACTCTCGTTCCCGGCTCCGCTTGGGCACGTGGTGCGCCGTCGTATCCGGCTCAGAACCAGTCTCAAAACAGCTCGCAAGGTCAGGCCGAAACGGAAGTCCAGCTCATCAAGGAAGTCCGGCACGTCCTGGTGATGCAGCCGTTCTACACGGTTTTCGATAATTTGGCGTTCAAGGTGAACGGCGAGGAGGTAACGCTGCTGGGCGAAGTCGTCAGACCCGTGCTGAAGTCCGACGCCGCTTCCGCCGTCAAAAAAATAGAGGGCGTAACGTCCGTCAAGAACGAGATCAAGGTGCTTCCGCCGTCTCCAGGGGATAACCGCATCCGCCGGGCAGAATTTCGCGCCATCTATTCCAATCCCGGATTTGAAAAGTACGCCATCCAGGCAGTCCCGCCGATCCACATCATCGTCGATATGGGACATGTGACGCTCACCGGGGTGGTCGCCAATCAAATGGACAAGACCTTGGCTATCACACGGGCCAACCAGGTGCCCGGCGTTATTGGCCGAGTTACGGACCAACTTCGGGTCGAGAACGCTGGTAAGTAATCCGCTCACGGCGCGTACACGCAGAGCGGGATCGGCACGCTCGCATCGAGACTTTGCGTTTGGCAAACGATATGATCTTGGACGCCGAAGACCGGACGCTCCGAACTTGAACTGTTGAGCCACCGCCCCTGAGACCAGTTATTTTCCGCGCCAACAATATGCTAACGTCGTTAGACGATGCGTTGCGCGGGCCGACAAACCGAAGCTGTGGCGGCGCACTGGGGACCGTTTCTCTCGAAATGTCGTTTTGGATTTTGCGCCGGCGCTATTCTCGCTTTCCTAGTGGCGGCTCTCGCGGCCGCGTCGATTGCTCGGGCCGACCGGCCCTATGCTCCCAGCCGCGACTACGACCTGCAAAACATTCGGACGCATCTGTGGTTCGATCTGGCGCACCGCGCGGTTCGGGGCGAAGTGACGGAAAC
>DATLSB010000082.1:0-18181 GCA_035534415.1 Candidatus Dormiibacterota bacterium | reverse complement strand
TCTGCTGCTGGCGCGTGTGAAAATCACAACCTATAATCTTCATCGCTCGGCTCCTTCCCTCCGAGCCTTGGTCGTTCAACGCCGCCAAGTCTACTCGCTCGAAGGAGCCGACGCCTTTATCCAATCAGCGTCTCGCCGGCGTTTTTTGTCTGGATTGGCCAGATGAGACACGCAGTCCGGAACCCGCGAGCCGTCACGAATCCCGTGCGCCGCCATGGGATTCAATTGGGCCGGAAGGATTTGATTCTGAATGATTCAAGCTGCTCGTTCTTATGCCCCATGTAGTGGTCTAAAAGTCGCCCCTCAATACGTTCCGGCGTCCACACTGCGGCGCGCTCCAGACCCAAACATTCCTGACGGCTGGCGGTCCTAATCTGGCCGTCCTCGTAAATGCTGAATTTGCGCGCATCAAGCGGATCTTGAATGAACTTTGGAGGAGTTCGCAGCCCATCATCGCGTAAAACGTGACCGACCACCGGCCAGCGACCGCTCCTAATCGCACTGTGCATTACGGCAGCAAAGAACAATATGGGTAGGGTTACAATTCTGCTGACCTGCATGTCCTCCGTTCCACGAGAATCATAGAATGCAAGTGAAGCCTCAGGAAGTACGCGCGCATACGTGTGTGTGCCGTCTTCGAAAGGAATCTTAACGATGTCCCCAATCTTACGCCTTTGAGATTTAGTCTTTACCATACGGCAGGTAGCTCAGCCTCTCCGCGTTGATTCGCCCATAATCATCTCGCCGAGCACGATACCACCCCGCCAAGTACCTTCCGAGATTGTTTCGCGGGTGCTCCACACTCGCTTTGAAGCTGTGAAGAAAGCTCTTGCAAAGGAGCGCGTGTTCCGTAATCTCGCGTCATGAGCGGAGAAAACGGGTCGAGCAGGCAAGCGTTGATTCGCTACGTCAACCGGCAGCAGATGAGCTGGCGCGCGACAGATGTTGAGAAACTGGTTGCCGAAGATCATCCGGTGCGGGCCGTTTGGGAGTTAGTGGGCGGTCTGGACCTACGCCAGTTCTATGAGGCGATTGAGAGCAATGTGGAAGGAGGGGGGCGACCGGCATTCGATCCGCAACTTTTGATTAGACTGTGGGTGTACGCCTACAGCCAGGGGATCGGTTCGGCGCGGGAAGTGGCGCGGCGCTGCGAATTTGATCCGGCGTTCCAATGGCTGGCTGGGTTGCAGGAAGTAAACTACCACACGCTCGCGGACTTTCGCGTGAACAGAGGGAAAGAGTTGGATGAACTGTTCACGCAGGTGTTGGCCGCACTCAGCAAGGAACGGCTGATCACGCTGGAGCAGGTGATGCAGGACGGAACGAAGATCAAGGCCTTGGCCAGCACGCGAACGTATCAGCAGGAGGAAAGCATTCGCGAGCATCTGAGACGGGCGCAGCAGAGAGTGGCGGAGTTGGGCGATCCGCTCCAGGAAGAGACCGGCCCCAGGGTGCGGCAGGCGCGCGAACGAGCCCGGCGCGAGCGACAACAGCGGCTGGAAAATACGCTGGAAGAGTTGCGGAAATTGCAGGCGAGCAGGTCTGGAGAAAAAGCCAAGAGCAAAGCCAGAGCGAGCACGAGCGATCCGCAAGCCAGAGTCATGAAACAGTCCGATGGAGGATTGGCACTGAGCTACAACGCGCAGATTTCCGCCGATGCCGCGCAGGGACTGATCGTAAGCGCCGTGGTAACCCAGGACGCCAACGACACGGCGCAACTCTTGCCGGCCGTGGACCGGCTGGAAGAGCGTCTCGGAAAAAAGCCGAAGCAGATGGTGGCCGATGGAGGTTACACCACCCGGGAGAACATCGAGAAAATCGCCGGGCGAGGGGTAGATTTTCTGGGGAGCCTGGACAAAACCGCAAGCGGGGCGACGGCGCCACAACGCCTTCCACCGAACGTTTTCGTTTACGAGCCGGGGAGCAATCGCTATCTTTGTCCCGAGGGGAAATGGTTGCGGCCCCAAGGGCGTCATCCCCATAAGAAAAAAGGCGGTCTGACCGCGCATCGTTACGAAGCCAAATTCAGCGACTGCCAATCGTGCCTGCGCAAACCGGAGTGCTGCCCGGAAAATCAAAGCCAAGGGCGCGGACTGTTGCGATGGCAAGAGAGCGCCGTGGTTACTGCGTTCCGAGAAAAGATGGCCACTAGGGAGGCGCAGGCACAATATCGCCGCCGTGGCCGGGTTGTGGAGTTTTGTCACGCTTGGATCAAAAGCAAACTGGGGCTGCGGCAATTTCATGTGCGTGGTCTGGCCAAAGCTGGAACGGAACTGCTGTGGGCGTGCTTCACTTACAACCTGCAACAATGGATCCGACTACGGAGGGCGATAACGCAGGGCGCCTAAGAACAAAGCGGCAGCAGAACTCTTATCGGCAAGGGCTAAAATCCTAGCGACACAAAACCACCGCACGAATCTCACTTCAACGAAAAACCCAGTCACCAAACGGTTTCTTCACAGCTTCTTTGTGAGCGTGGGGCTTTCGGGTGGTAGCGAATGGCGCGCTTGAGTCCAAATGGACTAGGCCGCCGCGAACTCCGCCTTCGCAATCGACCATGCGCCCCTGGTTTTGATGTACTCGACGTTGAGCACACGGCGCTCCGTGCTGCGGACAAACGCGCTGCCTTGCGCGTGGGCCATCTGCGCCAACGTGCAGTCCTTCGCGATTGGCGTTCCGGTTTCCACAACGCAATGGAATCGTCCGGCAGCGCTCCTACCGTCCGGCGAGACTTCAATCGCGTCGGGTTCTCCGAAGTGGTCCGCCGCAATGCCGCGCACAAGTCTTCCAAGCGCGGCATCATCATCATCGGCGAAAAGCGTCGTGGCAGCAGGGCTGGCTTCGCTGTCATTCGCACGATTGATCTGCCTCAGCCAGTTTTGATGCAGCTCGCGAATCGTGGCCTGATCCTCCAACTTCGCCAGACGCGACTTCAGCCCATCATCCGCCAGCACCACAGCGGGAGCCGCAGCTGCCGCCAAGGGCACCGCCAATATTGCGCCGTTCTTCAGAAACGTTCGCCGCGAGGAAGTGGGTTTGTTCGTCATTCCAGCCTCCCCGATTCCCTCACGCGATAGAATGGCACCACGTCGAGCCTCCCCACCAACCGCTCGTGCGCTCCGATCGCGCCCATGTTCAGGCCCCTTGCGCCACAGACGTAGCCGATTCCCACGTCGCGCATCGCTTTCAGGTTGACCAAAATGGTGCCAAGAGTGCCGTTACAGGCCTCTTCCAGCCAGTACATGAAATACAACCCGTCGCGAATCTTCACGTACCCAGCGGGCCCGCTCCATTCCAGCCCGCCTGAGTCGGTGTCCGTGAAAATCACCCACGAGAGCGAATGAGGGGTGGTGTAAACGTGCATGGATGTCAGGCCGGGGCTGTAGTTCTGGGTGATCGAACGGCCAACCATCTCGTCGGTCAGCTCGTGGCGACGATACTTCGGCGGAATCAGCCCGTCCATCTCGATGACGCCGAAATGGATCTTTACTCCCGCCTCGTTCGCGAAATACGGCGTGTTCAGATACCCGTTGAAACAGGTCACCAGGCCTTGATCGAAATCCGCCACGACCATGTGCCCGTCGTGGTTGGGTTCATCCTGCAGCAAATGGCCGAATAAGAATACTCCCGGGCATGATTCGTAAGCATGGTAGCGTGCCTTAATCCACTCGGCGCGGCCACCCTTGCGGTAGTGCAACGTCTCGGCGTCCTCGAAGCGGTATTCCATCGCCGGCAGAGTGTCGTAGCGGAGCGTCAGCTCCTTGCCCGCCAGCCAACCGGAGTTCGGCCCCAGGTTGCCGGCCATCCCTGCGCCCGCGCCGCCAGCGCGGGCCGGCCCTGATGGAGCTTCAAACGCGGTCGAACTTTTGGCGCACACGGCGTCAACATCAGCCCTAGTCATTTTAGGCATCGTTTCAAACGGCCGGTAAACTCGCCGTGCACCTTTTACCGCGGGCTTGCCGGGAGCGGGCGCCGGAGGCTCCGCGCCGCGCTCGTCGCCAAGCTTTTCGAAGCGGGCGAACTGTCCGAGCCACTTGCCGTTTCCGCGAAAAACGTAGTATTCGAGTTCGTCGTTGGCTTTGAAGCCGAGCCGCGTGCCGACTTGCTCAATGCGGTTCAGGTCCATCACATATCCGGTGAAGGTGCCGGAAAATTCGCATTCCGTGCGCGTGTAGATGTAGTGGTTTTCATCGATCTTTACGTAGTCAGAAGGAGCGCAGAAGCTGAGTTCGCCGCCCAGGCGCGACAGCTCCACAAAATTCGAGTAGCTCGTCGAGGGATAGAGTTCCAGCGTTTCCGCGCCGGCATCCTGCTTCCAGTAAAAGCCCTTGCCCTCCATACGGTCGGTCGTGGCGTGTCGCGCTTTCGGCGCATCCTGCCCCGGCTGCTCGACGTAGCCGTAATAAATCTCGCGCTGCACTTCGCGATTGTCCTTGTAGCCGCAGAACCACAGATCGAAGACGGTCGCCAGATTGGTGCTGCGGTCGATCGCCACGGCGTAACCACGCACAGTGTTCGGAATCATGTGCGAAAAGAACACAATGCTATCGAGCGTGAACGCGCCATACCCGGCGTTCACGGCGCTGGAGTTCCCGTCGGTGAGCGAAAGCTGCTTATTCCCGTTGAACGTGTAGCTCAGCGTTGGGCCATTGTCGGTTACGATGCGGATCGACTTGCCCGCAAACACATCTGAGAGCGGCGAAGCGCTCGTCGGCCCGCTGACTGCGCTCAGTTTCTCTGAAATCTGCTCTTTCGTAAGCTTGGTGTAAGCGATGCGGTGCATCTGCTCCTTGGGATACGGCGTTCCAGGCATTCATTACCCCCGTCCATAACTGCTTCTTAGCGGCCACCCTTCCGCATCGCGCGTGCACGCAAGGCGTTGCGGCTTGCGTGCTTACGCGGTGCAGATGCTATAACCGATCACGATTTTTTTCAACTGCCGCACCGCCTCGAATCTCAGGCTGTATCTCTAAGTTCAGATTCTCTCGCTATGGCCTTGAAACGCGTAGATTCCCTTGCTACACTGAATCTGGACTGATTTAGTCCTATATGTTCTATCGTTATAGTTTGGGGGCTCTGAGGGAATGGTAAGGCTCGGCAAGTTAACAGACTACGGGCTGGTGCTGCTCACCTGCATGGCGCGGAGCCATGGCGCGTCTCTGCGCACTGCCCGCGACCTCGCCCTCGAATCGAAGCTTCCGCTTTCAACCGTCAGCAAGCTGCTGAAGGGCCTGCTGCAAAGCGGACTGCTCATCTCCCATCGCGGCATCAAAGGAGGCTACATCCTGGCCCGCGATCCGCACGAAATTTCAGTGTTGGAAGTGATCGCCGCCGTCGAAGGTCCCATGGCGCTCACCGAGTGCAGCACCGACGTAAGCGGCCTTTGCCACATCGAAACCTGCTGCCCCATTAAAACCAACCAGCAAATCATCAATCAGGCGGTGCGGGGAGTGCTGGAGAAGGTCATGCTGTCCGATCTCGCCAACCCCATGCGGCTAACGAATATTAGGGACGTGCGCGGCAGAATCGTGCCGACCATCGCGTCCGGGAGCATTCAATGAGTTCGAATACCGACACGATCCGCGAGTTAGCCCAGCAGGAATATAAGTGGGGCTTCGTCACGGATGTCGAGCACGATAGCGCTCCCCGCGGACTGAACGAGGGCACCATTCGCTTCATCTCCGCCAAGAAGAACGAGCCCGAGTTTATGCTTGAATGGCGGCTGCGCGCCTATCGCCACTGGGAGTCGCTCGAAAAGGCCCAGGCTGAGCCCAAGTGGGCGCACATCCATTACGATCCCATCGATTATCAGAACATCATCTATTATTCGGCGCCTAAGCAGAAGCCGTCGATCAATAGCCTCGACGAACTCGATCCCGAAATTCGCCGCACCTACGAAAAGCTCGGCATTCCTCTGTCCGAACAGAAAATGCTCGCGGGCGTGGCCGTAGACGCCGTCTTTGACAGCGTTTCCGTCGCTACCACTTTCAAGGCCAAGCTTGCCGAAGCCGGCGTGATCTTCTGTTCGTTCTCTGAGGCTGTGCGCGAACATCCCGATCTAGTGAAGAAATATCTCGGCTCCGTAGTTCCCTACACCGACAACTTTTTCGCGGCGCTGAACGCTGCCGTTTTCAGCGACGGTTCGTTCTGCTTCGTGCCTAAGGGCGTCAAGTGCCCCATGGAGCTTTCCACGTACTTCCGCATTAATGCCGCGGAGACGGGACAGTTCGAGCGCACGCTGATCGTAGCTGAGGAAGGCGCTTCGGTCAGTTATCTCGAAGGCTGCACCGCTCCGATCCGCGATACCAATCAGCTCCACGCCGCGGTGGTCGAGCTGGTAGCGCTCGACGACGCGCAGATCAAATATTCCACCGTCCAAAATTGGTATCCCGGCGACAAGAACGGCAAGGGCGGCATCTATAATTTCGTCACCAAGCGCGGCAAGTGCCTGGGCCGCAATTCGAAAATTTCTTGGACGCAGGTCGAGACCGGCTCTGCCATCACCTGGAAATATCCCAGCTGCATCCTGCAGGGAGATAATTCCGTCGGCGAGTTCTACTCCGTCGCGCTGACCAACAATTATCAGCAGGCCGATACCGGCACGAAGATGATCCACATCGGCAAAAATACGCGCAGCACCATCGTGTCCAAAGGCATCTCGGCCGGCCATGGAGAAAACACCTATCGCGGCATGGTTCGCATCCTGAAGCATGCCACCGGCGCGCGCAATTACACGCAGTGCGATTCTCTGCTGATCGGCGATCAGTGCGGCGCGCACACGTTTCCGTACATCGAAGTAAAGAACTCCACCGCGCGCATGGAGCACGAGGCGTCCACTTCGAAGATTGGCGAAGATCAACTCTTCTATCTCCGCCAGCGCGGACTGAAGACAGAAGACGCTGTCTCGATGATCGTCAACGGATTCTGCAAGCGCGTGTTCCGCGAGCTGCCCATGGAATTCGCAGTCGAGGCGCAAAAGCTCCTGAGCGTAAGCCTGGAAGGAAGCGTCGGATGACGGCACCTTCTGAAAGAGCATCCGTGCCTCGGGTGGAAGCGCGATCCTTCAAGCCTGCTAACACGCGTTCCGTGTTAGCAGGCTTGAGCTTGGGTATTCGCTTTTCTTTCGAAAAATTCACCCCGGAGGGGCGGAACGGTCAATCGACCTCTGACACATGTAACTTGTTCAAAATACAAGCCCGAGACCTACCAAGGGCGGAACATCCCGGTGCATCTCAATGAGCCTTCTCGAAATCAAAAATCTGCACGTCACGGTGGGCGGCAACGAAATCCTGAAGGGAGTGAACCTGACGTTGGACGCAGGCGAAGTCCACTCGATCATGGGACCCAATGGCTCGGGCAAAAGCACGCTGGCGCAGGTTCTGGCCCGGCGCGAAAGCTACGACGTCACCCAGGGCCAAATTCTCTTTAATGGCAAAGACCTGCTGGCCATGAAGGCCGAAGAAGCCGCCTGCGAAGGGCTCTTCCTTGCCTTCCAGTATCCGGTGGAAATTCCCGGCGTCAGCAACGCTTATTTTCTGCGCTCGGCGCTCAACGCCGTTCACAAATACCGTGGCCAGGATGAAGTGGACGCCATGGATTTTCTTCCCAAGCTGCGCGAAAAGATGAAGCTGTTGGAAATGGACGAGAAGTTCCTGAATCGTTCCGTCAACGAAGCGTTTTCCGGCGGCGAAAAAAAGCGCAATGAAATTTTGCAGATGGCCGTACTCGAACCCAAGCTCGGCATTCTCGATGAGACCGACTCCGGTCTCGATATCGACGCGCTGCGCATCGTCGCCAGTGGCGTGAACGCCATGCGTAGTCCGGATCGCGCGTTCCTGGTCGTTACGCACTATCAGCGCCTGCTTAACTACATCGTTCCGGATCGCGTTCACGTCCTCGTGGATGGCCGTATCGTCAAGTCCGGGGGGCCAGAACTCGCATTGCAACTCGAGGATACCGGATACACCACCGTCGGCTCAGCCGCGGGCGCCGCATAGGAAATGGGAGCGAGTAAGGTGGCCAGCGCAATTCAATCAACTCAGGCTCTCGAAACTTACGCCGAGGCTTTCGGCGTCTTCGAAAAGGAAGCCGTGGGACGCGAGCTTTCCTGGCTGCGCAAACTGCGCCAGGAAGGCTTCGAGCGCTTCAGCGCTGTGGGCTTCCCCACCACGCGCGACGAAGACTGGCGCTTCACGAATCTTTCCGCCATCGCGCAGACGCCTTTCCGCTTGGTTCGCAACGGGCATGCGCTTCCAACGGCCAGGCAGATTGAACCGTTTCGCATGGCTGGGGCTGCGTGTACGCTCGTGTTCGTCGACGGCCGCTTCGCTCCGGCGCTTTCATCGCTTGGCAAGCTGCCGCGCGAAGTCACAGTCGCAAGCGTTGCTAGCGAATTAGCCAAACATCCAGCGGCCATCGAGCCGCACCTCGGCCGCTATCTGAACATCCAGCGCGATCCGTTCTGCGCGCTCAACACCGCATTCATCGAAGACGGCGCGTACATCCACATCGCCAAAAGCGCCGTAATCGAGGGCCCGATTCATTTGCTCTACGTCGCCACGCCGCATGAATTTCCGGTGGTTAGCCATCCGCGCAACCTGATCGTGGCCGAAGAGAATAGCCAGGCGACCATCGTCGAAGACTACGTTTCGCTCGGTGGCATGGCTCTCTGCAACACGGTCACGGAACTTGTGGCCGGCGAGCAAAGCGTCATTGCGCATTACATGATCGAGCGCGAAGACGCGCAGTCATTCAACGTCTCCACGCTGCGCATTCAGCAGGGCCGCGCCGCCGACGTGGCTTCGCATTCGCTTTTGATGGGCGCCGCGCTGGTTCGCAACAACGTCCATCCAGTGCTAAACGGCGAAGGCGGCGAGTGCCTGATCAACGGATTGTTCGTCGGCAGCGACCGGCAGCATCTCGATAATTACATGCTGGTCGAGCACGCCAGCCCGCGTTGCGCCAGCCGTCAGTTTTACAATGGAATTCTGGCCGGCCACGCCCACGGCGTGTTTCATGGCCGCATCATCGTGCACAAAGACGCGCAAAAGACCGACGCCAAGCAGACCAATCGTAACCTGCTGCTCTCCGATACCGCGCAAATCGATACCAAGCCGCAGCTCGAAATCTATGCCGACGATGTGAAATGCACGCACGGCGCGACGATCGGCCAGATAGAGGAAGATGCCCTGTTTTACCTGCGCTCGCGGGGCATCGACGAAGCCTCCGCGCACCGCCTGCTTCTAATGGCATTCGCCAACGAGTGTCTCGACCGCATGAAAGCAGGCCCGGCGCGAACGCACGTGGATTCGCTGATTCAAAGCTACGTGGCCTCGGTTACCGGTTCTGCCGCGATTCAGGCGTCTCCGGCGGCCGTCGGAGATGTCAAATGACCACCGCCGCCAGACAATTCGGAACCCAGTTGCACGCGCCCGGAGCGAAGCCCGCACCGCTGGACATCGGCAAAATTCGCGCCGATTTTCCGATCCTGCAGCAGAAGGTCCACGGCAAGCCGCTCGTCTATCTCGATAATGCAGCCACATCGCAAAAACCGCGCGCTGTGATCGACGCGATCGTCGGTTACTACGAAACGTCGAACGCCAATATCCATCGCGGCGTCCATTTTCTTTCCGAGCACGCCACCGAGCAGCACGATGCAGCCCGCCGCACCGTGCAGCATTTCCTGAACGCGCATTCGTCCAACGAGATCGTTTTCGTACGCGGAACCACGGAAGCCATTAACTTGGTGGCGCAAACCTACGGCCGCGTTCACGTCGGCAGTGGCGATGAAGTGCTGATTACCGGCATGGAGCACCACTCGGACATCGTTCCCTGGCAGCTTCTTTGCGGCGGAAAAGACGCTAAGCTCTGCGTTGCTCCCATCAATGATGAGGGCGAACTCCTGATCGACGAATTTGCCGATCTGATCGGTCCGCGCACCAAGCTGGTCGCCGTCACGCACGTCTCGAACGCACTCGGAACAATCAATCCAATACGCAGAATCATCGAACTGGCGCACCAACGAAACGTCCCCGTCCTCGTGGACGGTGCGCAAGCCGTGCCGCACATCAAAGTGGACGTGCAGGACCTCGATTGCGATTTCTACGCCTTCTCGGGGCACAAAATCTACGGGCCCACCGGCATCGGCGTTCTTTACGGAAAAGCGGCGTTGCTCAACGCCATGCCGCCGTATCAGGGCGGCGGAGACATGATCGCCTCGGTGACCTTCGAAAAATCTACATATAACAAGATCCCCTTTAAATTCGAAGCGGGCACTCCGGACATCGCCGGCGCCATCGGCTTGGGCGCGGCCCTGCGTTATGTTTCAGAAATCGGCATCGACCGTATCGGCGCACACGAACACGAGGTGCTGGAATATGCTACTTCCAAAGTTTCCCGAATTCCCGGCGTGCGCGTCGTCGGCACAGCCGGCCAGAAAGCAGGAGTACTCTCGTTTCTTTTCGAGAACGTACATCCGCACGATATCGGCACGATTCTCGACCAGGAAGGCATCGCCATCCGCACCGGGCATCACTGCTCCCAGCCGGTGATGCGGCGCTTTAATATTCCCGCTACGGCGCGCGCCTCGTTCGCGCTCTACAACACGCGGGAGGAAGTCGATGCACTGGTTCGCGGCATCGAAAAGGTTCGGGAGGTTTTCGCCTGATGTCCGACCTGCGCGATCTCTATCAGGAAGTGATCCTGGAGCACAGCAAAGCGCCACGCAATTTCCACGATCTCGCGGATGCGAATCACAAAGCGGAAGGCTTCAACCCGCTGTGCGGCGATCAGTTCACGGTCTACTTGCACATGGACGGCGACACTGTCCGCGACATCAGCTTTCAGGGCGCTGGCTGCGCCATATCGAAAGCATCCGCGTCCATGATGACGCAGATCGTGAAAGGCAAATCCCGCGCCGCAGCCGAAAAGCTTTTCCATCGCTTTCATGGGCTGGTGACGGGCGAAGAGCCTCCGAAAATTGGAGAGGATCTCGGCAAGCTGGCGGTATTCTCCGGCGTCTCAGAATATCCAGCGCGCGTGAAATGCGCCACACTCGCCTGGCACACTTTACAGGCCGCTCTCGAAGGGCAGGCCGAAGCAACGCTGCCCGACGAGGAGTAATTTTTCAGGTCTTTCTGATGAGCATAACGAACACACCTGTCAAACTGAGTCGCGAATCCGAAGTGATCGAGATTCCCAGCGGCGTGCACATGAAGCTTCCCGCAGGCGCGGAAGTGCGCGTGATGCAATTCGTCGGCAGCAGCTACACCATCGCTTCCGACTACGGCATGTTCCGCATCGACGTGAAAGACGCCGACGCAATCGGCCTCACGCCGCCTGCCGCCTCGGGCGCTCCCGCGGGTGATGAGCAGCCGAAACAGGTGTTCAGCGAAAAGCTGGTGTGGGACCAGCTCAAGACCGTCTTCGATCCCGAAATTCCGGTCAACATCGCCGATCTCGGCCTGATCTACGCCTGCGATATCACGCCCATCGATGGCGGGGAGCATCGCATCGACATAAAAATGTCCATGACAGCGCCGGGCTGCGGCATGGGCAACGTGCTGAAGTCTGATGTGGAGAGCAAACTCAACAGCCTGCCAACCGTCAAGCAGGTTAACGTCGAGCTGGTCTTCGATCCACCGTGGGGCCCGGCGCGAATGTCCGAAGCCGCTCGCTTGCAACTCGGTTTCGACCTCTAGTTCAATTCAGCCCGAGTGCTACCGCAATAGCACGTACCGCCCGCCATCGGTGAAAAGAATCACCAAATTCATCACCACCAGCATTAGATCGTAGTGCCAGCCCTGCGATTTCTCTCCCCAAAAGCCGGTTTTCCATACGCGAATTTTTCTGTCGACGGCCCCGAACATGATCAATATGAGCCCGATCGCGGCAAGTTGAGTAAACACGCCGAACATTACTCCGAGGCTCCCAGCGATTTCAGCTACGCCCAGAAACAGCGTGAAGCCCTTGCCCGTACCGAGACTCTTGCCGCGCTCGCCCGGCTGCCGAAGATCGTTCCAGCCGCTGGCGATAAACACAACTCCGACCATCAGCCGCAACAGGAGAAAGCCAACGTCAGCGAGGCGAGTGAATGCAGGAAACATGCTCGGCTCCAGCGCAGAATCCGTCGGGATTATACCCGACACGGGCAGGCTAGCAGTTTGCGGAAAAAAGGCGGTGAGGTATGGTGCGGGCTTACTGATGGGAGGGCGGATCACCGACTCGATTTAGTCCGGCGGCCGCTGCGGTGCTGTGCTCTCCGAGCAGCCTGCGCGATCCGGTCCAAACAAGCTGCAGCCCGGCTATGATCGCGATCGTGGCGATGGCGAACTTCAGCTTCTTCGACGGCACCCAACGGGCCATGATGCAACCGAGCACCACTCCCGGAACTCCGCCTTCGAGCAAGCGAACCAGCACCGTACCGCTGATCGAGCCGAACTCCCAGTGAAAGGCGCTGCCGATCACGGCCAGCACTAGCCCAAACAGCAAATCCGTGCCGACCACTTGCGGCGGCGTCATCTCGGAAAAGTTCAGCAGCAGAACGGTGCCGAGCGCTCCAGCTCCCGCGGAGGAAAAACCGGCTTCCACGCCGATGGGAAGCGCAAGCCACGGCAGCCATTTCGAGTTACGCTGCGCGAATGCGGGATATTGCACCTTGGGCGCGAAGGAAATGCTGGACGAACCCGCCAGCAGCAGGCCTAAAACGATCACGACGACGGGATTTTTCGCCGAGCCGCTCAGCATGCGCAGCAGCAACGTGCCGATCAGTAGCCCGGGAATCGCGCCGCGCAGCAGCAGCCACAAATAGCGAGCGTGAAAATGCCTGGCCGCCAGATAGAAGGGCGCGGCGATCAATCGCATTAGTCCAGCGTAAACGAACGCCGTTCCGACCGCCATGCTCGCCGGCAACTCCACCAGCAGCACTAGAGCGGGGACGGTGAAGCTTCCGCCTCCGATGCCCGTCAGCCCCATGGCCAAGGCGACGAAAAATCCGATCAGGATTTGCATCAATCAGCTCGTTTGGATTCGGTGTGAATGCCGCATTCGAGTTTGTTTCCGCCCCAGCGTCCGGAGCGCGGATCGGCGCCCGCGGCTGGAATAGCGGTGCATGGCTCGCAGCCGATGCTGCGGTAGCCGGCGTCGTAAAGCGGCAGATAGTCGATTTTGTGGCGGGCGGTGTGTTCCCAGACCTGTCCCCAGGTCCAGGCGGCGAGCGGGCTTACTTTAAGGAGGACTTTTCCGCCCGGCAGAACGTGGTGCTCGACGACCTTCAGATTTTTTCGCGTGGGCGATTGCTCGCGGCGCAATCCCGTGAACCAGACGTCGAAATTCTCGAGCGCCGCGAATAGCGGTTCCACTTTTCGCAGATGGCAGCAGCGGCCGGGATCGGTACGGTTCAAAATGCCGAACTCGGCTTCCTGTTCGGCCACGGATTTTTTCGCGGCGAGATTTCGTACGTTCAAGTTCCATGCGGCAGCCATTCGGTCGCGGTAGGCGTAGGTGTCCGCAAAATGGTAGCCAGTATCGAGAAAAAGGACTGGTATCGACGGCAGCCGCTTGCGCAGCAAATCGAGCACGATCATATCCTCGGCTTGAAAGCTGCAGGTGATGCAGATCGTTCCCTTCTTCGCGACCGCGGCATTTTCCTCGATCACGCGATCGATCACGCCGTCAGCGGAAAGCAGTTCGAATTCTTCGGCAAGGGCCGGCTGGCTCATGAATTCCCTTTCTGCGAATCGGAGTGTTTGTCGCGCCACTTGCGCAGCACTTTCATAATGCGGTCGGTGGCTTCCGCGTCCGTGTCGTCTTCGATGTTCACGGCGAAGAACGAGTCGGGGCCGTAAATAGCGCGGACCACGCGCTTCTGGTCCGTACCGTCATCCAGGGGCGAAAAAATCGTGATGTGGCCGGAGAGCTGATAGGCCTTGGCAACGGTGACCAGTTCGTGCGCGAGGAAATCGTTGGGACCGGCAAGCTGCACATGCCAGCCTTCGTCGAATAGCCGGCGCTCCAAAAGCTCGGCAACATGCGGCCGCCCCTTCAGCCAAACGGCTCCGGGCGGATGACCGAAGCGCAGGACGCGCTCTTCCTTGGTGGAATGCCGACGCTGCGCCGAATGCTGCTGTTCGATGGCCCGTTCGACGATTCCCGCGCCCACGGTGGCGTTGGTCAAAGGATCGATAACGATGAAACTGCCCGTGGTGCGGTTCGCTCGATAAGGATCGAAAAACAGAGGTAGCGTGGTTTTCACGTCCACGGCGGCGATATCGTTCATGTCCAGCTTCTTGGCCGGGAGTTGCTCGAGCGTATTGATGTCCACGCGATAGCGAATCTGATTGATGCGCGCGCGGACCGTTCGCGCGGTGTGCTTCAGCAAGTAGATCTTGTGCGGATCGAGCGGCTCGGAATGCATCCACACGAGCATTGCTTGAAATTCAGTGCCAACCGAGGGCAGATCGCTTTCGGCCACCAGCATGTCGCCGCGGCTGATGTCTACTTCGTCTTCCAGAGTTGCGGTGACCGAGTCGCCCGGCGCAGCCGATTGCGGTTCAGTTTCAAAAGCGACGATCGAGCGCACGCGCGTTTTCACTTTCGATGGGAGGACGACAACCGCTTGGCCCGCACGCAGAGATCCTGACGCAACCTGGCCGGCGAATCCGCGAAAACTCGCATCCGGACGGATCACGTATTGCACTGGAAAACGCAGCGGCGCGTCAGGGGAGGCGATGCTCGCCGGAATGTTTTCGAGAAACTCCAGCAGCGCCGGTCCTTGAAACCAGGGCATGCGTTTGCTGCTGCGGACGACGTTGTCGCCTTCGAGCGCGCTCACCGGCACGGGATACACGTTGCGGATTCCCAACTGATTTGCGAAATCCTTGAATTCGGCGACGATGCGCTCGAACACATCCTGCGAAAAGCCTACCAAATCCATTTTGTTGACGGCGACAATGATGTGCTGCACGCCAAGCAAGTGAGCGATATAGGCGTGGCGGCGCGACTGGCGCAGCACGCCTTTCGTCGCGTCGACGAGGACCACCGACGCATCGGCTGTGGACGAGCCGGTGGCCATGTTGCGCGTGTACTGTTCGTGGCCTGGCGTATCGGCGATGATGAATTTGCGGCGCGGCGTTGAAAAATAACGGTAGGCAACGTCGATGGTAATGCCCTGCTCGCGTTCGGCGCGCAGCCCGTCGGTGAGCAGTGAGAAATCGATCGCGCCGCCCGACCGGTTAATCTTGCTCTTTTTGACAAAGGCAAGCTGATCTTCAAGGACGGCCTGGCTATCGTAAAGCAGGCGGCCAATCAAAGTGGACTTGCCGTCATCCACGCTGCCCGCAGTGCTGAATCGCAACAACGTGCCGGCGGTGGACGGCGCGGGAACGATCGGTGATGACGCGGTGTCGCCAGTGGGCTCCACAGGAGTGGTGGCCATTTAGAAGTATCCCTCGCGTTTCTTAATTTCCATCGAACCTTCTTCGTCGTGATCGATCACACGGTTTTCGCGTTCCGAGCGGCGAAACGAAACCATTTCCTCGATGATCGCTGGCACGGTATCGGCGTCCGAGCGGATCGCGCCGGTGCAAGGCACGCAGCCGAGCGAGCGCATGCGGCATTTGATCATCTGCGGCTTTTCTCCCGGCATCAGATGCACGCCGGTTTGCAGAATCAGGATGGAGTTGCCGCGCACCACGGCTTCGCGCTCCTTCGCAAAATAGAGCGGCACGATCGGAATTTTCTCCGCGTGGATATAGAGCCAGACGTCGAACTCCGTCCAATTCGAAAGCGGGAACACGCGAATGCTTTCGCCTTTGTGATGACGGCTATTGAAAAGGTTCCAGAGTTCCGGGCGCTGGTTCTTCGGATCCCATTGGCCGAGCGCATCGCGGAAGGAATAGACGCGCTCTTTGGCGCGCGATTTCTCCTCGTCGCGGCGCGCGCCGCCGAACGCGGCGTCGAATCCGCCTTCGGCAAGCCCGTCGAGCAACGAGCGCGTCTTCAGCAGGCCGCAACACTTTTGCGTGCCAAGCGCGTAGGGGTTCGCGCCATCGTCAAGAGCCTTCTGATTTTTGTGGACGATCAGCTCAGCGCCGACGTGCTTCGCGTACCAGTCGCGGAACTCTATCATTTCAGGAAATTTATAGCTGGTGTCGATGTGCAACAGCGGAAACGGAATCTTGTCGGGATAAAACGCCTTCTGTGCCAAACGCAGCATCACCGACGAGTCTTTCCCTATGGAATAGAGCATCACCGGGTGCGCGAATTCCGCGGCGGCTTCTCTCAGGATAAAGATGCTTTCGGCTTCGAGCATCTTCAGATGCTCCAGGCGCCTGGCGTCCAGCAACGAAAGCTGCTCAACTTGTGCAGTACCCATAACGCGTGTCCCCACTTTTCTCGAATCGGCTGCAAAACAAAAAACCCGCCTCTTGGACTTGCTCCAAGGGCGGGTGGCGTTCAAGCCTAGTATGGCTTCGAAGCTAGATCATGAAGTCCGGCGCCCCGGCATAACACACGTTTGTGCTGGTACAACAAGCGCTACACGGGCGTAGAGGCGCAAGAAACATTACATTTAGCAGCGTAATCGATGGCCCGGGCGGTGTCAATAGGTGGAGCAGGTACTCTCGTAGTCAACCAACGCAGTACTGATACACGGGCGTACATCCCAAATCCTGGGCCGGCACTGGTCATAACGGCGCGAGCAGTGAACGCAAAAGCGCTGTTGCGGGCGACGCGCATAGCTCATGCCAAGCCCCTTGCTGTACTACGTCGCCCTGCTCCAGAACTATCGCCCTTTCCGGGCATAGGCGTCTAAGAACTTCGGCCTGGTGATCCACGGCGATGATGCTGAATCCGACCTGATGGCTCCAGAGGACTAAGTCATCAATGAGTTCGCGCACCAGCTGGCGGTCAAGACCGGCGAAAGGTTCGTCCAGCAATACCAGAGGGGGCTTTCGCGCTAGCATTCTTGCCAAACCGACCCGGCGAGCTTGACCGCCGGAAATCCGCGCGGCGGGAGCGTTCCAGAGCGACGCCAGCTTGAGACGCTCGCGCAGAGTGGCCAGCCAATCTGCTTGATCGGCGTCCGCCGCATCTTTCTTGGACAATCCGAACGTGACGTTCTCGCCGACGCTCAGGTGTGGAAACAGGCTCGGCTCTTGCGTGAGGTATCCGACCGGCCTGTGGTGCAGCTGAAGAGACGGCGGAAAGAGGCGGACGCCGATGACGTCGATATAGCCGGCGTCGGGTTCTTCGATTCCAGCGATACACGCGAGAACCGTGCTTTTGCCGGCCCCGGACGCGCCAAATAGTCCGACGGATTCTCCGCCTTCGAGCTTGAGCGAGAAGTTGACGTCGAAATCGCGGCGGCGCTTGGTGAATTGAGCGTCAAGCATGACTTCGGCGCTGGGCGACAACGTGAGCGAGCCACGGCAGCGGCAGGGCAACCGCGATAAAGACGACCAGAAGTGGCATTATCGCTGGAAGACCGAAACTCTGCAAATCAACCCAGAGTTGGACCGGCATTCCGGAAGGATAATACGCGGTCACGACAACCGCTCCAAATTCGCCGATCGCGCGCACCCAGGCTATGCTAAGTGCAACCGCTAAACCTACGCGGGCTAGCGGAAGTGTGACGCGAAAAAATACCTTGGCCGGCGTTTGCCCGAGCAAAGCAGCCTGTTTCTGCAGCATTGACGGCACTGCGTCGAGCGCCGCAACCGCGCCGAGGACGTAATATCCCATCGCGACGTAAACCTGAGTGGCGACAAACGCCGTGTCGCTGTTGGTCATGGCGATGCCGTAATGTTCGAGCAGTCGGCCAACGCTTCCCAACGATCCAAAAGCCAAGGCAAACAATATGCCGAGCGCCAGCGGCGGTAGCAGAATCGGTATTAACAGTATTGCTTGCCAAACCAGCCGTTCGCGTGATTTACACTTCGCGATGTAAGCGGCCATCGGCGTGCCCAGCGCGACCACGATCACCATAACAATGAGAGTCAACACGATAGACACACGGACAGACGAAAGGCCTGGGCCGCGTACTTGTTCGCCCCATTGCCATGCGCCAATGTGAGCAAACAGAGCGGAGAACGGGTATAGCAGCGCCAGCGCGAACAGCGCCGCGGCGATGCGCGCGATCCAGCGGCGGGTCACGACTGTGCGTGCAGCTCGGACGCGCCGTCCG
>DATLSB010000081.1:0-28714 GCA_035534415.1 Candidatus Dormiibacterota bacterium | reverse complement strand
AGGCGGATTCTCCGGCAGCGGTGGCGTCGGCTGCGGAAATCGTGTTCGCGAGCGTGCCAACGCCTCCGGTGGTGCTATCGGTGGCGCTTGGGCCGGAGGGAGTGATTCACGGCAAGCGCGTGAAGATTTTCGTCGATGTGTCGACCACGGGCGCGACGGTGGAGAAGCAGGTCGCGGAAGGACTCGCGGCGAAGGGCATCGCGGCGGTTGACGCGCCGGTGAGCGGCGGGATCAAAGGCGCGGAAAAGGGAACGCTGGCGGTCATGCTGTCGTGTCCCGAGGACAAACTGGGAACGGTGAAGCCGATTTTGGAAGTGCTGGGCAAGATTTTTGTGGTGGGCACGCAGCCGGGTCAAGGCCAAACCATGAAGCTGCTGAATAACTTGCTTTCGGCGACGGCGATGGCGATCACGTCGGAAGCGATGGTGATGGGAGTGAAGGCTGGGATCGATCCATCGCTGATCGTGGACGTATTCAACGCGGGGACGGCGCGCAACAGCGCCACGCAGGACAAAATCAAGCAGCACGTGATCTCGCGGACCTTTAGCTACGGGTTTGCCATCGGGCTGCTGAATAAAGACATTCGCTTGTGCATGGGCGAAGCCGATGCGCTGGGGGTGCCGATGGTGGTCGGCAGCGCGGTGAGGCAACTGCTGTCTATTGCCACGGCGGCGGAAGGGTTTGATGCGGACATGACAGCGATTGCGCGGACCGTGGAGGAGTGGGCTGGAGTGCGAGTGGGATCGCAGTAGAAATCGGAATAGCAAGTAACGGCAGGCATGATTCGATTTTTCTAACTCAAAATATTTCTACCTCAGGAGAGGACGACGAATATGGACAAGGCTACGTTTGAACGCGGACGGAAGATTCGCAGCGCTGTGCTGGGCAAGGAGTATGTGGATAAAGCGTTTGAGACGGCGGACGATTTCAATATGCCGCTGCAAGAGCTGGTGACCGAATATTGCTGGGGCGCAATTTGGGGACGAGAAGAGCTGCCGCGCAAGACACGCAGCATGCTGAATCTGGCGATGATCAGCGCCTTGAATCGTCCACACGAACTGAGAGCGCACTTGAAGGGAGCGTTGGTGAACGGCGTAACACCGGCGGAGATCCGCGAAGTGCTGCTGCAGGTGGCGATTTACTGCGGAGTGCCGGCGGCGGTGGATTCGTTCAGGATTGCGCGGGAAGTGCTGCAAGAGCAGAAAGAAACGGCGTCAAAGGCGTAAGAAAATGGCCGCACACTCCACGTCCCAAGCGGGTGTGAATTCCGTTGAAGCGGGTGACATGAAGAAATACAAGATGCTCATCGGCGGCAAATGGGTCGAGCCTTCGACCGGGAATTGGTTCGAGTCAATGAATCCGTACACCGCGCAGCCGTGGGCTCTGATTCCGCGAGGCGCGAAGGATGACATCGATCGAGCCATCGCTGCTGCGAAAGCGGCGTTCCACGACCCTGCCTGGCGGAGGATGACGGCTACAGCACGCGGACACCTGCTGCGCAAGCTTGCTGATTTGATCTCGGCCGAAGCGGAACGCCTTGGGCAGATTGAAAGCACGGATAACGGCAAGCTGATCGCGGAAATGGGAGGGCAACTCCGATACATCCCGCAGTGGTATCACTATTTTGGAGGCTTGGCGGACAAGATCGAAGGCCGCGTGATTCCCATCGACAAGCCGGGCATGTTTAATTTCACGCGCGAGGAGCCCTTGGGAGTGGTGGCCGCGATCACGCCGTGGAATTCGCCGTTGCTATTGGCAACGTGGAAGCTAGCACCTGCGCTGGCGGCGGGAAATACCGTGGTGTGGAAGCCTTCGGAATTTTCGTCTGTTTCGGCGCTGGAATTCGGCGAACTTTTCGAACGAGCCGGTTTTCCGCCGGGCGTGGTGAACATCGTCACCGGATTTGGAAATGAAGTGGGCGAAGCGCTGGTAACGCACAAGGACGTGGCGAAAGTGGCGTTCACTGGCGGCGATAAAACCGGCGAGCAAGTTTACGCATTGGCGGCGCGAGGAATTAAGCACGTCACGCTAGAGCTGGGCGGAAAGTCCGCGAATATCGTTTTCGACGACGCCGATATGGATGAGGCGGTCAAGGGTGTGATCTCTGGAATTTTCGCGGCCACCGGGCAGACGTGCATTGCCGGCTCGCGCGCGCTGATTCATCGGCCCGTGTACGACCGGTTCGTGGAGCGACTGCTGGCTATGGCCAAGACGGCGAAAATGGGCAATCCGCTCGATCCAGGTACGCAGGTCGGGCCGATCACCACGCAGCCGCAATATCAGAAGGTGCTCGATTACATTCGCATCGCCAAGGAAGAAGGCGCCATCTGCCAGCTGGGCGGCGGACCAGCGAAACGGCCGGAGTGCGGCAACGGATGGTTTGTGGAGCCGACAGTTTTCACCGGCGTAAAGCCGGACATGCGCATCGCGCAGGAAGAAGTGTTCGGTCCGGTGCTCTCGGTCATTGCGTTCGATGACGAAGAGGAAGCAATCCGCATAGCGAACGACTCGATGTACGGGTTGGCAGCGGGGGTTTGGACGCAGAGCATTCGCCGCGCGCTGATGATGTCTGAGCGGCTCGAAGCAGGCACGGTTTGGGTAAACACGTATCGCGCAGTGAGCTATATGTCTCCATTTGGAGGGTATAAGCGCTCTGGGCTGGGGCGCGAGAGCGGAATCCACGCGGTTCGAGAATATCTGCAGACCAAGAGCGTATGGATTGACACTGTCGGGAACGCTCCGAATCCGTTTGTAATGAGGTAAGTTGAACATTTGCAGGTCCTTACGGCGATGCAAGCGCCCTGGGGTCAACAGCGCATTTTGTTCGTCGCAATTCGTGGCAGGGAACAATTGGGGAGGCTTATGATGGAGGTGAAGGCCGACGATAGCGGGCGCGCCGCGCGTCGGCCGAGTGTCCTGAGAAAAGCGTCGCGCGCAGAGATGTTCAGGGAGCCTGCGATATGGAGTTGCCTACACAAATCACCTTTCGGAACATGGAATCTTCGGAGCACGTGAAGGAGTGGATTCGATCGGAAGCAGGAAAGCTTGAGACTTTTTATCAGCCGATCACGGGGTGCCGCGTGGCAGTCGAGGTTCCGCACCGTCATCGCAGGAAGGGTGCGGCGTACGAAGTGCGGATCGATCTGACATTACCGGGCGGAGAAATCGTGGTGAAGCGCTCCCCCACGCTGGCGCATCGCTTGCGTCAGATACGGCAAACGGAAATCAGCAAGCAGGCAGAGTTGGATGCACCGCGCAAGAACCTGCGCATCGCCATTAATCAGGCGTTCCAGGCTGCGTGCCGGAGGCTGCAAGAATATGCGCGCAAGCAGCGAAGGGAAGTGAAACGGCACGAACTTCCTTCGGTAGCACGCGTGCAGCGGATTTTCGCGGACGAGGGCTACGGGTTCATCACAGCGCCTGACGGGCGCGAAATTTATTTTCACCAGGATAGCGTGCTGAACGGCGCATTCAATCGGCTCAAGGTTGGGATGGCCGTTAACTTCGCCGAGGAAAAAGGTGAAAAGGGGCCGCAGGCCAGCACCGTACGGATCGCTGGAAAGCGCGATTCCAGGCAGTTTGCGCCGATGGTGCGAAAAGTGAGCGCGCCGGAAGCGTGATAGATCTGCGCCGGTGCGGCGGATGCCAGTCCGCCGCTTCGGCGGTCGGCAATACGAGATTTGCTCGGCAGCTGAACAGCTGGCGCAAGAAATCAAAAATTAAGGCTCGCTCAGTCGCTCAAGGGACCGTCACCGCAGCCGAGAAAAACGCCAGATAGAAGCTTGGCCCTCCCGGAACTTCTCTCCTCATGTTGACGGGGCTCCGCGGGCAATGCCGGCCAGGGAGCCGGCTCAACCAACTGACAATATTGACTTTCGGACATCCTCTGGATTAATACATTACACAACTTCTAGCACACTCGGCGCGTTACTGAGGGCCGCTCCAGTTCGGAGGTGCCACCATGCAGTTCTCTTCCACGGAAAAATGGCTAGCGCGAAAGATACTTCACAGGACCGGAAACCCTCCATTTAAGTTGGTGCTCGGACGAGACGCTGGCGAGCCGCCCGCGAAAAATTGCACGGGCTCGTCGCCAACCGTGGTCATTTCCGACCGCAAAACACTGGCGAAACTGGCGCTCGATCCAGAAATTGCGTTTGGCGACGCGTATTCGGATGGACGCGTTGAGGTCCACGGAAACCTGGTGGATTTTCTCGAACAGCTCATGCTCTCGATGCAAAGTGGCGGAAAGCCGGGGCTGTATTCGCGAATGTCGTCGTGGTGGCTGGATCGCGTGCATGACAACACCACGCGCGGGTCGCGCAACAACATCCACCGGCACTACGATCTGAACGTCGATTTTTACAAGCTTTGGCTGGATAAGCGGATGGTCTATACCTGCGCATATTTTCCCACTGCTTCCGCGACGCTCGAACACGCGCAAGTGGCCAAGATGGATCACATATGCCGGAAAGTGCGGCTGCAGCCGGGAGACAAAGTTGTGGAGGCGGGCTGCGGCTGGGGCGCGCTGGCGCTGCATATGGCCAAGCACTATGGCGTTACGGTGAAGGCGTTCAACATTTCGCACGAGCAGATTTCGTTTGGGCGGGAGCAGGCCAAACGCGAAGGCTTGGACCACCAGGTGGAGTTCATCGAAGACGACTACCGCAATATTTCGGGGCGCCACGATGTGTTCATGTCGGTGGGAATGCTGGAGCACGTGGGGCTGGACCACTATGACGAAATGGGCCGGAGCATTCATCGCACGATTGGCGATTGGGGACGCGGATTGCTCCATTTTATTGGACGCAATCAGCCGCACCCGTTCAGCCCGTGGATACGCAAGCGCATATTTCCGGGAGCCTACGCGCCGGCGCTTAGCCAAGTTGGTCGGCTGTTTGAGCCGTGGAATTTCTCCGTGCTGGACGTGGAGAACTTGCGCATGCACTACGCCAAGACGCTGGAGCACTGGCTGAGCCGGTTCGAGGGCTCGGTGGACTGCGTGTCGCAAATGTTCGGGCCGGAGTTTGTAAGGGCGTGGCGGCTCTATCTGGCGGGCTCGATCGCGGCGTTTCGTACCGGGTCGCTGCAGCTTTTCCAGGTCGCTTTTGCGGGGGCCAACTGCAAACAAATTCCTTGGACGCGCGCGCATTTGTACGAAACTCAGCGTCAGGCCGCCAAAGAGCACAACAAAGAGCAAAAATGGATGCATGCGACGCCTTGATCGTCGGAGGCGGCCCGGCGGGGTCTGCGTGCGCGTGGGCGTTGAAGCGCGCAGGGCTCGATGTGGCGATCATCGACCGGGCTACTTTTCCGCGAAATAAAGTTTGCGGCGGGTGGATTACGCCCGCCGTCCTGGAAGAACTTCAAATCGATCCCAAAGAATACGCAAGAGGCCGGGTGTTGCAGCCGCTGACTGGTTTTCTAACCGGCCGCATCGGAGGGCCGGAGGTGCGCACCGACTACGGGCAGCCGGTCAGTTGCGGAATCCGGCGCTGCGAATTCGACGCGTTTTTGCTGGAACGTTCCGGGGCGCGCGTGCTGCAAAACACCCCTTTGAAAACGACCGAACGAGCGGGCGGCCAGTGGATTGTTAACGCAACACTGGCAGCGAGGATTTTGATCGGGGCCGGTGGTCATTTCTGCCCGGTGGCGCGACATTTGGGCGCGGACGCGCGGAAGGAAACGGCTGTGGCGGCGCAGGAACTGGAATTCGAGATGACTCCCGAGCAGCAGCAGAAATGCTCGATACGCGGAGAAGTGCCGGAACTCTATTTCTGCGGCGATATGAAGGGGTACGGGTGGTGCTTCCGCAAGGGCAACTATTTGAACGTCGGGCTGGGCCGTCTCGATCAGAAGGGACTGCCGAACCACGTGGCGGAGTTCGTCGCGTTTCTGCGGAAGGCGGGGAAGATCGCATTCGATTTGCCCGTTTCGATGCTGGGTCACGCCTACCTGCTTTATTCCAGGACTAATCGGAAGGTGGTTGATGATGCAGTGGTGCTGATTGGCGATGCGGCGGGAGTCGCGTATTCGCAGAGCGGCGAAGGGATTCGTCCGGCGATCGAATCGGGGCTACTGGCGGCCGAAGTAATCGTCGCAGCGAAAGGGAAGTACACACGGGAAAATCTGGAGCCATATCGCACTGCGCTGGCGGAGCGGTTTGGCGAATCCGGGCCGGATTTGTCGACAAGCGTGGGTTCGCGGCTGCCGTCCAGCTGGATTGAGGCGCTTGGACGCGCGGTGTTGGCGAATGGATGGTTTTCGCGGCACGTGGTGCTCGATCGGTGGTTTTTGCATCGCAAGCAGCCCGCGCTTCATCTTTTCCCTGGCGCCGAACAGATAGAAGAACGTTGACGGAAAGTTCGCGTTAGTGACTTCCATCACTGACACTTCCGCCGTCAAGAGGGCATATTTCGATGCGCGACGCGTGGTACGTCGCACGGGACGATTATTTTAGACGGGAAATCCCGGTTTACAGCTGGATAGCGGATGTGTAGTATGGCGGGTCGCACGACATTAAGGCTTACGAGGATCATTTGTTCTCATCGCGGCTGGGTTTTTACCGTTGGCTTCGGATCGCAGTGATCGTTAGCGCGGTAGGCGTCATTTGCTTTGCAGTACAGCGCGAGATTTCGGCGCAAAACGGGCCGTTTCCTGAGCCGCAAGACGAAAGCTCGTCCCCGGTTTTCACTACGGCGCATCGCACGATTGGCGCCGCTGTCGCTGAGTTTTTCAATTACCGTCCACAGGCGGTCCAACCGATTCAGTTCCCGCACAAGGTGCATATAGCGAATGGTTTGCAGTGCGTGATGTGCCACGCTGGCGTAAATGAGGGCCCGGACGCGCGCATCCCCAGTGTGAAGTTCTGCATGACCTGCCACCGGGTGATCGCCAAAGACAAGCCGGAAATCAAGAAGCTGGCGGCGTATTACAACAAAGGGCAAGATGTACCGTGGCAGCGCGTGTACGGGTTCGTCCCGGAGGCGCACGTGTTTTTCAATCATGCGCCGCACATTCGCGCGGGCGTGCAGTGCTCGCAGTGCCACGGCGATATGAGCAAGCAGACTGTAGCGGTGCGCTCCGTGAATCTGACCATGGGGTTTTGCGTGCAGTGCCACGAGGAGCACAAAGCGCCCGTGGATTGTGTGACCTGCCATTACTAGTGGCAGCCGTGGCGAAGCGCCACGATTGAGACGAAGAGAATGGAACGACGGGACTTTCTAAAAATTTCGGCGGTTACTGGGGCCTCGGCAGCGTTGACTGCGTGCGGGAGTCCGGATCACCAGCTGATTCGGTTCATTCCCGAAGAGGACTTGATTCCGGGAATCGCCACGTGGAAGCCGAGCGTTTGCACGCTTTGCCCGGCTGGCTGCGGACTGTTGGTGCGGGTAATGGAAGGCGATGCGGAAGTGGTCCGCAACGGCCAGCTGGGCCTAATGCAAATGGGCCTGGCGAAGAAGCTCGAAGGGAATCCGGCGCACCCGATCAACAAGGGCAAACTGTGTCCTCGAGGGCAGGCGGGATTGCAGGTGACTTATCACCCGGACCGCGTGCGGAATCCGCTGGCGCGATCTGGGCCGCGCGGCTCGGGCGAGTTCATGGAGATCTCGTGGGACGAGGCGATGAAGCAATTGGTGTCGCAGCTCTCGTCCGCGCACGCCGGAAATTTGCAGGGGCGCATCGCTTTCGTGTCGAGCCCTTTGCGAGGGCAGAAGAGAAATATCGCCGGCAAGTTTGTTGGCTCATTCAAAAATTCACAGCTGATCGAGTTTGCGTTCTTTGACGAACGAGTGATTCGCACCGCGAACGCCGCGAGCTTCCATCACGAAGCGCCGCCAACGGTTGACCTGGCGCAATCGAGTTACGTGCTTTCGTTCGGAGCGAATTTCCTAGGAACCTGGAATTCGCCGGTGGCGCAGTCGGTTGGCTATGGCGAAATGCGCAAGGGCCGGCCGGGAATGCGCGGGAAGCTGGTGCAATTCGAGCCGCGAATTTCCCAGACCGCTGCGAACGCTGATGAATGGATACCGTGCACTCCGGGCACGGAAGGAATGCTGGCGCTGAGCATCGCGCACGTCCTGATTCAGGACAAATTGCGGGCGGCCGTGGTCGCAGGGCTGCCTCTCATCGACGGTTGGCCTGAGCTCGCTGACTTCGCGCCAGAGAAGGTAGCGGGGCAGACTGGCGTGAGGGCTGCGACGATCACAAGGATCGCGCACGAAGCGGCCGCCCACGCTCCAGCGGTTGCATTGATCGGCGATGCGGCTGCGGCGCATACCAACAGCTTGTTCAATGCCGTGGCAGTGAATGCGTTGAACGCGTTACTAGGCAGTGCGGGGAAGCCGGGAGGAATTCAGTTTAGCCCAGTGTGGAATTCCGGAGTTGCAAAGACCGGAACTGCGGAAGCAGCTTCAGGCGGAGCTGCCGTTCGCGCGCTGGCGCAAGAGATCGAATCCGACTCGAATTCCGTGGCGGCGCTGCTGCTTTACGGCGCAAATCCTGTGTTTGCGACGCCCAACGCGTGGGGCGTGCGGAAAGCGTTTGAGAAAGCGCCGTTCATCGCCAGCTTTGGCAGCTTCATCGACGAGACCAGTATTTTGGCGGACCTGATTCTGCCAGATCATTCGCCGCTGGAATCATGGATTGAAGACACGCCAGATGCGGGATCAACGCGGATGGTGGTGAGCGTGGCGCCTCCTGCAATGCTGCCGCTGCACGACACGCGCGCGATGCCCGATGTGCTGCTCGACGCGGCGCACCAGCTGGGTGGCAACACGCCTCAGGCGCTGCCGTGGAAGACGTACGACGAAGCGATCCAGGCAGATTTTGCGGCGCTCTACAAGGCAAAGGGCTCGAAAGACGCTAAAACGGTCGACGATTTTTGGTCCAACGCGCAGCAGCAGGGCGGCTGGTGGGGAACGGAGGAAACCGCGGCACAGCCGAGGAACTCAGGCAAGGCAATTGGTCCCGTGAAATTCGCGGCTGCAGAATTCGATGGGAATTCCACCGAGTATCCTTACTACTTCATGCCGTTCCCGTCGCAGATGCTTTACGACGGTTCGTTGGCGGATTTGCCGTGGATGCAGGAGGCGCCTGATCCGATGTCGTCGGCGATGTGGGGCACTTGGCTTGAGATGAATCCCGAAACGGCGAATAAGCTGGGAATCAAGCAGGCGGACTTAGTCGAAGTGGCTTCGCAGCACGGGACGCTGCGCGCTCCAGCGATGATCACGCCAGGAATCGCGCCGGATGTGATCGCCATGCCCATCGGACAAGGTCACGAGAATTACACGCGCTTCGCGAGCAATCGCGGCGCGAATCCGATTTCGATTCTGGCGCCGATGTCGGTGGCGCAAGCGAACACGCTGGCGTGGGCGGCGACGCGGGTGAAGATTTCGCGAGTTGGCGAAGGGCAGCTGATTTTGTTCGGAGGAAGCTTGCGGGAGAGCACTCAGGAGTTGCGGCACAGGTAATCGCGCGAGGCCGTTGTGCCCCGCAAAACGCGAAGCGGGTTGGAGAGCTAAATGGGTCATCAATGGGGCATGGTCATCGATTTGGACCGCTGCACGGGCTGCGAGGCCTGCGTGGTGGCCTGCCATGCGGAAAACAACATCAAGACCGTGGGGGCGCAGCAGGCCGCGGAGAGCCGTGCGATGCACTGGATCCGCGTCGAGCGCTATTACGAGGGCAATTTTCCGGAAGTGAAAGTGAAATTCATGCCGGTGCTTTGTCAGCAATGCGATGCAGCGCCGTGCGAGCCGGTGTGCCCCACGTTCGCGAGCTATCACACGGAAGAAGGTTTGAACGGTCAAGTGTACAACCGCTGCATCGGCACGCGCTATTGCGGAAACGCGTGTCCTTACAACGTGCGCTTCTTCAATTTTTTCAATCCGGTGTGGGATAAACCGCTTAATTTGCAGTTGAATCCGGATGTTTCGGTGCGCGAAGTGGGAGTGATGGAAAAGTGCACGTTCTGCATTCAGCGCATCAAAGCCGCGGAAATTAATGCGCAGGCGGAAAAGCGGGACGTGAAGGACGGAGAAATCCAGCCGGCTTGCGTGCAGTCCTGTCCGCCGACCGCAATGGTGTTTGGAGATTTGAGCGACCCGAACAGCCAGGTTTCGCGGCTGGCGCGTTCGAGCCGCGGCACGAAGTTACTTGAGGACCTCGGCACTTTGCCGAAGGTCACTTACCTGCAAGAGGATTCGTGGAATGGCAACGAAAACGCCTGAACAGATTAACGAGGATTTGCTGCGGCCGCTGTCGGTGATCACGCCGCGCTACTTTATTGTGCTGGCGTGTTTTCTGGCAGTGGTGATTGCGGCTGGATACGCGTTTGGCTATCAGGTGTACAACGGCCTGGGCGTTACGGGACTGCGGCGGCCGGTGTATTGGGCGTTTTACATCACGAATTTCGTTTTCTGGATCGGATTGAGCCACGCCGGCACGCTGATTTCTGCGATTTTGCGCCTGAGCAACGCTACCTGGCGGCGCCCGGTGACGCGCTGCGCGGAAGTGATCACGGTGTTCGCGCTTTCGATCAGCGCCATGTTTCCGTTGATTCACCTGGGACGTCCGTGGCTGGCGTTCTGGCTAATTCCGTATCCAAGCGAGCGCGGGATTTGGCCGAATATTCGTTCGCCGCTGCTGTGGGATTTTTTCGCCATCAACACGTATCTGCTGGGCAGCGTCACGTTCCTGCTGCTTCCGCTGGTGCCCGATTTTGCGATGATGCGCGACCGCGCTACCGGTGTGCGGAAGAAAATTTACCGCTTCTTCGCGGTCGGCTGGCGCGGCACGCCTAAGCAGTGGCATCGGCTGGAAACGGCGATGCACATCATGGCCATCGCGATTATTCCCGTGGCCGTGTCGGTACATAGCATCGTTTCGTGGGACTTTGCCATGGCGCCGGTGCCGATGTGGCATTCGACGATATTTGCTCCGTACTTCGTAGCGGGAGCGATTTTCAGCGGCATTGCGGCGCTGATCATCGCCATGGCCGGGCTGCGGAAGTTTTTGCATCTCGAGGAGTATTTGCGGCCCATCCACTTCGAGAATCTCGGCAAGCTGCTGCTGGTGATGAGTTTGCTTTGGTTCTATTTCGTGTTTGCCGAGCGATTGACCGGCTGGTATGGCAACGAGAAGTACGAAATGCCGATTTTTTGGCTGACGCAGCGCGGCGCGTATGCTCCACTTTTCTGGGCGATGGTGGTCTGCAACTTCATCATTCCGGTGCCAATCCTGGCGATTAAAAAGCTGCGCACGATCACCGGGATTGTCATAGCGTCTGTCACGGTGGTGATCGGCATGTGGCTCGAGCGCTTCCTGATTATAGTGCCATCGCTTTCGGAGAAATACTTGCCGTACAGCTGGGGCACGTACCGGCCGAGTTGGGTGGAAATCATTATCACAGCCGGCACGTTCGCGGGCATGTGCATGTTGTACATGCTGTTTTCGAAGGCCGTGCCGGTGATAGCGGTTTGGGAGTTGAAGGGCGGCCAAGCGCTGGAACACCGGCCGTCTGAGGCGCTGATGGCCGCGAGCGAGGCGGGAGACTGAGATGTCGATGGCCGATTCCATCTACGGATTGTTTCCCGATCCCGCGGCGGCGGATCGCGGTCTGAGGGGTTTGCGAGCGGCGGGCGTCCCGGCTGACAAGTTGCTGGTCATGTCGCCCGAGCCATTTGAGGAATACGAATTTGCGCACACGGATCGCAAAACGCCGATGCCATGGATCGCCGCGCTCGGCGGACTAGTGGGCGGAACGTGCGGATATCTGCTGGCGCGGTACACGCAGGTCGCGTATCCGTCACACATTATTTCGGGTGGTATGCCACTCGTCTCAAAATGGCCCAGCGGGATCATCACGTATGAACTCACCATGCTAGGCGCGATCCTAACCACAGCGATCACGCTGCTGATCACGGCCAAGCTGCTGCGCTGGAATTTGGATATTTACGATCCGGAAATTTCGTACGGCAAGATTCTGATTGGAGTGGTCGATCCCGCGGTGGAGTCCCGTGGTGATTTCGAAGACCGCCTGCGAGGCGCGGGAGCGGAAAAGATCAAAGGCACCGGGCGATTCAGCGCGACCTAAATACTCGACTCGCCTTTCGGGAATCTGAGGTGGGATTCCGCTAGCGTTCTAAGGTATGTCGTTCGCCTGTTTGTTCGGTTAGCTTCCTCGAAAAACCCAAAATATCTACTGGTGGCTCCGCGGCTTGGGAATGTTCTAGAATCTTCCCAGGTTGCGCGCCCGTAGCTCAGCTGGATAGAGCATCTGCCTTCGAAGCAGAGGGTCGGGAGTTCGAATCTCTCCGGGCGCGCCACTACTCCTCTTTGCAAATGGCAATTCGAAATTCCCACGCTCACAGACCGAGCGCGGGCCACCCGCAACAACATACTCCGGCGTGACGTATCGTGATGGTATCATGCCCCTCGAAATGACCACGAGACATTGGACAGGACGAGCCTGGGCCAACCGGCTCACGCAAATTACCCAGGGCACTTCCACTGTATCTTTTGCCTACGACAACGCGAACAGGCGCACCTCGCTGACCCTGCCCAACGGCGTGACCATGAGCTAGAGCTACGACAACGCGTCGCAACTGACCGCCATCAACTACACGGTGGGGCAGAATTCGCTCGGGAACCTCACCTACACGTACGATCTGGCGGGGCGGCGGACCAGCATGGGCGGAAGTCTGGCACAGGGGAATTTGCCGAATGCGATTTCCACCACCGCGTACGATGCGTCAAATGAACTGACGCAGTGGGGCACCGCCACGCCGACCTACGACGCCAACGGCAACATGCTGAGCGACGGGACCAACACGTACGTATGGGACGCCCGGAACCATTTGGCGTCGATGGATTCCGGCGCAGATACCTTCCAATATGGGCCGTTCGAACGGCGGGTTGCGAAGACGACGATCTTGGGAACCACGAATTACTCCTACGACGGCGAGAATCCGGTGCAAGAGCTTTCAGGAACGACGCCGACAGCGAACATGCTGACGGGGCTCGGAGTTGACGAGTATTTGCAGCGGACGGACGCTTCCGGGAATGCAGATTTCCTGACGGATGCGCTCGGCAGCACGATTGAGTTGACCGACAATAGCGGGAGTAGCCTCGCACAATATACGTACGAACCGTTCGGCAATACCACCGCAACCGGCACGTCGTCCAATCCTTACCAGTACACCGCCCGCGAGAACGATGGGACAGGAATCGAATTCTACAGGTCGCGCTATTATTCGCCGACGTTCCAAAGATTCATCAGCGAGGATCACATCGGCCTCTTGGGAGGGGACGCGAACCTGTATGTATACGCACAAAATAGCCCATCGAACGAGCGCGATGCCAACGGGACAAATCCGGCGTGCGCGATCGGGGCCTTGGTCGCTTACGACGGATACCTTGGAGTTCAAGTCTACGACGAGCTCGCCGGTCGCAAGTCTAAATTCGGCGCCGGTTGGCGTGGCGCTTGGAACGGCCTAGTTGGCGGTGTGCCGTGGGCGATGGCCGGGTGCGCAGCAGGGTTCGGCGGCGAGTGGGCTTTGCAGCAAGGACTTTCCGCGGGTGCTGATCAAGCGGTGTTTTTCTACGGGCAGGATGCGTCCGATGCGGCTGCTGCAAGTTCGGGAACCCCCATATTCCAAACGCCAGTCGGAAGCGTCTTAAACGCGCTAGGAGACTATGTCCCGAACTCGGTTTGGAACTACGCTTCTAGCTTATACGCGGACTCGGCGACCGGGGATGTGACGGTTTACGCAGGCAGCTATGCGGGAGCGCCTCCTGGAGCTGTGGCAAACAGCATATTCTGGAATACGGAATTGCCGATCCTTAATGAAAATCTTGGAATCACAAACATCGATTGGACTAACGTCCCATGAACTTTCGCCGAAAGGGCATAATTCATCGTGGCATGCTATCCGATGCAGGCGGCGTGTTAGGCGGTGGATTTGCTGTCGCGACACATGGACTGTATAAGTTAATTTACCGTGAGGACGATCACACCATCGAGGTTGGGATGGAGCCTTTAAAAGGCGGCGCGGGAAAACTCATTTATCTGCTCGGCGTCACGAAGTGGGCTCCGCCACACGAAAGTGAAGTTTTGACGCCCGAGGAAATCTATAAGATCCGTTCCAATGTAATGGACGCACTGAAGTTTTTGCGAATCAAATTCGACTCGAACTGGTTACCAAACTCTAGCTCAAGGCCAATTGAATAGAAGAGTAGACGGTCTGGTCAGATGACGTTGTCGGCTGCTTGCTCCGAGTAGACTTGGTAGCTGGTGGACGACGAAGGCTCGGAGGAAAGGAGGGAATCTGGTTTGGGATCGGGATGTCGGTGGCTTAGCGCTCATGAAGGAGCCAAAAGACTGATTAGGGAACCTCTGAACAAGGGTTGATTTTCGCGAGGCGGATGGTGGCAAGGGGGATGAAAAACCTATTGGAAGTCCCCAGCGAGGCCGTTTCGCTTTCGAACCGGCCCGCCCAGGCGATTCGGAAGCGCGGGAAGACACTACCCCGCCGTCGCGCACAGCAATCGCTTGCGAACCAGGAAGAGGTTCACCAGGGCGCAGGTCGTGAACAGACGGTTGGCGTTCTTCCGCAGTCCTCGGTAGCGCGGCAGCACCGCTTGGGAGACTTGCAGTGCGACGCGGGCAAACGGCAGGAGTCCGACTTCGGCCATCGCACCTCCTGCCTCGATAGAAAACAACAATTTCGATCAATCGGATACGTCCCATTTTCATCGTCGTAGAGAGGATGTCAACAGAGCCTACTGTCCTTTAGGCTGGAATTGATCCGACTCCCAGCGTAGGTGGCGTGCGAGGTCATAGGCTGGGATTGCATCCCTGTAGCTGACCACCGGGAACGTGGCCAGCTCATTTTGCCGCTCTGCTGTGATCTTGGCATAATGCGACCAGATCGGAGATATTGGCTTCGCCCACACACATGACCGTATCGGCGCCGCCCCAATAGATCTTCACGGTTCCATCGGACTCCGGGACGGCACCGCAAGTGAAGACGACGTTGTGAACGTAGCCCGTTATTTCCCACGGATCTTCTGGCTGCAAGATCCACGAGTCGCCCACGCCGATGATCTTTGCCGGGTTCAGGAGATCATGAAGGGCGACGCCCAAGCGGTAGACCGATCCGTCCATCGTCCGGAAAACGCCGTGATAGATGGAAAGCCATCCCTGGTCCGTTTTGATTGGCGGCGCGCCCGGACCGATCTTCATTTCGTCCCAGTGATAGGGTTCGGGACGCATGATGAGCTGTGATTGTCCCCAAAAACGTAGATCCGGAGAATAGGAAATCCAGATTGACCAGGGAGCGATTTCTGAGTGAGGACGGTCCAGACGCGCATAAAGTCCGTCGAACTTTTCCGGAAAGATCACCACGTTCCGGTAGTCCGCCTCGGTGATCAGGGAGACCCTTTCCACCTGGCAGAAATCCTTCGTCTTTGCCAGGGCGATTCGCACGCCATTTCGCGAGTAGGCGCTGTATGTGATGAGGTATTCCCCGTCCATTTGTGTGACCCGCGGATCCTCGACGCCGAACTCTTCGTAGGCCGCGAAAGGACTGTCCCGGGCAGGAGTCAGAAAGGGCTCTGGATTAGCGACGAAGTGGAATCCGTCAGCGCTGCGTGCCAATCCAATAATGGATCGTCCCGTGCGTAGATGGGAACGGAAGAGCATGATGTACTCGTTCTCGTGCTTCACCACCGCCGCGTTGTGAACCGTTTCTACCGGGTAAGGAATCTCGGCTTTGGTGAGGATGGGGTTGTGAGAGTAGCGTCTGACAATGTCCGGCTTCATGATTTTCTCGCCGCTTCCAGATCAAAGATCGTGCTGTAAACCCGTTCGTACGCCTCCACCATGGTTGTGATCGAGAAGCATTCCTGGACCCGTCGGCGGCATGCGACGCGGTCGATATCCTCCAAGTGTTTCATGGCCCGCGCCGCCTCGTCGACGTTGTTGACCAGGAAACCCGTCTGCCCGTCTTTGATCACTTCGCGGCACGAGCCGAGGTCCATAGCGATTACGGGCACGCCAGCAGCGTTGGCCTCCGCCAGGACCAGCCCGAATCGTTCCGGGATGGTGTTCAGATGCAGCAGCGCTCGGGCATTCGCGAACAGCTCGTTCTTGCCCGGCACGTCCACTGGCCCGATGTATCTGATCGTGTGATTGAGATGGGGCTCGACCTGCTCGCGGAAGTAGGTCTGATCCTGGATAATACCCGCGATCAGCAGCGGCAACCCGCCCAGGCGAGCTGCCTCGATCGCCAGATGAACACCCTTGTCCGGATGAATCCGGCCGAGGAAGACCAGGTGATCGCCGCCAGGTTCCTGGATCGGGTACAACGACAAGTCGATTCCGTTATACACCGTGGCGAGATAATTCAGACCCGGCGCGCGATCGGAGTTGCTTATGGAGACAAAATATCGGTCACGATACTTCTCATACATGGGCATGATTTTGGGAGACGAGAACCCGTGGATGGTCGTGAGGACGGGCGTCGTCACCAGCCGTGTATAGGACAGCGCCATGAAGTCGTAGTGGCTGTGGATGAGGTCAAACTCAGCAGCGTGCTCGAACGCTTCGGAGATGTGAAGGTATTCGGCTACTTTAGGATCGATGGCGGGATCCTCTTCATATCCCCGGTCGACCACGGCATGCAGGTGAGCTCGGGTCACAGAGTCTCGGGTGGCGAACAACGTCACATCCCACCCACGGGACACCAGGCCTTCGGTAACGTTGCTGGCAACCGTCTCCCACGCGCCGTATTGGCGGGGAGGTGTTCGCCACGCTACCGGCGACAGGATAGCAACTTTTTTGTTAGGGATGGTCATGCCGGTAACGGGGTTTTCTGTTCCATGGCACTCAGCACTTCGGCGAGCGCGACGGTTGCGAAACCGGTGGCGTGATCGGCCAAGCCATAAGGAATGATTAGTTCGCCGTTGTGGATTAGAGCACCGCAGGTATAAACGACATTGGGGACGTAACCTTCGCGCTCGTTCTCGTTCGGCTTGAGCAAGGGCTCGCGGAGCCGTCCAATCACTTTGAACGGGTCGTCGCGATCGAGGAGGAACGCGCCGATGCAGTACTGCCGCATAGGGCCAACACCATGGCTTAGGACGAGCCACCCGGCGTCGGTCTCGATCGGAGATCCGCAATTTCCGAGCTGGACCAGTTCCCAGGGAAAGGCCGGTTCGAGGAGCACCTTGCGCTCATTCCAGAAGTGGACATCGTCGGAAAACATGAGGCAAATGTTCTCATTGTCCTGGCGGGAGAGCATGGCATAGCGGCCGCCTATCTTCCGTGGGAAAAGCGCCATACCTTTGTTTTCCGCGGCCGGACCGTTCAGAGTAATGAATCGAAAGTTCAGGAAGTCGGAAGTCACCACCAGTTCGGGCATGATGACCCTGCCATCGAAGGCGGTGAACGTTGCATAGTAGATGTGGGTACCATCGTCGTTCCGAAAGCGAACGAAGCGGGCGTCTTCGATGCCGTTGCGTTGCGAAGGAGTGGCTGGAAATAGTATCCGTTCAGACAACTGTTGCTCCGGCCGGAACTGGACCTCGTAGTTCGACCGGGCCAGCATCCAAATCCCCTGCGCGGTGTTTTGATCCTCCTGCGTCATTCCATCTGGCAGAAGAAACTCCTCCTTTTGGAGCGCGGCCCGAAGATCCTCGAGTGCGAACGACTCCCCGAGTTTGTTCATGATCCGGCGCGTGAATTCGCCGCTCAATCCCAGTTCACTGAGTTTTCGCCGGAACTGTGGCTTCTCGTACTCGGGGTTGGGGATCTGACGCGGCTCCGCAAGAAAATCGGAAGCCGACGACACCTCGATCTGCTGATCGGGATGGATAACACCGGTCCGGAACGTGATCGAAGAAATGTGTCCTTCCCCGGTGGCGCGCAAGCTAAGGACAAACCGCAGCGCGCCCGACGGCAGACCAGTTTGGTCAGGATGAGGCACGATGGAAGGATTGAACAGGGCAGCGGATTCTAAAGAGTACTCGGCCAGAAAATAGGAGCCGATCAGGAGCCGTCTTTGTTCCGACACACCGTCGACCGTCGCCAAAGATTCGCGGACCTGTTCGAAGCGCTGCAGGAAGAGATTGCGGATTTGCTGGTGGCGCGGAGATAACTCAGCGGAAACTTCTTCCAACAGCCGGCTGACCCGATCTTCTGGGATCGCCATGATCCTGTCGATTATCCGGGCCACCCGCTCGGGACCACCCGGACTGAAGGGGCGGAGGAGAACACGGGACTGGTCAGGCTTGAGGATTGTGGCGGTACGTTTCAGGTGCATGGACATGGGGGCGTCGGCTACTCCTGGATGGCGATCGGTTCTTTAAAACTCGTCCGGATGTTTTGTGCTAATTGCATCTCCGCCAATGAAAGTAAGAAGGCCAGAGTTGATTCCGCTCCCTGGTTCTCGTTGACCCGATCTACATGCAAGCCATCGTGGCAGCCGCCTGTCTCCGGAGAGTAGAGTTCGAGTCCAAGATCGTTCCAGCCGATGAACCAGTCAAAGGCGCTTTGCGCGTGTTCATACCACCACACATCCGAGGTGGCGCGATAGGCTTCCAAACAGGCCGAGACGGTTGCTTGCGCCTCAACAGGCTGCTGGTCGAAATTGGCGCGCGTGCCGCCACGGCGATAGAACCCATTACTGCCAATAGGTCGAAAGTGACCATTCTCGGACATCTGTAACTTTGTCAGCCAGCGTAGGCCATCGAGGCCGCGTTGAAGCACCGCTGGTTTTCCTGTTGCCTCTCCGCTCACAATCAAGGCGTGCGCGAGTTTCGCGTTGTCGTACGAGAGTTCCTCTTCAAACCATTGCCAGTCCGGACGCGCACTTGCTTCAAATAGATCCATCAGTCGGCAAGTCAGTACCTCTCGAGCTTGGTTGACCAGGCTCTCGCCGCTCAACCGGCGCAGGTATTCATGGATGCCGATCAAGCCGAACGCCCAAGCCCGAGGAGACGAGAACTCTGTCAGCGCGGGCAAAGCCAGCGCGAAGAGCTGTCCTGCCATCATCTGGAAACTCCGAAAGGATGATCGCCCCACGGCGGTGCCCAGCGCCCAGAGCGCCCTCCCTTGACAGTCTTCCGAACCCTGTTCGTCCAGCCAGTGCCGCCCAAAACTCAGGTGGTTGTGGAAGCGTTTGGTTTTGAGATCGAAGGCGTGATGGAGGAACGCCCCGGCGGTGGTGGCCAGTGTCCGCACCGACTCCGGATCCTCGCCCAATTCATCGAGCAGCACTGCCAGGATAAACGCACGGGCGTTATCATCCGTGCAGTAGCCTTCCGAAAAATTCGGAACACTGAAAACGGCGTGTTGAAAGACCCCAGTGGAATCGGTCATCCGCGAAAGATGACTCAGCTTCATCGGCGGCAGTTCCCGCGGCTTTTGGTCGAGGGTCTTGGTGGCAAGAAATCTTCGCGTCCGTGCGGCCCCTTCCACCCGAGAACACTCGAAGGAACGCATATACATCTGAGCCACGTTGCTCCATACCATCTCGCGCCCCATCTTGTAGGCATTCTTGCGCATGGCATGCCGGCGGGTGTCGTCGTGCAGCAAAGCGGTCACCTCGCGTGCGATGGCCGATGCATCGCTAAATGGCACCAGCACACCGCGATCTTCCGCCAGCAACTCCGCTGCGTGCCAGTACGGAGTGGACACTACCGCTTTGCCGGCTCCGAATGTGTAAGCCAGAGTTCCTGACGTGATCTGCGCTTCGTTCAGATAGGGCGTGATGTAAAGGTCCGCCGCGCCGATGAACTCCTTGAGATTCTCAATATCCACGAACTGGTTGTAGAAAATGACGTTCTTGTCAATTTTGCCCTTCTTAGCAAGAATCTCGAGGCTGAGCCGGTATGCTTCCCCATGATCCCGCAGCTCGTTAGGATGGGTGGCGCCAAGGACGATATATACCACCTCGGGGAAGTCGGCCAGAATTTGCGGCAGTGCATTGAGAACATATTCAATACCCTTATTCGGCGAGAGCAGCCCGAACGTTAGCAGCACCACCTTTCCTTCCACCCCGAACTGATCCTTGAAATAAGCCGGATCGACGAAGCCTACATCCGGAATGCCGTGCGGAATGAGGTCGATCTTCGTCGGGGGGGCTTGGTAAATATCCTGCAGCATCTGCCGTCCACGCTCGGCCATGACGACGAGTCTGGTAGAGAGCGAGATTAACCCCTCCATCACGCGTCGCTGCTCGGCTCTCGGTTCCCGGAGCAGGGTATGAAGCGTTGTGACGACAGGCATTCTCAATTCGCGCAGGAGTGCCAAGATGTGACCACCGGCTGGCCCGCCGAAAATGCCGAACTCATGTTGCAGGCAAACGATGTCCACGTCACTGATGTTGAGAAAGTCCGCAGCACGGAGATAGGACGACAAGTCCTGCTCCTCAATTTCGAAGCGAACTACCTCTGGGTACTCGTAGCCACCCGGAATGTCGTTCACCGAGACAGCGAGGCACTGACTCTGAGGGTATGCGCTTCGAACGGCGGCAAGCAGGTCGGACGTGAACGTAGCTATGCCGCACTTGCGTGGCAGATGGTCGCCAACAAAAGCGATCTTACGGACTTTAGAAGGGCTAATCATGAAAGCATTCCTTTGCTGACTGGCGGCCCGGGCACCGCATCCATCTGATTTTCCAGGTGGCTCTACGGGCTGGAAATGAATTAGGTCCTTCAGGTTTATCGGCACCTGCTTGATCAGTCGTCCGCTTGACGAGAGCGCTGCTGCAGGCTAGTCAGCAACCGATGATCGATTCTCTTCAGCAGCACCATCCGACGCCATGGCTCGTCCAGATTATAGGTCAGCAGGCCCAACTGTGAGCGTCGTTCATGCGCCCGGAACCGATGACACGAGAGCCGGGTGCAATATGTTGCGTGCTTGTCTTACTTGATCCCTGGCTCGGCTGTTCTCCGTACATTATGCCTGTGGTGGCAGCTTGGAAAGACCTAGTCCAGACGGGACACTTGCTCAAGCGCGCGATCAAAATGCCAATTCTCCTGAGCAGCTTTTTCCGAAGACCCATGGAGTACCGAGTCGGAGGAACCGCTCTTCTCGAGGCCCAAATCTCGCCTCGATCGAAGAAGAGCGGCTCACCCGTGAGACTAGTTACCCGCGTGCCGCTCCGATTCATTTCGAGGTGAAGATTTCTGCAGTACGGAAACCAAGAGACGGCCGGACGGAGGAACCTGTGCCTCCCCGCCTAAAACGATCTGTCGCGCCGTGAACTTGTGGCCATACACTTCCGCCGTCGCGTCGTTATCCGGTCGAAGCGTGGAACCTTCGAGCGAAACGCCGGCAAATAGGCCGCGCGAACGCGAGTAGCTTAGTATTTCCGCTCGCATATACGCGTCCGTGTTTGCTGCTGCGTCCCGGCCCACTGGACCGGCGGCCACAGAAGCGTCGGCGCCCAATTTGACTTTGCTATTGAGAATCGAACTTGCCCCTCTGTCGTTCATAACCAAGAGGACGAGATCGGTAGCCTGGCCGCCGATTTGGAATCCGATGCTGCCTCCCTCCAGCGCATACATTGCTGGCGCACCCCACGGTCCCCTGAAGTCCTTTCCCGTTCGGCAAACCATCGCCCCGCGGCCGTAGCTCGCACCGATCACAAACGCCGCCTTGAGAACGGACGGAAAAACGATCACGCACTCAGCCTTCTCGAGTACCTCTTGAGGGATGTTCTCCGGGGTGTTCATGATTTCCTTCATGACGACGCCTGCATTGTGAAGCCGCTTTTGTGAAGTGTTAGCCGCGAAAAGCGGCGCGGTCGCAAGCAGTCCTAAACAGACAACCAAAATTGATTTACGTATCATCGCTGACCTCCAGGATCAGAATTGCGGCCGCGGATGGGTGGTCTCCGGAACCTTTGTGAGGGCGCTTGAATCCAGCCCATGAGTTGGGGCGAAGGCGTTGAATGAAACTCATTCTCCGACCATTCCCAACCGAAAAACATCCACTACTCCTACCTAGCGTCGGCGGCTAAATGCGGCCGAGCAGCAGGAGAATCAGCACCACGACCAGAATCAGTCCAATTCCCCCGGTCGGGACATAACCCCACTCCCGGCTGTGCCGCCATCTTGGCAGCACTCCCAGGAGCGCCATCACCAAAACCACGATCAAGATAGCTCCGAGCATTGTTTTTCCCTCTCTGCTCCAATTCATTGCTACTGCGCGAATGCAACCGTTGCCGTTTTCCCAGGGCCGCCCCGTGGCTCGAAACTCTGGAACTTCGGCCGCCCGGAAGCTGGGTGAAAAGATGGTTAGAGCACTACGCTGATGGCAATCTGAGTGCCGGGATAAGACGGGTTGCACAGGTAATAGCCGCCGTTGGTGTAAACAACGTAGACATCGTCGGTGTAATACCAATTCACCGGCCACGGATCGACAAAACCGAACCAATAGCCGCCATCCTGGAAGCGCGAATACCCGTCAACAAGTCTCGGACTGCCGATGCGGAATTCGTGCCCACGGCCAAAATCGGACCGAAAGCGAGCATCCGGTATGCGACCTTCACCTCTAGCACTGAGCCGTAGTTCTGGCTGCGAGCGTTGTCGTTGCTGGTCGGCTTCACTCCGTTGAGGTTGCCGGTTATCAGCCCGCTGCCGATCTTCCGTTCTTGTGGCAGTGGCTTGGCGCTGATCATTTGATTGAGTCTGTCGTTGCTGGTTCTTGGCCTGCTGCCGATCTCCCTGTTTGGTCGACTGGGCCTGTTCTTGGCGTTGCTGGGGCTTCGCTTGGCGTTGTTGCTTTACTGGCTTCGCCTGTTGCTCGCGTTGCGGCGGCCGGTTCTGGGTTTCCTGCTTTGAGGATTTGGTTTGTTGCCGGTTATCCGTCTTGGCCTGTTCCTGCCTTGCTGGTTTCGCTTGTTTTTCTTGTTTTGCCGACTTCGCCTGCCGCTCTTGCTTGGCGGGCTTGGCTTGTTCTTCGTGCTGCGCTGGTTTAGCGCCTTCGTCCTGGCGGTCGTTCTGCGCGAGGGCAGGGACGGCCATTCCGAAAAGCAAAAACAGTGTTACTGTGCTGACCGCTGCAAGTACCTTCACGTGTGTTGCCTCCATTGCGGTAATTCGCGCACCATTCGCGCCGGTGTTATCGGGATCGCTCACGTCCCGACGTGAATGTGGGAGAGCGAATGAAGCACCCCGAAAATATTGAGAAGCCACAAAACCGTAGCGATCACAACGATCGCGTTCAAGATCGACTTAATCGTTCCTTGCATCGGTATGAAGCTGTTGACCAGCCAAAGCAGGACACCCACCACTACGAGAACCACCAGCACTTGAAGTAACGGCATTTCTCTATCGCCTCCTCTGCGCAGGGAGACACTCCAACCGGCTCCAGGGCGACGGACCGATATCTGTTTGGATCTAAAGAAAACCGCTAGTGCGGGTTGGAGTGGGAAGGAACCTGCGACATCCAGTACCGTTCGAACCGAATCTGTTGGACTTGTTTCGCCCCGGCCCTGATTGCTTTTCTCACAAGCAGCATCTTAGAAGAGACGAATGCTTATGGCTGTTCACTTATGCACACATTCGTGTCCAGACCCACGGCCGCATGCTGCGATTTAAGCCTTATAAGCTATGGCGATCAAGGCCCGAAAGCGCCGAACATCCAATGGCAAAGCGAGTTCAATGCACGTGAATTTCTTGGTTCGGCGGGGGGTGCGAAAGATCGCGGAAGTCAAGAAACAGGAAGCGATTGTGTCGAACCGGGGCGGAGGCAAGTACGTCCTATTTATTCAGAGGGGCTGAGTAAGGCCGCCGAGCTATTACGCGATTTCTCCAAGGGTTCAAATTTCGCAACGGTCAGTCGAGGCGTTTCTCTCAAGGCTCGAACTCCCGAACTCGTTTACGCGACACGCTGCCCGAAGGATCGTAAGTGAATAGGGCGCGGCTTGGGGCAGCAGGGATCAGCCATCACTGCACGGAATATGGGCCGTCCGTTACTTGCGTGTAATCGGAGTACGTGAGAATCCTGTCGATGTCCACACTCTTTAGGTACAGGACTCTGGCGCTTGCTCGGACTTCGATGCGGCTCGGCATCCAGACGTCGTGGCCAACGGACGTCTCGTTCAGCAGAATATGGGAGCCAGGCTGCACACGGGCCACAAAGTATCCCATCGAGAACGCCTGCGTTACCTCGCCGTCTACTTTGATCCAGCCGAAGTCGTCCTCGTCGACCCAAAGCTTGCCTTCGACCTTGGAAAACATTTTGCCGTACTTGCCCCGCGCATGATAGCCGGGGTGCGGCGTGGCCTGAAGCACGTAAGCTGGTCTGCCCCCGACCGTCTCTTCGCCGATCAGTTGGAAGTCGAAAGCTTCGAGCACGTCGCCGAGAAAAGAGATGTTTTCCCCCTCCTTGCGGAGCCGGACACTCCGCTCCGCCGTTGTTTCGTGCCTCAGCTTTTCGATTCCCTCGTAGCTCTTCGTCTGTTCCCTGGCCGATGGAGCATGCCCATTGTGCTCCATGAGCTGCTCAAAACTAGCGCCTTCGACCAGAATAATTCTGGACAGATCGGTATTTTCTGATTTCACCTGTCCCCGCGCGTCCAGGCGCCGATCCTCATCGCGCTCTGTGTACGTGTACTGGTCACGTGCTCGCCAACTGCGCTCGGTGGCCGCGACCGACAACTCAGCGATCTGACGGGCAGCCAATACGCTTGCATCATTTTGAAACCCGGCCGGAGATTTCCCCCCAGATTGAGCAAAGACCGCGGATGAAGCCGCGAGCATTACCAAGAGCACCTGCATCGATGATTTGCTGAGCATTCGCACTCTTGACTCGACGGAACCAGGGACGAATGCGCCGAAGAATCAGAACCCGCACGTAGACTAATGGTTTGAGAGTTGAGCGTCTGTGCGAAAAAGGACAGGTCTACTGTGCAGAATGGGACAGACCGAGAGTTTGCAACTCAGTAGAATTATGCCGTTGGTGCGGGATGTTGTCGTCTCTTCGCGTTTGCCGCTTAGGCTCAAGTCGATTTCGGGTTCGGTCGCTCCCAAAACACAGGATCAGGACGTCAAGGTCCCGACTTCTTCCTTATTGGGCGACAGCGAAGCGGTTCCCGAGCTGTCCGAGGAAGTCAATGCGCATATACCTGAGTTTATTGCTGGGCATGCTTCTGGGTAGTTCTGTGTCGGCCGTGGCACAAATACCCAGGGTTCAGATTGTCTCGATGCGAGGGTCGCTCGCGCCTATTGTGACCACGGCTCGAATTACACCTACGCCCTCGATGCCCAGGCCCCCGCTAGGGATCGCGAAACCAACAATAGAACCCGACCACTTTACAGGCGCGTTCGCGGGAGCTTACGAACGTGGACAGGGCCTGGACGGTCTGGAGAGCTTGTCGCAGATGCGCAAGGTTAAGACATTGTTCGTCACGAGGTCGAGCCTTCCGCTCCTGTACCTCTGGGGCGGGCGTTTGCGATTTGATGGATTTAGCAGCACGAGTAACACGCAGAACTTGCAGCTTGGTCCGTCTGCTGCCGGCGGTCTGGAGGATTTCCGTCCTCTGCGGCAAACTTCTTCGATCGAGTCACGCTCGATAGATCGCTATGGTCTAAGCCTGAGCTTTCACTTTGGGAGAGGCGCTCAGATCGGACGCCCGGCGCAGGTATGGCATTCCCTCGCGCGAGTATTTGATGCCGTTCGATAGTCGAGCGAAATATCTAACCCAGTGTATGTATAACAGTGTAGTAATTATATGGGAACTACTGGATCGGGTTTTCTCGGCCCCCCGCGATGGTGGGCGCGCACGCTGAAAACCCGATTCAATAAAATGGGGCAATGTCCCATATTGAACAGTCAAGCGTCTCTGCCGCTTCTAAGATGGTGTTTCGGAAATCTAGAAAGATGACCGATGGGCTAGAGGTGAAGGATCGACCTGTCTCGCTCCCTCGTCGTGAGGATGTCGATTTTCGGGACAACGAGGAACCGAGCCGGTTGGGATAGGGACAATGCGATCGGATCAGAATTTTGTACACCGGCATCAGTCCCTGGAAAAGCTCAAAGAAGAATGGGCAGAGTTCACAAAAGAGATCTTTTCCGCCTTGCAAAAACAAGACGAGGAAATGAAGGTTCGTGAAGAATTTAGGATTCTTGATAGAAACGAGGAGTCCCAGGATGGATAACAACAAATCACAAACGAGCTGGCTGCTAACGGAGTCTCGGCCGCGCCGGCGTGGTAACGACATCAGGCGCCGACTCTTGGTAGGTGAGAGGCAAATCGTTGAGTTGATTTCTCTCGGCGCGCCGCTCCCGGGAATCCTGAATAAACTCTGCACTGCGATCGATCTTCAGATCGGTAACTCGGTATCGCTCGTGTTGCTGCCGGACGACCAGGACAATGACTTGTTATCGATCACCCGACTAGCCACGGAATGCGGCCTGAACGTTTTCTCGTCCAGAAGTATTCTTTCGAGTGACAGGAGTCTCCTGGGCAGACTTCAAATTTACTGCTGCGACCAACGACGTCCCACCCCGCATGAGGCTCAGCTGATTACACGGGTGATTCATTTGGCGGCAGTTGCGTTACAACGTCAGGAAGACGCAGCGCAGTTTCCGAAGAATTATGGGCATTTAAAGCGCAAATTCGTCGACAGCCCGCCGGAAAAGACGCCATACGTCAATTAGTGTTTCGGGTGAGAGACAATTTTAAAATTAACGCGGCCAAACATCATAGCTTTGCCGTCTAGGCCAACATGTACAAACAGTTCTTTGGATTGAGCGAAAATCCCTTCAACGTCAATCCGGACCCACGCTATCTGTATCTGACCGCGCAGACGCGGGAGGCGTTGGACGAACTGACGTACGGGATACAGGCCCGCAAAGGTCTTATCCTGCTCACGGGCGAAGTCGGAACGGGCAAGACCACGCTCATCAACCGCGTGCTTGACTGGCTGCACCAGCAGCAGACGCCCACAGCATTCATTTTCAACTCACATCTGGAAACCAGACATCTCTTTGATTTCATATTGGCCGATTTCGGTGTGCCGTTCGACTCACGGTGGAAGGGAAACGCATTGATGTGCCTGAATCTGTGGTTGATTCAGCGCTATCGTGCGGGCCAGGTACCGGTGTTGATCGTGGATGAAGCGCAAGGTCTATCCACGGACGTGTTGGAAGAGATTCGAATGCTACTGAATCTAGAGAACGCGCATGAAAAACTATTGCAGATCGTGCTGGCTGGCCAGCCTGAACTCGATGACCGGCTCAAGCGGCCTGAGTTGCGCCAACTAAAGCAGCGGATCGTGCTGCGATGCAGGACTACGGCGCTTACCCGTGAGGAGACGCACGACTACATTCAGGCGCGTTTGCACATCGCCGGTGCCAACGGCAAACCGGTCTTTGCGTCCCAGTCCATGGACGCCGTGCACTTCTATTCGCGGGGGATTCCGCGCGTTACGAACTTACTCTGCGAGCATGCGCTAATTAACGCCTATGTGGACGGTGTCCGGCCAGTGCCGGTACAGATCATCGACGAGATCGCGCGCGAGTTTCAGCTTGACGACATCCAGCCGCTCGCCCCGTCCATAGATTCCGTGGGGGCTGTGGGCGCCGCTATGATTTCATCTCGATCGGTGTTCGCGAATGCGCCTGAGCCCCAGATTGAAACTGCCAAACCGCTCTTGGAGGAAAACCTCAGCGGTATGGCAATTTGCGTTGCGCCTGGTTGTGCTGCGGCGCACAAGAATCTCGCCCGAGCCAAAGGGATTACCATCCCGGATTTGAATTGCGAAGTGCCTCGGGCACGCACGGAAAGCCAGACCCTCGACGTCTCTACGTCGGTGCCGACGGCGCCCGAATGTGGATGGATGGGAGCAGGTACATCCTCGGGCTCGGCCGCGATTGATTCTGGCGACGCGATGGAACTCATCGCTCAATTCGCGATGGAACGGGCGCCGAGCGCATCCGCTCCTTTCCTTCACGTGGTTAAAGCGAGAGAGAAGCTTGACCCTTCGACAGATTCCAGCCGTTGCCAAGTGGCCGGCCGTCACAACCCCGCGTACGCTCCGACAACGGATAACGCAACACGATCGGATCCCGTTAACCCTAGGCTGGAAATTCTTCTCGGTTTATGCCTTTCGTTTTTACATTGGAGCGCAAGGTCGAGAAAGCGGTTCGTATCCGCTGTGAACTCACCAGCCTGGCTGCAAACGATTGCGATTTTGCGCTCGCGCCGGAAACGTCTTCTCCAGTCGGTTCACGCGTTGCGCCTATGGCGGCTCGCTCGGCGGGATGGACGCCGGTCTGCCGCGAGATCACGACAGTGGCTACGATTGAAGGCATCGGTTTTAGCTTGGCTACGTCGACCGTTCAAACCGGTGCAATGGCGACTTCCATATTCGTGGCCGCTTGAAACGCGGCGCAGGCTCACACAGAAGAGGATGTAACTCATGCTTGTTCGAACGCACCTGTGGGCACCATCTCAGCTGCGGGCTCCAGCCCACCAACGCCAGGATGTTTCCGGGACTAGATATCCAAGAAGAGAACCCAACGGCATGCCAGGGCTAGCGGGGCGCCGCACTTTTGTATTGAGTCGATTCCATCGGCGAGATAAAGCCGTAGAAACGGTAATCGCAATCTTTGCATCGGAACGGACGCACGTATATCAGGCTCAGTAGGGACGACTCGAGCATCCCCCTTCGCTTCGATCGGCGAATAGCTTTG
>DATLSB010000080.1:0-4658 GCA_035534415.1 Candidatus Dormiibacterota bacterium | reverse complement strand
GCATAACTGGCTCGTTCATGGGATTTATGGGCTGGATATTTCCGGACGGCTAACCGCGGTGGATATACGCACGCCAGGATATCCGGCGCTTCTGGCCGTGATTTATTCAGTATTCGGCGAAAGCGCGCGAGCGGTGATGGTGACGCAGGCCTTCGTGGACACGTTGACATGCGTGCTGATCGCGGCCATGGCGGCGGTGCTCGCGCCCAAGGAGTCGCGACGACGAGTGGCGCTGGCGGCACTGTGGCTGGCGGCACTATGTCCGTTCACGGCGGACTACACGGCCGTGGTGCTGACGGAAACGCTGACAATTTTCCTGACGACGCTGGCGTTGCTGGTGCTGATGGAGGTGCTGCGCGGATTGCGCGGGAACGGAAAGATTGGACCGGCCTGGGTTTCGGGTACGGAAATGTCCACGAACATGCGATGGGTGATGGGCGGAATTGTGGTGGGGTTTGGAACGCTGGTGCGGCCGGAGACCCCGCTGATTCTGGCTGCGGCTGGAGCCGTAGTGGTGGGCTGGTGGTGGCGGCCGAAAAATTGGCCGACGGTGATGCGCGCTGGATTGCTAATGGCCGTGGGACTGATTTTGCCTTTGCTGCCGTGGGCCGCGCGAAATTGGCAAGTGCTCCACAAAGTGGAGTTTCTTGCGCCGCGCTACGCCGAGCTGCCCGGAGAATTCACGCCGCACGGATTTTATGCGTGGACCGGGACGTGGCTGTGGCGATTTGGGGATGTGTTTCTGGTTTCGTGGAATATGGACGGGGCGCAAATCAATATGGAGGATCTGCGAGCGTCGGCGTTTGATTCGCCAGCGGAGCGAGAGCGCGTGGCGAAGCTGCTTGGCGAGTACAACGAAACGGCGGAGATGACGCCGCAGGTGGATCGCGGATTTGCGGAAATCGCGCGCGAGCGAACGGCGCGGCACCCGTTGCGAACGTATGTGCGCGTGCCATTGCTGCGAGCGATGACGATGTGGTTCACGCCGCGCATCGAAATGCTGCCTCTTTCGGGCCATTTATGGCCCATCCACTATTGGTGGGAAGATAGCGAGCCGGAGTATTGCGTTTCGCTGGGGCTTTTTGCGCTGGGCATCGCGTATGGAGTGATGGCGTTAGGGGGGGCGTGGCGCGTTCGAAAAGATCCGGCAGCGCTGCTGCTGGTGGCGTATATTGTGATTCGCACGGCGTTCCTTACGACAATTGAAACGCCCGAGCCACGGTATGTGCTCGAATGTTTTCCCGCTGTGTTCGCGCTGGCGGCGCAATTGTGGACGCGCAAAGGCGCGGCGCGCGCGGATTCGTACGGCGAGTGAGTTGCGGGAGATGCAGCGGGAAAGATTGTGGGCAAATCCGAATGCGGAGTTAGGCAAAAAGGAGAAGAACCATGGCAAGCAGCGCGAGCGGAAAACCGGAAGGGACGAAGGCGGTGAATTACATTCGCGAAGGATTCCGGACAGTTTCGCCGTACATTTTGGTTGGCGGTGCGGCGAAGTTCATTGATTTCCTGGTGCAAGCGTTTGGAGCGGTCGAAAAGGGCCGCGTGCCGATGCCGAATGGAAAAATCATGCACGCGGAAGTGAAGATTGGCGACTCGATGATTGAGCTGAGCGACGGGAACGAGCAGTATGGGCCGTCGCCGGTGACAATTCATTTGACGGCACCCGACGCCGAAGCGGCCTATCGCAGAGCGTTGAAGGCGGGAGCAACTTCGCTATACGAGCCGAGCCTGCAATTCTGGGGAGAGAACGAGTCGGGCGTGCGGGATCCATTTGGAAACGAGTGGTATATCACGCCGCCCTCGGAAGAATATCCGCAGCCCGCGGTGCAGCCGTATTTGCATTTGCATGATGCGGAGAAGATGATTCCGTTCCTCGAAGCGGCGTTTGGCGCGAAGGCGGAGGGCGTTCACAAATGGCCGGGAGGAGTAATCGCGCACGCTACGATTCTGATTGGCAATGGGCAAATCGAGATCGATGAGGCGTTTCGAGCGAACCGACAGTCGCCGTGCCATTTGCACCTATACGTGCCGGACACGGACGCGGTGTATAAACAGGCGTTGCGCGCGGGGGCTACGTCAATCGAAGCGCCGAACGACAAGCCCTATGGCGACCGCAGCGCGGGCGTGCGCGATGCGTGGGGCAATAGCTGGTTTATCGCCACGCATATTAAGGATGTGGCGTTCTGAAGCATTTGTCGCTTGAGCCTGTACTTCAGGGGCTGAAGCCCATCGAATTACACTGCTCTTATGTCGCGGCTGAAGCCGCGACCCACAAGGCTGCTCGCATGCTGGCTGTGCTCATCCACGGACCAAGAAGAGGAGACCCGCGACGATCAGCACGCCTTCAATGACTGCGACGAATACCTTCTCTGGCAGGCGGTCGAGGATGCGCTTGCCCAAGAAGGAGCCGAGGATCATGACGGGGCCGAGGCCCAAGCCAATTAGCGCGCCCGACAGCGTCAAGACAGCCGTTTGGCGATAGGCAATCAGCTTGACGATGTGCATCACTACAGTCGAGAGGGCTTCGGTGCCGATGTACGCGCCTTTCACAAGACCATAGGCGAGGAAGAACGGCGCCATAATCGGCCCGACGCTGCCGAGTAGCGCGGAAAGAAAGCTCGCGCCGGCGCCGATTCCCGCGAAGGATGCGACCGGAAAAGATTTTGGCTTCGGGCGGATGTGGCGCCACACCACAACGAGCAACAGAAAAGCGCCGAGCAGGCGAGTGAGCGCGGCCAGCGGCGCCTTCGCAAACAGGAAACCGCCGAGCAGGGCAAAGGGAACGGCGCCTAGCGTGAACCAGCCGACTACATGCCAGTCCAGTTCGCGACGATTGAACCAGACGCGGCTGGCGTTGCCGATGAGCTGCGCGACGGTAAGAATCGGGATGGCTTCGCGGATGCCGAACACGGCCACAATCGCCGGCAGCAAAACCGCCGCGCCGCCGAAGCCGGCCACTGCTGCCAACGTTGACGCCAGCAGCGCCGCGAGCGCCAGCAGTATCCATCGGAGGATGTGGAACACAGCAGCAGATTACAGGGACCAAGCGCCGCTCGCCAAGACCTCATCTTGAACGGCACAAGCACGCGGCAACGTTATGGAGGGCGAAGGGAGTAGCGGCGTGCGCGATGATCGGGGAGAAGCTGGTTTATTGCCACGCACATCAAGGATGTGAAGTTCGAGAGGTTAGAAGCTGGAAATTAGATGCTGGAGAAAAACCCCCAACGAATAATTAGCTAGGCGATCAATTTCACGTCGCACTGGCTCGCTCGGTCGTACCAAGTTCGTCCGGAACGGTCGAGCCCCTTCCAGAGCGTATAGGGCCAGAAACAAAGCCCCGTCGTTTCGTAGAAGAGCCTTGTTACAGCGCGCGACCATCCGAAGACGCGGCGCTCCGCATCGTGAGACACTAGAACCGTTCGCATCATGTAACAGCCAACAGTTTGTTTACCTCTAATCATTGGCCAGGCGAAGTAAAAAACCAACAAACCCATGCCGAGGAAAACAAGGAGCGTGCCGTAGGTGCCGTCGCTGCGCACTGAGTATTCGCGCGTGAAGTGCCAGACAAAGCGGCCCGTGCGCCTGGCTTCAAAAAATAGAGGAACGAGGGCTTCAATACTGCCTAGAATGATGACACTGAAATAAAAGTCAATCATGAAAGAGAGAAATCGTCGAGCTAAGCTGGGAACCCCAATAGACTCGGCATTTGAGTCCCAATGGAGTATGGCGTAAAAAAACCAAATCCCCAGCGCAGCCCAAACCAACAGAATCGGATGAGTGCCAGCAGCAACGACAGTCTTTTGATCGTGCTGCTCAACGGAAAAGCCTATCTCGCCGCCTCCAAAGAAGTATACACAAATCAGACTAAGGGCTAGTCCGAGGCCGGCAATGCGACGCTTAATTTTCACGGTACTTGAGAACCAAAGGATACCATTATTTGCGGAGCTTTCTAGCTTTCGTCGAGGGGTTCGGGGTGGATGGTGAGGCGGTAGATTTGGGGGAATTTTTCCTTGACGCGATCTTCGAGGGCGGCGGTGACGTCGTGGACTTGGGTGATGGGGAGGCTGCCGTCCATGGCGCAGTGGCAGGAGACGAGGATTTTGTGCTCGACGAAGCGGACGTGGACGTCGTGGCAATCGGTCAGCTCGTGATATTCGGCGCCGAGGCTGTTGATGAAATCGCGAACGCGAACGGCGAGGTCCTTCATCTCTTCGCCGCCGGGGATGTGCGTGCCGAGCGGCTCGATGTGAATGTTGATGTGCGCGCCAGCGGCCTGGCGGAGCAAGTCCTGCTCGAGATCCGTGGCCAGACGATGGGCTTCGCTGAGGCTCGAATGCTCGTCGACTTCGAGATGCAGCTCGATGAAAAGGCGGCCGTCGATTTGATGCGCGGCTAGTTCGTGGACGGCAAGACCGCGGCGCTGGGCCGTGGCGCGAATGGTTTCGAGGAAATTTTCGCCGGAGCGAGCGCGCGGCTCCATGTGAACCACTACGTCGGAGGGAACAATCTCGCCGATACGGCGCTCGACGCGGTCGCTGGTGGCGTGGGCTTCTTCGAGGCTGGTGGTGCGCGGGACGCTGATGGTGACATCGACGAAATAGCGCTGGCCGGCGCGGCGCAGACGAACGCGGTCCACTCCCAGGACTCCTTCAACGCGC
>DATLSB010000079.1:0-11699 GCA_035534415.1 Candidatus Dormiibacterota bacterium | reverse complement strand
AAGGCGCTTCAGCGTGAACGTTCCGGATGCCGCTTCGTCCTCGCCAATGATGAGCGCGTAGCGAGCGCCAAGTTTGTCGGCTAAGCCGAGCGATTTTCGGAATTTCAACTCTTCGGGAGGCAATTCGACTGCGAGTCCGCGCGCGCGCAGTTTTTTAGCGATGGCGACCGCCGGCGCGTACGCCTTCGCGCCCATCCACGCGACGAAAACAGCGAGCCCCGGCAGCTTCGGCAGATTGCGACCTTCTTGTATCGACAGGATCGCGCGGTCGGTGCCGATGGCGAAGCCGATGCCTTTGATGCCCGCCGGACCGTCGAGCAGCTCCACGAGCCCGTCGTAACGGCCGCCGCCGCACACGGCGTTCTGCGAGCCGAGGCCCGCGGCGGTCACTTCGAATGTGGTGCGAGTGTAATAGTCGAGCCCGCGGACGAGACGCCAATTTTCTTCGTAGGCGACGCCGCGCAGCGCGAGTTCCTCCTTCAATTTGGCGAAATGCTCGCGGCAGGCGTCGCAGAGATGATCGGAAATGCGCGGCAGCTTTTCGATGATGGCCTGCTCTTCGGGCAATTTGGAATCGAGCACGCGCAGCGGATTGGTTTCGATGCGCCGCTGCGAATCTTCCTTGAGCTGGTCTTTCACTTTGCGCAGTTCGGCGCGCAGCAGCTCCACGTATTTTGGGCGGCATTCCTTGCAGCCGATGGAATTGACGTACAGCTTGATGTTCGCAAGCCCTACGCGGTTGAAAAGCGTGAGCAGCATTTCCAGAACTTCGGCGTCGATAGCCGGCGCGTCCGATGGGCCAAGCACTTCCGCACCGACCTGATAGAACTGGCGGTAGCGTCCCTTCTGCGGCCGCTCGCGCCGAAACATCGGGCCTATGTAGTAGAGCTTCTGATTTCCGGGCAGCGTCTGCATCCCGTGCTCGATGTAGGCGCGGACGGTCCCCGCAGTCGCCTCCGGCCGCAGCGTGACCGAGACAAGCCTTAAGCTCGCGAAACCGCCTTCGCCAGCTCCGCTAATCTCAAAGGTGAACATTTCCTTCGAGACCACGTCTGTTTCTGTGCCAACTGAACGTGCGAACAGTTCGGTCTCTTCGCAAATCGGCGTGCGGATATCGCGGAAATTGTAGGACTCGAAGACATCGCGGGCGGTCTGCTCGAACCAATTCCATAGCGCGGAATCGGGCGGAAGAATGTCGCGGGTGCCTTTGATGGCGCGGAACTGGCGGCGTTCCGCCTTTTCGGTTTTTTCAGCCGGCTGTTCACTCATAGCTAGAGGACGCGGATCACGCGTCAAGATGGAAGTATCCCTTTCCTTGCGAAATCCGGGCACAGAAAGTATCCAACCATAGTAGATAGCGGGACGGGTGCGCGCAAGTCTATGTTGGCGTAACCCGCGGTGGCGAGCAGTCTGCCCGGACGCGCAAATTCGAAGTCAAAATCCGCACCCTTCGCGAAAAACGCGAAAAATGGGCGCCCTCAACTTCCAAATACAACAGCAGATTCCTCGTCGCTTCGCGCCTTCGGAATGACAATTGGTAAGCTGTTCCTGAAAAACAGATGACCAGGATTGGGATGAGCGATCGATGCTAAAAGAGATAGTTTTCGGCGCGAAAAGCGTTTTTGAAGGCGACGTAATGCTCGGCGGAAACCGCGATGCGCTGGCGTTCCTCGTCGGTGACGGCGCGGCGCACTTTTCCCGGCGCGCCCATCACCAGGCTGCCGGGAGGAATTTCCATGCGCTCGGTAATCAGCGTGCCGGCGGCGACGATGGTGCCCGCGCCAATCTTGCAACCGTTCAGCAAAATGCTGCCCATGCCGATCAGGCAATCATTTTCGACGGTGCAGCCGTGCAAAATCACGCGATGCCCGACGGTGACATTCGAGCCCACCGTCAGCGCGTAACGCCCGCTTTCGATGTGAAATACGCAGCCGTCCTGAACGCTGGCGCGAGCTCCGATTCGAATTGAGTTGTAGTCACCGCGCAGAACGGCGCAGGGCCAGATGCTTGCGTCTTCATCGATGACGACGTCGCCGATAACCACGGCCTGCGGATCCACGTAGGCGTTCGAAGCGATTTGCGGCGCGCGGCCGCGGAATGTGCGGATCATTTGGATGTCGTCTCCCTGGATTCAGATTCGAATGTACGAAGCCCTCGAAAGTGCATGGCAAATTCAGCGCGGTCCCATCCAGATCTTCGATGCGCGATCCATGCAACTGAGCAGCATAGTTTTACCTTTCCGGGCGCGCATTTGAAACATCTATCCCGCGCATCCAAACGTTGCATTTTCTTTCGCGGACAACTACCGCTACTCTCCGCCCTGCGGCATCCCCAAAAATCTCAAAGGAGTCTATATGGCCGAAAAGACTACCGGTGAGATGAAGGCGACTCTTGGTCTAACCGGGTTGACGATGAACGCTATGGCGTTGATCGCACCCGGCGCCTTCCTCTGGCTCACCTTTTACGGACAGGCAACCGAAGGATCCACATCTCCGTCGATGTGGATCGGCATAGTGTTCGCTCTGTTGCTGTGCCTGGCTACCGCCATCTGTTACGCGGAAATGGCGAAATTGTATCCAGGCACGGGAAGTTCGTATTACTTCGCAGAGCAGGCGTTTTTGAACCACGATAAAGCGTGGAGATATGCACGGATTTCCAAGTTCATCGTGGGATGGGCGTCCCACCTGTACTACTGGATCTATCCAGCGGTGATGGTGGCCACGACGGGAATTTTCGTTGGATACGTCGTTGGAACCCTGTACCCCAACTTCATGAGCGCGTCGAATCCGGGGCCGATGTTCATGATGTTGGTGGCGATCCTATTCACGTTCGGCGTGGCGTACATCGCGCACCGCGGCGTGACCGGATCGACTTCCGTAAATATCGCCATCAACGTGATTCAGATTACGGCGCTGCTGGTGTTTGCGGCGATGGCGATCGGCTATCGCACCAGCCATCCCGCGGGCAGCGTTGCCTGGCAATGGGACGCCACCTCGGCCGACGCGTACAATTGCCAGTTCCAGACCGACGCGAGCGGGGCCATCGTGCGGAACGCCAGCCAGATTCCGCAGTGCAAGAAGGATGCCAGCGGCGCAATCGTTCCCTACCACGTCAGCTATCCCTGGAGCGATTCGAGCGGAAACTTCCTGAGCCATCCGAACGCCAAGTCCGTGGTGGGCATCCACAACCTCGGCTGGATGTTCGTGCAGGCCAACATCGCCATTCTGATCCTGGTGGGATTCGAATCGGTGACGGCCATGGGCGGCGAAGCGAGAAACGCCAAGCGCGACGTGCCCATCGCGGTGCTCACTTCGCTCGTGGTGCAAGGGGCCTTCTGCTATCTGGTTGAATACTTCGCCGCAAACTATGCTTTAAGTAGCGGCTATTCGATGCAGAGCGCTTCCGCTTCGGCCGCGCCCATCGGCGACATGATGGTCATGGTCGGAGACGCGGTTTTCGGCCCCGGGCACGGGCGAGCCTTCATGCTCGTCGAGGCGTTCACGGTATTCCTGGCGCTCATCGGCACGACGCTCTCATGCATGAACACGGGCGCGCGCGTGACGTACGCGATGAGCAAGGATCAGGAAGTGCCGGAACATTTCGGCATCCTGCATGAAAAGAACCTCAGCCCCCACAGGGCCATTTGGACGCTGGCGGGGATCTCCGCGTTCATCGGCTGCCTCGGGTTGCTGATGGTATTCGGAGACGGTGGAGCTCCGACAGACGCGGCGATCGCGGCGCTTCCCCACGGGTTCTGGTCGAGTTTCGGCTATCTTACGCACGCCAAGATGGCCGCCTTGCCCAATACCTGGACGACCATCACACTGGCGTCAAACTTCGGGACCTTCCTGCTTTATGGGCTGAGCTGCGTAACGTGCATCGTGTGCTTCCACGGCCACCCGAAGTTCAGCTTCTTCAAGCACCTGGTGGTTCCAGTGTTTGGAGTGATCGCGAACCTAGTGTGCATTTCGTTCTACCTGATCGGGCCGTTCCTGGGATACGGCACGAAAATGGAGCCATACTTGGCGCTCGGTATAGCCGCCTGCTGGGCCATATACGGCGGCATATACTTCATCACGAACAGCAAGAAAACAGGCAAGACCACGATGGTCACTCTGCGGTCCACGTGATCCACGGCAACAACTGAATCGCACCTTCGGGGCGGGCGCTGCAAGGCGCCCGCCCTTTTTCTTGGCATAAACGCCACATAAATTTCCTCTATCCGAGCCATCCAAAGCTTGCATCGCCACCGCCGCTTTCCCGGCGGATAATCAGCGCGTGTGGGAGTGTCGCACGCGCGGTGGAAACTACGAAAATGAGGCCTTCGCCCGGGTTTCGCCAACGTTCTAAACTCGCTCAGAGGGGTCAGCACTAATGGCCCTCTGGACGGGAGCGCGCGGAGGCAGGGCAGCGGCGGCGCGTGCGGCATATCGAGTGGAGCCTTTCACTGGCGGCATGCAAGTAGACTTTGCGGAACTTTCAGACGTCGGGCGGGTGCGCCAGGGCAACGAGGATTACCTCGGCCACGCTGGGCCTTCGACCATCGAGGAAGCTCGCGCTCTGGGGTGGCTGTTCGTGTTGGCTGACGGAGTGGGCGGAGGAGAACTCGGAGAGGTCGCCTCGAAAACCGCGGTGGAATGTGTGGTGAAGGGATTCCGTGAGGCGTCGCCCGGTGAGCCGAACACGAACTTGCTGGCCGCGCTGATTCGGCGAGCGAACACACGCGTTGTCGAAGCAGCTCATTCGGAAAGCTCGGGATTCAACATGGCCACAACGATTGTCGCTTGCGCGCTGCGGCACGATCGCGCCGTCGTCGCCCACGTGGGCGATTCGCGGTGTTACCTGATCCGCCAGGGCGAGGCGCGCATTCTCACGCGCGACCATACTCTGGCAGCCGAACAAGTTCGCATGGGTCTGCTAAGCGCTCATGAAGCGGCTGAGTCCGATAACCGGCACGTTCTGAGCCGGTCGCTGGGAGCCGGCCTCACCGTGAGCGTCGAAGTGAACGAGCAGCAGGTTTTCGTGGACGATGTGCTGGTTCTTTGCTCGGACGGCCTTCATGGCCTGGTAAGCCCCACGGAAATAGCAGCAGTCGCTGGACCGGCGCAAAATCTCAATGCCGCTGCCAAGCGGCTGGTGGATGTTGCTAATGACCGGGGCGGCAGTGATAATATCAGCCTGCAGATCGTGCGCGTTCGAAGCGTGGAGCGTGTGGGCATGTATCGTGGCCGGCCATATCGGCTGCCTTAAATGAGCTCGCAGGCCGCCTTCCCGCAGACGCCCACCGATGAGGCTTCAGTCCGACCCGGCGACCAACTCGACCATTACCGCATTGACGCTGTAGCAGCCCGCAGCGGTATGGCGTCTATTTTCCGCGGAACTGACCTGCGCACCGGCCAGCAAGTCGCCATCAAAGTTCCCCATCCGGAAATGGAAAGCGATCCGGTGCTGTTTGACCGCTTCCACCGTGAACTGAACATCGGCACGGCGCTGGACCATCCCGGCGTCATGAAAGTCTTCAACAACGAAGACCGTAGCCAACTCTACATGGTAATGGAATGGGTGGATGGGCGGCTGCTTCGGTCGATCCTGCACGAACAAAAAAAACTGCCCACGGAAAGCGCGGTGAAGATCGCCATCGGCATCTGCAACGCGCTCGACTACATCCACAGCCATGGAGTGGTGCATCGCGATCTGAAGCCCGAAAACATCATGGTCGACGCCAACGACAACGTAAAATTGATCGACTTCGGCATCGCCGCGCAGGCGGGCGCGCCACGGCTGACGTTCGCCAAGCTTTCCAACGTGATGGGCACGCCGGAATATATTTCCCCGGAGCAAGTGAAAGGCAAGCGCGGCGACGGCCGCAGCGACGTCTACGCCCTGGGCGTGATGCTGTACGAAATGCTCACGGGCAAGGAGCCTTTTCAGGGACCGAATCCGTTCGCGATCATGAACGACCGGCTGCTGAACAATCCCACGCCGCCGCGCGAAATCGAATCCTCGATATCACCTGAACTGCAAGAGATCATCTACCGCGCGATCGAGCGCGATCCTAAAAACCGCTACGCCACAGCCCGCGAATTTGCGTGGGATCTGGAGCACCAGGACCAAGTGGGAGTGGCGGAGCGCGCCGAACTTCGCGATTGGAAGAAGCGCCGCGCTCCGTGGGGCCGCCGCGTCGCTTTCTACATCGTGCTGGTGTTGATTCCGGTCGTGATTTTTGGCCTGATGCTGCTGATCGCGCGGCACTGACATGTTCCCGCACGCTCGCAGCTTGAGCGGAAATAGCTCCCTGAGAGCGCCAACATCGCCGGAATTCGTCAATTTGCTTCCCGTTACGCTGCGGCCTCCGGACCGGACTTAGCTCAAACTGCATAATCCGCGCAAAAACAAACACCTCTCTTTTTGTTATACATCTCATTGAATTAACGAGTTGGACCTCCTGCTTCTCCGTCTGTACGATCCCTTCACAGCAAGACAATCTGGTTACAAAGCCGCGATCCCACGAATTGTTTAACGACCGTGAGCGCGGGTAGGGAGGGAGAGGAAATCCACATGAAGAGCATGAGGTGTATTCACAAATGGGCGACGGCCTTTGTAGCAGTGGGGCTGGCTGCTAGCGCAGCTCCTGTTTTGCGGGCTCAGGCGCAGTCCCAGATTTCGAGCGCGGCGGCGCCCAGCGCAACCGCGCCTGGCTCGACCACGCCGAGCTCGGCGGAGACACAAAAGCGTTTGGACGACCTGCAGAAAGAGCTCACCGAACTGCAGACCCAAATCGCGGATCTCAAAGCGGCGCAGAGCGCTCCGGCAGTCAAGAACGCGGCGCTGACGAGCGCGGCACCATCGGCGGCGAGCCAGCCGATGGCCACGCCGGCGGCAGACGATGCTCCGGCGAAAATAACTCTGGCAGGCCTTTTGGGACCGACCACCATCAGCGGGTTGGTAGACGGGTACTACGAGTTTGATAACAACCACCCAGTGAACAACCAGGCGGGCTTCCGCTTTTTCGAGGGAAATACAAACGCTTTCAGCTTGAGCATGGCTGAAATTGGAGTGGCCAAGGCACCAGACTCGTCCTCGACGGAGGCGCGTTTCGGCTACCACGTAGTTGCTGCCTACGGTCAGTCAGCTTACAACGTGAACATTCTCGATCCCGCAACAGACGGCAGCAACTTTTTCATCGAGCAGGCGTACGGATCGTATCTGGCGCCTATCGGAAAGGGTTTGCAGATCGACGTCGGCAAATTCGTCACGCCGATCGGCGCCGAAGTGATCGAGTCCAACGGCGATTGGAACTACTCGCGAGGTATTCTCTTCTACTACGCGATCCCGTTCTTCCACGTGGGAGCACGAGCGACGTACGCTTTTGATCCCAAGTGGACGGTGGCGGGGTATATCGTGAACGGCTGGAATAACAGCATCATCTGCCATACGTGCGGCGGCTCGCCTGTTGGCTCATTCAACGTCGGAGGAAGCGCTGGGCTGACCTACATCGGCAGCGTAACGTGGAATCCCAACGCGAAATGGTCGGTGATCGAGAACTACACGGGCGGTCCGGTAATCGACGCCTATGAATCCAATCTAAAGTCCATCAACGACTGGAAACAGCTGTCGGACACGGTCATTTCCTACACGCCGAATTCCAAGTGGGCGTTCCTGCTGAACGGAGACTATGGATTTGGGCCGCGCTACTACAATGCGCTAGTCGCTCCCGCGTCCGCCTCTCCGGCGGTAAAATGGTGGGGTGTGGCGGGGTATGCAAAGTACACGCTGACCCCGAAGAGCTACGCCGCAGTCCGCTATGAATACTACGGCGATCCCAATGGCTATACGGGATTGCTCGGCGGGGCCAACGGTCACGCTCAAGAGGTCACCGGCGACTACTCATATAACCTGACGAGCGGCTTGCAGGTGCGTGGCGAATACCGCTACGACCTCGCAAGCGAGCCGTTTTTCGAGGCCGGGGCTAACACCTTCAAGCAGACGCAACACACGGTCACGCTTGGCTTCGTCTATTCGTTCAGCAGCGTGAACGCCAAGTAACCTCAACAATCCCCGCCCCCGGGGACACAGAATTACATCGAAAAATGACCGCTCGGCCCCGCTGCTGGGGCCGGGCGGTCGTTTTGCTTTTGGGATCGAGTGTCGAAGGTCGGGGCTTGCTGAAGTTACTAATTTGGCGGTTAGTCGACGACTACGAAGCAGCCCCTGCTATGAATGTCAGCGGCGTCGGATTACCGGATGGCCGTGGTGGTCCTGCACCAATTCGAACTTTGCCTTGGCCCGTGACGATGCGTCGTAGCTTCGCGCGAATTCGCCTAGAGACCTTGGCGTTTCGGCAAGAATCCAGCGCCCCTCCGCGACGGCGATCTTGTAAGGCACAAACGTCGAGGGCACGAAGTCGTTGGAATTGCCGCTGACGGCTGTCGCCTGGAAGCGCGCCGGGGGAATGTGTGGCAGCGTATTAAAGTTGGTTGGTCCAGCCCCTTCGCCGCCAAATCCAGCTCCCCCGCCAGCCGAATACGTCAACAGATTCGGAGTTGCGCCGGCGCTGACATGCGCGCCTTGCGCCTGTGCCGATATTGCCATGCCAAGGACTAGTACGAAAGCGCCGGCCATTCTGATCACGTGTTTCCCCCTTCGAGGTTCCTTCACGCCGTGCAAAGCATCTATCGCAACCAGAGTGCCAGCTATCCCCAAAAGGCGCAGTTAGCAGTAAAAGGCTTATCTCTGCCGCTGACGGAAACGACCCCGGACACGCGGCGCGGAGGGAATGTACGTTTCGCTGCGTGTGAAAACGTCTGCCTTACTAGGTCTCCCGTACCAGGACGCCCAAAACGAATGGCGCATCGAGACCGGTTACCGCACTTGTTCCTGCGAACTTTTCCAGGCGGCGTAAGCGGCGCCCTTCAGCGGGCATTCCTCGTCGAGGATTACGTGAATCGGCACATCTTCCAACGCGAATCCACCGGCATGCGACTTGCGATGCGCCGCTGCCGCGAACCGGCCTTCTTTGATCTTCATCAGAATCTTCACGGCGATACCGCCGGCTACGTAAATCCCTCCGCGCGCGACGACGCGCAGCGCAAGGTTTCCGGCTTCCGATCCGTAGATCTCAATCCACAAGTTGACCGTGGCCACGCACACCGGGCACTTGCCAGCAAGCGCCAGTTCCGTGATTTCGACGGCCGGATCTACTCCCTGGCCGTCAAATCCGGGGTGGCGCACCGATGGATCAAGAAATTCGTGTACGCGCTGAAAGCCGCGCCCCGCCAGAATCAGCTCCTGGTACACAAAATCGTTTTTCGATTTCAGAAATTTCCATAGATCCGCTTGCTGGTCGGTGTTGGGAGCGAAATCGGCGTGCCCTGCCTCGGACGGCAGCGCCACATACTGCGCGCCATCCCAATAAAGAATCGATTGGCCCAGGCCGGTGCCGGCGGCGATAACTGCTCGCGTGGCGTTCTCCACCGGAGTTCCGGGCGCGATCATCTCCATGTCCGCGGGACCCAGCAGGCTTACGCCATAGGCGGTAGCTTGCAGATCGTTCAGCAGAAGGACGTTCGGAAGCCCCAGGAATTTCGCCATCTCCGCGCCATCGACGATCCATGGGATATTCGAAGCTTGCACGCGGTTTTGCAGCACCGGGCCCGCGATTCCAAAACCGGCAGCCGAGATTTTCGCGCCCGTTTCGCGCAAAAAATCCAGCGCGATCTCGTGCAGGCCCGCATGGTCGTGGCTGGAATACCGCTTATGCGCCGCGCGAACGGGCGCACCGTTGCGCACGTCAAATAGACCGAGATTGGACTTCGTGCCTCCGATATCACCCGCAAGGATCATGGCAATTCTCCGGAAGGATTATGCCGCAGCGCGCAAGAATTGCCAGCGAAGTATAGACGCGAGGAGATTTTTTCGCCGCGAGTCCGTTAGGCCAGCGCTCGCCAGCGCCGGGCTTCGGATTCGGCCAGCTGGAATGCCTCTTTCGGGCCTTCGCTGCCAGCCGCGTAGTTCGGAAACTGCGGCGGGGAAGAATTGCGCCACGCATCGAGGATCGGGTCCATCAGCGACCAAGCCGCTTCCACGGTGTCGGCACGGTCGAAAAGTGTTGCGTCGCCGCGGATACAATCGTTGATCAGGGTCGCATAGGCCTCGCGCGATCCGGCACCGAACGCCCGCCGGTACTGAAAGTCCATAGTCACCGGGCTGATATGCAGCTTCGTGCCGGGCGCCTTCGCTCCGAACGATAGCGAAATGCCTTCCTCCGGTTGGATATTGAGCACCAGCGAGTTGGGGTCCACGCATTCGCCCTGAAACACCATATGTGGCGCCAGCTTGAACCGAATGGCGACTTCCGCCGCGGATCGCGCCAGCCGTTTGCCGGTGCGCAGATAAAAAGGCACGCCGCTCCAGCGCCAGTTGTCGATCATGAACTTTAACGCGACGAATGTTTCCGTGTTGGACTGCGGATTTACGCCAGGCTCCTGTCGATACCCGGCAACCGGTTTGCCGCCGATTGTTCCAGGCCCATACTGGCCGCGCACCACGGATTTGTTCACCGCTTCGGCATCGAGAGGCCGGATCGACTGCAGCACCTTAATCTTTTCGTTGCGAACGGCGGTAGCGTCGAAATTCGCGGGCGTCTCCATGGCCACCAGCGAAGTGAGCTGCAGGACGTGGCTTTGCACCATATCGCGAAGCGCGCCGGCGGACTCGTAAAATGCCGCGCGCTGCTCCACTCCCAGCGATTCCGCAGCCGTAATTTGCACGCTATCAATGTAATTTCGATTCCACAGCGGCTCGAAAATGCCGTTGCCGAAGCGAAACACCAGCAAGTTCTGCACCGTCTCTTTTCCGAGGTAATGATCGATGCGGAAGATCTGCGACTCGTCGAAGACGTGCAGCATTTGCTGGTTCAGCGCTCGCGCCGACGCTCCATCGTGCCCGAAAGGTTTTTCCACGATGATGCGCACCCACGAATTGCCGTTTTTCGGTTTCGCCAATCCGGCGCGCCCAAGCTGCTCCACCACCCGCGGGTACACCTGCGGAGGCGTGGCCAGATAGAACAGGTGGTTGGCGCCGAGCTGGCCCTCCTGGTCAAGCTGCTCCAATCGCTTAGCCAGGCGCTGAAAGGATTCTGGATCATCGTAATCTCCGTTGAAATATTGCAGGTGCTGCAAAAATTCCTGGCGGCCGGCCCCGCCGCTTTCATCGTGCGCTTGGTCAGGCAGGAACTCGGTGGCCTCGCGACGGAATTGATCGTCGTTCATCTCCGTGCGCGCAAATCCCAACAGGCGAAACCGGGGAGCCAGGCAGGAATGGATCGCAAGATCGTAGAGCGCGGGTAGCAGCTTCCGCTTCGCCAAATCGCCCGATGCGCCGAACATCACGATCGCGCAGGGATCTCCCGGCATCTCGCAGAAATAGCTATCCGTCTGAACCGGCTCCTGTCTACTGGCTGCGCGGCTGCTCATTGGTGTCTCCTTGAAGGGCTGGCGGCCTTCTGCCAAATGCTTTGGTGGTGAAGCACGATCCGATGGACTTCGATTTGCAGTCCCCTAGCACTGTATATCGATGCATCGGGAACGCTCGGGGGTTCAGGGGTCTTACTTTGGCGCCGCCCTCAGACAGCGCGGCTAGGAGAGCACGTAATATCGGATCAAATTGCCGTCCGGCTTGCGCTCGCCAATTCCGACGAA
>DATLSB010000078.1:0-3433 GCA_035534415.1 Candidatus Dormiibacterota bacterium | reverse complement strand
CACGAAGGGCTCGGGCACGCTCTGACGGCGCTGCTGACTGGAACGCCATCGGGAGTGCTTTCGACCATGGCTTGGTCTAGCCCGTACGACACGACGCGGTTGGTTGCCGCGGCCGGGACGCTGGTGAATCTGGCGGAGGCGCTGATGTTTTGGCTAGCGCTGCGCGGCGCGCGAAAGGCTTCTCCGCAAACGAGACTTTTTCTTTTCGCCGGCTGCACGTTCAACTTGTTTACTGGCAGCGGTTATTTCTTTTTCTCGGGCGTGAGCAATTTCGGGGATTGGGCGCAGGTGGTGGCGGGCCTGCATCCGCACTGGATGTGGATGGTTCTGCTGACCGTGGGCGGAGCGATCGCCTATTACTTCTCGATGCGCGCCATGGGCGGCGCGCTGGTCCGATACATGGGTATTCCGCGCGAGGACAAACCGCGCATGAAGTGGCTCACCTGGAATTTGTATTTTTCGGTGCTGGTGCTTTCGGTGGCGGCAGGATTGATGAACCCACTAGGAATCAAGGTGGTTCTGGAATCGGCGGTGGCTGCGTCGGCTGGCGGAAACGCTGGTCTGCTTTGGCTGCGATACTACGTTCCAAAGGGAGCCGCACCGCAGCGTAGCGGCGACGGCGTCGCGCGGAGTTACGCCTGGATCGGCACGACCGCGGTGCTTTTGTTGCCTTACATTTTTGTGCTGGGCCGCGGCGTAGCTCTGCATCGATAACTCAACTCGGCTTGCATGATCGCGACCGCGTGGCGCATCCACCATCCGAGGGACGCAGGTGTGAAGGCGTGTGGAGAATCAGCGGCGAGATTTTGCGCGCGGCCGTTTCCCATTACCGGCACGGGTGCGGCGCGGCTTCGCGCGGGATTTTGGCTTTGACGCCGCGGCGATTTCCCGGCGGCGCTGGCGCGCCCAGCCGGGCTTATTCGACTGGCGGCCGCGGGCGATGCCGAGCGCGTCGGGCGGGACATTTTCAGTGATCACAGAACCGGCGGCGACGTAGGCGCCGTCTCCCACGCGCACCGGCGCGACGAGCGCCGTATCGCTTCCGATGAATACGCGCCTGCCAATTTCGGTGTGGTGCTTGGCAACGCCGTCGTAATTGCAAGTGATCGTTCCGGCGCCGACGTTTGTCTCCCGGCCTACCGTTGCGTCTCCAAGATACGTGAGGTGCATGGCCTTGGCGCCTTCGCGAATCACCGAATTTTTTACCTCAACGAAATTGCCGATGTGCGCACCCTCGCGAATTTCCGCGCCCGGCCGCATGCGAGAGAACGGGCCCACTTGCGCGCGCGTATACACGTGACTCGAAGCCAGATTGCAGTTGGGGAAAATCGTCACGCCATCGTCGATGTGCATGTCAAAAAGAATTGAGCCCGCTCCGATGCGGCAATTGCTGCCAATACGCGTGTTTCCAAGGAGACGAACGCCCGGCTCGACGATCGTGTCCTCGCCCACAGTGACTTCGGGATCGGCGATCACCGTTTCCGGCAAATAAATCGTGACGCCGGAGTCCATCAGCGCGGCGGTTTTGCGCGCGCGGAAAATGCGGTCGATGTCAGCGAGATGCGCGCGAGTGTTGCAGCCGAGCACTTCGTTGGCATCGGGCGCGATGTAGGCGAGGACGCGTTCGTTGCGCTCGCGGAGCATCGCGATCGCGTCGGTGAGATAGAGCTCGCGATGCGCATTGTTGGGACGCAGCGCGGCAAGGCAGGGCCACAGCTTTGCCAGCGTAAAGCAGTAGATGCTGGAGTTCACTTCGTTGATGGCGCGCTGCTCAGGGGCGAGTTTGCTGTCTTCGACGATCGCTTGCACGCGGCCTTCGGAATCGCGAACGATGCGTCCGTAGCCGGCAGGATCAGCGATTTCGGCGGTGAGAATGGTAGCGACGGCTTCCCCGCGGCGATGCGTATCAATGAGCTCCGCAAGAGTTTCCGTGCGCAGCAGAGGCGCGTCGCCCGGAACAACGACGGCAAGCTTCGCGCTTTTGCGAATGGCACGTCGCGCCACCTGCATGGCGTGACCCGTGCCGCGCTGCGGCTGCTGCAGGATTGTTTGCGCGCCGAGTTTATCGACGAGGGCCGCGACTTGCTCGGCTTGATGGCCCACGATTGCGAGCAGTTGCGCGGGCTTGAGCGGCTGCGCGGCGCGAATGACGTGCTCGATAAGCGGGCGGCCGCCCGCCTGGTGGAGCACTTTTGCCAGGCTGGAGCGCATGCGCGTTCCCTTGCCGGCGGCGAGAATGATGATGGAAGTGTCAGCGGCGGGCATCGAAGCGTCATTTTCGCCCGTGGGTGGCGCTTTGGCAATTAGGGATTTGACCGGGATTTCTAAAGCCGCGGATGTATGAGGAAGCGCCCGGGACTAGGGTGAGACGGAAATTGGTTCGGTGATGCGCGCGCGGTCGGTGGTGGAGTCCGCAGCGGGCAAATCGGTGGTTTCGACCCACAGCGAGCGGTCTTCGAGCAGGCGGGTGACGAGCTGGGTGTGCAGCGCATGGCCGGCGCGATGAGCCACGATGCTGGCCTGTAAGGGACGGCCGAGCAGCGCGAGGTCGCCGATCAGGTCGAGCGCCTTGTGGCGGCCGAACTCGTCCGCGAAGCGTAGCGGGCCATTCAGCACCGACGCATCGTCCAGAACGATAGCGTTGGCCAGCGAACCGCCGCGAATCAGTCCCATTTGCTGGAGACCAACGAAGTCCTTGAGAAACCCAAAAGTCCGCGCGCAAGCAAGCTCACGGGTGAACGCCTGGCGATCGACGGCCATTTCGATGTCCTGCGGTCCAATCGCCGGGTGGCCGTAGTCGACAAAGCACCGGATGCGAAATTCGTCGGCGGGATAGATGCCAATGCGGCGGTCGCCATCGCAAAATTCGAGAGGCTTGACCACTTTGATGTAGCGGCGGCGACGGCGCAAGCGGCGAGTGCCGGCCTGCTCAAGCAGCTCGATGAACGCTTTGGAAGAGCCGTCGAGGATAGGCAGCTCGAGCGCGTCGATTTCCACGTAGACGTTGTCGATTCCGCAGCTATAGAGCGCCGCGAGCAAATGTTCCGTGGTGGAAATCAGCACGCCCTGCTTCATCAGACTAGTGGCGTAGCTGACCCGAGCGAGGTTGCAGATGTGGGCTTCGATCTGAAAATTGTCGAGATCGACGCGGCGGAAGACAATGCCGGTATCTGCTGGCGCGGGCAGCAGGCGTACCCGGCTATGGACGGCGGTGTGAAGACCTACGCCCTCTACTTCAGCTGGGCGCTGAATTGTTAATTGAGATGGCATACGGAAATCGAAATCAATAATAGTGCATTCCAGATTCCGCTGCGAGTCTAAATTTCTTCTTTGTTTACATTGAGTTACGGATAGATAAAAGATTGCGCCCAGTGGCGCGTGGTAAATGTACAACAAAACGGCGCGCCGGGGCGTGGCTCAATTTAGACACGGT
>DATLSB010000077.1:0-44508 GCA_035534415.1 Candidatus Dormiibacterota bacterium | reverse complement strand
CTGCAGAGCATCTTCTACCCTACGGCCTACCCCGTGAAGCGACACGAGCAGGTCGGATTGGTGAAGAGCCAGCAGGATGAGCTGACGACGCTGGCGACCGGATTCAAGAAATATCTTGAATACGATCCGGATGCCAAGCTTTCGATCGAAGCGTACGCCGACATTCGCGGGCCGGTGCGGTACAACCAGGACCTCAGCGAACGCCGCGTCGAACGAGTGAAACAGTTCCTTGTCGACCAGGGAATCTCGGGCGACAAAATCGAAACCGCGGCTTACGGCAAGCAGCGTCCGCTGCCCAAGAGCGAAGTAAAGCAGCTGGAATCCAGCAATCCGGCGCCCGCGCCGAAGTACATGGCTCGGCGTGCCAACGCGGATTGGCTGGCTTACAACCGCCGCGTCGACATTATTCTCTTGCCCTCGGGCAAGAAGTCGACGCAGTTCTACCCCAACAGCGCACCCGATGTTCGCATCATTTGGCAGGAACCACGGCCGGCGCTCAGCAAGGTGGAAGCGGCTTCGCAGTAGGATTAATTCTCAGCATTCGCGCGCCGGGGAGCGAAGCCGCTCTTCGGCGCGTTTTTGTTTATAAGCGGGCTTAAAACTCAATTGAGATTGGAACATTTTTGCTGGTGGTAGCGGCTTTAATCGAATTCGAAGGAAAACTACTGGTCTGCCAGCGGCGCCGTGGCGGAGCGTTCGAATTGTTGTGGGAATTTCCCGGCGGCAAAGTAAAGCAGGGCGAATCCCTCGCTGCGGCGCTGGAGCGCGAGCTGCGGGAGGAATTAGACGCCTCCGCGATCATCGGCTCCGAAGTCTACCGCGCGCGGCATCAGTATCCAGAAATGCAGGAACCCGTCGAAGTAGTCTTCTTCACCGCGAAAGCGCCGCCGCAAGAGATTGAAAATCGCGTGTTTGAACGGATCGAGTGGCGCGCGCCCGAAACATTCGACGAACTGGAATTTTTGGCGGCGGATCGAGGATTGATTGAGCAGCTAGCGAGCGGAAAGCTAAAGCTATAAAAGTTTCGGGGAAACGAACCGCGGATCTTGCCTGAATATCTGCGCCGCGGCTAAATCGGCGGCGCGTCGTGGACGTCAAACGACACTAAGCCTTCCTCCAGGCGGCTGGTCAAAATCTCCAGCAGGCGCACGCAACGGTTCCAGCGCAAAATTGAGTCGTCGTTTCCCGCCGGACGGATGGCTTCCGCTTCGGCGTATCGAGCCATAGCCTGTTCCAGCAGCGGCAGCAGCGTGTGGGGAGGCTGGCCCGCCTGTATCTGCGCCTTAGCGCGGCGCTCGAACAGCAAGCCGACGTGGTACAAACGCTCGTAGTGATCCGAAAGCTTCTCGATCGCGTCTTTAGCCTCGCGGAAGCGATCCGTTCCCACTCCCAGGAACTGGTCTGAAATCGCCAGCCCCAGCAAGCGCAGCGCCTGCTGGTTTTCCGGGTCGAGCGCCAAAATATCGCGGCAGATCGATTCCGATTCCTCGGGATCGTTCAGAAACCGGTACAGTTCGGCTTTAGAAGCGGCTTCCGGGATTCCGGCCTTGGAAATGGATTTAAGTTTGTAATCCATCGACGTGTCTTCGTTCAACGGGAACTTTCTTTGCGCCGAAAATCTTTCTCCACACTTTAGCAAGCGGATCGTAGAACTCGTCGACCACCCGTTCCTTCAGCGGAATGATGGCGTTGTCCGTGATGTGAATCTCCTCGGGACAAACCTCGGTGCAGCATTTCGTGATATTGCAAAATCCGATGCCCAGCGACTTCTTCAGCAGCGGAGTACGGTCCAGCCCATCCAGCGGATGCATTTCGAGCCCCGCGACGCGTACGAAGAAGCGCGGCCCGCCAAAATCGTCCTTCTTGCCGTGATCGCGAAGCACGTGGCAAACGTCCTGGCAGAGAAAACATTCGATGCACTTGCGGAACTCCTGGACGCGGTCCACGTCGCGCTGATACATCTTCCATTCCACGCCGGGCCGCGGCTGGAACGGCGGAATGGTCTTGTTGACCTTGTAGTTCCAGGAAACGTCGGTCACCAGATCTTTGATCAGCGGAAAAGTCTTCAGCGGACTGACGGTTACCGGCTGATCGAGCGGCAGATCGTCCATGCGCGTTTTGCACATCAGCCGCGGCCTGCCATTCACCTCGGCCGAACACGAGCCGCACTTCCCTGCCTTGCAATTCCAGCGCACAGCCAGATCGGGCGCCTGATGCGCCTGCGCGGAGTGGACAGCATCCAGCACCACCATTCCTGGGACGAGCGGCACGCGATAATCCACATGCTTGCCGCTTTCGCGGTCGCCACGAAAGATTCGCATCGTCGCTTCGGCCATGCGTGACGCCTCCCTGGGCGAACTCCCCGGCTTGCCATTCGATGCATCGACGGCTGAATTCGCCGCTTATCCTTCGGCCAGTATTTGTTTTAGATCCCCTGGCATTTCCGGCCTGGGTACTTCGAACAAAGTCATGGCCCCGCGCTGGTTGACGATAACATGATTTTTCTGTCCCCAGGCGTCTTCGGTTTTCGGATAATCTAGGCGGCTGTGCGCTCCGCGGCTTTCCTTGCGCGCCAGCGCTGCGTGCGTGCAGGCTTCCGAGACGAGCAGCATATTTCGCACGTCCTGCGACAGGTGCCAGCCGGGATTGTAGAGCCGCGAGCCCTCCACGCGCATGCGCTTGGCGCGTTCATTCAACTTTTGCAGTTCCACTAGAGCTTTATTCAAATCTTCTTCGTTTCGAAAGATGCCTACCAGGTGCTGCATGGTTTCCCGCAAATCGTGATGAATTTGATAGGGTGTGTCGCCATCGGTGCGCTCAAACGGCTCAAGGATTTCGCGCTCGGCGTCGTCCATCTGCATCTGATCGAGCCCCGGCGCTGAAACTTTCTTGGCATGTTCGGCGGCAGCAAGCCCGGCGCGACGCCCAAAGACCAAAAGATCGGAGAGCGAATTGCCCCCCAGCCGGTTAGCTCCATGCAATCCCGCTGCCGCTTCGCCTGCCGCAAACAGCCCCGCAACAGAAGATTGCCCGCTTTCGGCCTCCACGCGAATACCGCCCATCACGTAATGGCAGGTGGGCCCCACTTCCATCGGGCCTTTGGTGATGTCCACGTCGGCGAGTTCTTTGAACTGGTGATACATGCTCGGGAGCTTGCGCTTCACGTACTCGGCCGGCTTCTGCGATATGTCCAGAAAGGCCCCACCGTGGGGGCTGCCGCGGCCTTCGCGGACTTCGGTATAGATCGAACGCGCCACGATATCGCGCGTGGATAGCTCCATGCGCTTGGGATCGTACTTCTCCATGAAACGTTCGCCGCTCTTATTGCGCAGGATGCCGCCCTCGCCGCGAACCGCTTCGGTCACCAGAATTCCCTGCACTCCCGGCGGCCAAACCATTCCGGTGGGATGAAATTGGACGAACTCCATATCCAGGAGTTCCGCGCCCGCGCGATACGCGAGCGCCATACCGTCGCCCGTGCATTCCCAGGAATTCGAAGTGATCTTCCAGCACTTGCCGATGCCGCCCGTGGAAATCACGATGGACTTGGCCTGGAACGTAACAAAACGTCCCGATTCGCGCCAGTAGCCGAACGCGCCCGCCACACGATCGCCATCTTTCAGCAACCGGGTGATGGTGCACTCCATGAACACATCGAAGCCCAGTTGCACACCGCGATCCTGCAGCGTGCGGATCATCTCCAAGCCGGTGCGGTCGCCCACGTGGCAAAGCCGCTTGTAGGTGTGCCCGCCGAAGGCGCGCTGCAAGATGTCGCCGCTAGCGGTGCGGTCGAATAGCGCGCCCCATTGTTCTAGCTCGCGCACGCGGTCGGGAGCTTCCTGCGCGTGGAGCTGCGCCATGCGCCAGTTGTTCAGCAGCTTTCCGCCGCGCATGGTGTCGCGAAAATGTGTGCGCCAATCGTCTGCATGGTCCACGTTGGCCATGGCCGCGGCGAGACCGCCCTCCGCCATCACCGTATGCGCTTTGCCAAGCAGCGATTTGCAGACGACTGCCACGCGCGCTCCGTGCGCCAAAGCCTCGATAGCCGCGCGCAGGCCCGCGCCGCCGGCGCCGATGATCAGCACGTCGTATTCGTGGTTTTCGTATTTACTTTCTGTTGGGGGGGTCACAGAAGTCGGATGTCCTTAATTATTCCCGAAGCAACCAGGCGGATGTAGAGGTCCGTCAGTCCCACGGAAATCATACTTACCCAGGCCCAAAACATGTGGTGCTCGTTGAGACGGGTCACGCCCAACCAGCCTTTGTGACGCGTCAACCCCGATGCGCTGCAGGAAAAGCAGTCGAGCTTGCCGCCGATCAGGTGCCGCAGCGAATGGCACGAGAACGTGTAGGTAGTGAGCAGGATGATGTTGGCCAGCATGATGACCGTGCCGACGCCCACCCCAATGCCATTCGGAAAGAAGAATGCGCGAATTGCGTCGTACCACAGGAATCCGACAAACACCACGGCGACGATGAAGAAATAGCGGTGAATGTTTTGCAGGATGAACGGAAATGCCGTCTCGCCGCAGTACTTCGCGTGCCCTTTTTCGCCCACCGCACAGGCAGGCGGATCGGCGAAAAATCCCCGGTAATACGCCTTGCGATAGTAGTAGCAGGTCATGCGGAAACCGAGCGGACCCCACAAAATCAAAATGGCCGGCGACCACGGCCAAATGTGATGCTCGGGATCGATTAACGGAGAATAAAAGGGGGAGAGGTAGGGATCCGTCCAATAGAATCGGCCTTCGAAAGCGCGCCACGTGGTGTACGCGGCAAAGATCGTCATCACGATCACGAAAGGCAGGTTTTCAGTCCACCAAGCGTCACGCCGCTCGGTTCGTGGCCGCTCGGTTCCAGGTAGCGAAACCAAGCCGCCAGTTGTCGCCGAATCCGCCACGAGTCCTCCTTGTGCGCAGTTCGCGGCCTAGCGTATTCGAGAAACGGCAATTTGCAAGCGGAATTTTGCCGCAAGCCGCTCGCGGAAGCGGGATTGCTAGACGGTTCATTAATTAAACTAACGTCCGGCCGCCGTCGACGACCATGATCTGGCCGGTGACAAAATCAGCGGCCGCCAGATAAACGACCGCATCGGCGATGTCGTCGCCGGTTCCAGTGCGGTGAAGCGGCACGCGTCGAATGTATTCTTCATCGGGCGGCTCCCCTGGAAACTGGATGGTCCCGGGCGCTATGCCATTCACTAAAATCTCCGGCGCCAGAGCACGCGCGAGGCATCGCGTCAACTGAATGCTTCCGGCCTTCGAAACGCAGTAGTGCGTATAGCTGGGCCACGCCAGCAAACCGCCGAGCGAAGCCAGATTGATAATCCGCCCGCGTCCCTGCCGCTTCATAATCGGGGCGACTTCCTGGGAACAGAGAAACTGCGACTTCAAGTTCGTGTTCATCACCTTGTCCCACTGCTCTTCCGTAAGCTCCAAAAACTTAGCGGGGAAAAACACGCCGGCGTTGTTCACCAGAATGTCGATGCGCCCGAAGCCTCGCTCCGTTGCGGAGACCAGCTTGCGCACCTGTTCGCGCTGCGTGACGTCCGCCTGAATGGCCATCGCGCGCCCACCGGCAGCTTCGATTTGCGAGACAACCGCTTCGGCCTCCGTTTTCGACGTGGCGTAGTTCACCACGACCGCGGCACCTTCCGCGGACAGGCGCAGAGCGATGCTCCGCCCGATTCGTTTCGCAGCGCCTGTAACCAGCGCTGCCTGCCCTTCGAATGGCTTCCCCGGCATATTCCGCGCCTCCTGTGACGCCCCATTTGTCCTGAAAGACACAGTATCATCCGCGGCCGAGTTGAGACAGGCCCTCCATTTTGGCACCAGGCGTCCCGTATTGAATCGAGCGCCGCAAGTGAAGAGGCGCCGCGAGCATTCGTCGCACAGCTTTTCGCCGCAACCGCCGATTGAATTGCAGTCGGTTACATCTGGCTTCGCTGATGGAGCAAGGCGAGCTTGCGGTTCACCCTGGTGCGCCATAACGGCACTGCTGGTTTGTCGCTGAGTGCTCGCCGGCGGGAAATCTTCACGAGAGGCGGATAGCTATCGGTGGGACGCAAAACTATATTGGTTCGAATCGTCACCTTCGCGGCGTTTGTGGGCGTGTTCTACATCTCGTCGCGTTTTCTGCTGGTGACCGAATTCGCCGCCACGGAAACCGAAGCCATCCGCGTGGACTTCGCCATCGGCTTGCTTTTCGCGGGAATTGGCATCGGCGGTCTGGTTCAGATGCTGCTCGAACGATCGATCGCGTCGCGGCTCGCCGCCATAAACGCCAGCGTTGAAGGAATTGCCGTCGGCATGGATCGAAATAACCTGAGCGTACGTTCCGGCCGAGACGAACTAGCCATGCTCGGAAACGCGGTGCACCTGATGATCGATGCGGTGCAACGCTCGCAAAAGCAGCGCGAAGAAATCGAGGCCCGCCACCGAATTTTCATGAATAATCTTCCCGCCATCGCCGCGATCAAGGACGACGCCGGCCGTTACATCTATTTCAATGAGCCGATGGCCAAGGCATTCCAACTCGGCCTGGAGCAACTAGAGAAGCCCGTCGAGCCAACCTGGCTTCCCTCCGACGTACAGGCTCTCATCCGCAGCCACGAAATAGAAGTTTTGCGTCTCCTCCGGCCCATGGAGTTCGAAGAGAGGATTCCAACGCCTGATGGGGTCGAGCGGTATTGGCTTTCGCTTCGATTTCCGCTGACTGGACCGGATGGGCACATTCTGATCGGCATGGTGGCCGTCGACATCACCGCCCGCAAGCGCGCCGAGGCAGAGCTAACCCTGGCGCGCGAAAAAGCGGAGATGGCCTGCCGCACGAAAGCTGAATTCCTCGCGGGCATGAGCCACGAAATCCGCTCACCGATTAACGGCGTGATCGGCATGACTGACTTGGCTCTCGACACCGGCCTGACGCCCGAACAGCGCGAATATTTGAGCACCGTCAAGTTCTCCGCACGGCTGCTGCTTTCTCTTTTCAACGATATTCTCGACTTCGTCAAAATTGAGGCCGGCATTTTGGAGCTCGATCACATCGACTTCAATCTTCCTGCTGCGATCGAATCCATCATCCGTTCGCTCACGCCGGCGGCCCGCGAAAAGCACGTTCAGTTCTCGTTGGAACTATTTTCCGGCGTGCCGGACGCTATCCGTGGCGACCCCACGCGCCTGCGCCAAGTGATCGTCAATCTGCTTCGAACCGCGATGGAGTGCACGACCTCGGGAGAGATCGCGATCGCGGTGGAAACTGAAATGGAAAATGGAGATGAAGCGGTGCTGCACTTCAGCATTCACACGGCGGCCGAAACAATTCCGCTTTTCCCCCACGTCAGTGAATGCGCTGGTTCGCCGTCGGAAACCGCGAATGTGAGCCTCGACGGCGCCAGACTCGGAGTGGCAATTTCTTCCCGCCTGGTAGAAATGATGGGGGGACGAATCTGGACGGATGCCCAGCCCGGCACCGGAAGCTCGCTTCATTTCAACGCGCGGTTCGATCTGCCGAATCCCTTCGCGGACACCGGCCGGCCCGCGTCCGTATCGCAACTCCGCGGAGTGCGCGTGCTCGTCGCGGCCGATAATGCCGCCAATCGCCGCATCGTGGGTGACATGCTGACGGCCTGGCAGATACGCCCAACTCTGGCTTCCAATGGAGCCGAAGCCTTCGCTGAATTGGAGCTGGCGCGCATTGACGGCGCTCCTTTTGCGATCGTCATCCTCGACGGGCGCATGGCCGACCTGGAGGGTTTTGCTCTCGCGGAGAAAATCACGCGCAACGAACAGTTGGCGGGCACCGGAGTAATTCTGTTTACCTCGGCGGGACTCCGAGGAGACGCCGCGCGTTGCCGCACCCTTGGCATCAAGGCGTATCTTCCCAAGCCGGTTGCGCCTGCGGATCTGCTGGATGCCCTTCGCCGAATCCTGGGACAGCCCTCCACCGCGCCCGATTCCACGTCGCTCGTCACCCGTCATTCTCTCCGCGAAGCACGCCGCCAACTGAAAATTCTCGTGGCCGAGGACAACGCCGTGGACCGGACGCTTGCCGTGCGCCTGCTCGAAAAACGCGGCTACACGGTGGAAACCGTCGAGTCTGGCAAAGCCGTGCTGGATGTCCTCACCCGCCAAGCCTTTGATGTGATCCTCATGGACGTCCAAATGCCCGAGATGGATGGTCTGCAGGCCACCGCCGCCATCCGCGATCATGAACGAATCAGCGGGCGACACTTGCCGATCATCGCCATGACCGCCTACGCCCTAAGCGGAGACAAGGAGCGCTGCCTCGCCTCCGGAATGGACAGCTACGTCCCCAAGCCCCTGAACGTGCAGCATCTCTATCAGACGATAGACGAGCTCTGCGCTCCGTCGGGGCCGCAACACCCCAGCTCCGATGGATATTTAGCTCGGATGGCGCGGCGGGATACGATGTGACAAGGGTCTTCCAGAGAGCCAGCGCGCTTGTACCCGGTGCGGAATGATGATATAAAAATTCTTTACGGCACTGCTTCCGTTCCAGGCGGTGCAAATTGCCGCGTTATCTTCCAGGAGATAGTGAATGGCTTACGTGATTGCCGAGCCTTGCATCGGTACCAAGGACAGTGCGTGCGTCGATGTCTGCCCGGTGGATTGCATCCACCCGCGCAAGGACGAAGCGGACTTTGAGGGCGCCAAGCAGCTTTACATCAATCCCGACGAATGTATCGACTGCGGCGCCTGCGTTCCTGTTTGCCCGGTGACGGCGATCTTCGCGATGGAAGACCTTCCTGAAAAGTGGGCCAGCTACGCCCAGATCAACACCGACTATTTCAAGAAGTAGCTGCGCAAGCAGCCACGCCAGGCCAAGTTGGTGGGCAATTTCCTGCGGTTCTATGTCCGCGTGGGCATTTGCCCGTCAGCCTGGGTCTATTCGTGGAAGATTGTCTTTTCCGGGATCGTTTCCCTGCCCCAGCATTCGCGCCCACGTGATCGCTTGAATCCGCAATTCCGCAACATCGATTCTTCGATCGCTGGAGGCGAAGCGCTGCAGCTTCACGGCAGCGGCGGCCAACAGCGACTGCGCCCCTTCAGAATTCCCCCGGACGTAGTGATGGAACGCCGCAGCCAACTGAATCAGCCCCTGCAAGAATGTCTTTTCCGGTTCCAGCTCGTGCATCCAAATCTCTTCCCACACTTCGTGCGCCAGGAAAAATTCGCGCGCGTTGAATAGGTCGATGCCCCGCTGGAATTTGTCTTCTTCGGTCATCTTTCGATCATCTATCGCGCTCGAAAAGCGCTTCGGATAAACTTGCCGCCGCACGCTTCGTTTGAATAGTCGCAGCGAGAATCATATCAGTGCTGCAGGCCAGGAGATGAACGGCAACGCATGAGCGAACTGACCGTTCCGGTGACCGTGAAATTGCCTGGCGTCGCGCTGGGCGCACTCGAGGTGGACGCCGTCCGCGTGCACCCCGCCGGGCCGGAACTCGCTCAGCTGATGGACGAAGTTTCCGAATCGATCCGCCGCAATTTCTCGCTGGAAACTTTGGCTGAATCCGAGGCGAGCCGCGCGGTGCGCGCCATGTTTCGCGCCTGGGGCGTCGATCCTTCGAAATACCGGCCTTCCTCGGAAGCCTTGCAGCGCCGCGTGGTGCAGGGCAAAGGGCTCTATCGCGTCTCGAACGTGGTCGATATCGGGAATTTGGTCTCGATCGAGACCGGCTGGCCATTCGGACTATACGACCGGTCCAAAATCGAAGGCGCCGTTACGCTGCGGCATGGCGCCAGCGGCGAAATATATGAAGGCATCGGCAAGCGAACGTGGCATCTGGAAGGCCGCCCCGTGCTCGCCGACACGCACGGACCTTTTGGGAGCCCGATCAGCGACTCCACGCGCAGCATGATCACCGAATCGACCCACGACGTGCTGGCAATCGTGTACGCCCCCCAAGGCGCTCCGGAAGCGGCTATCCAGCGCGCGCTTGCCATGCTGGCCGAACGGCTTATTCGTTTTGCGGATTCCACCGCAGTCCGCTCCGGTCTTCGCCCGCTAATTTCGGTCCCACCCGGACTGTAGGTGATAAGACCTCGCGCCAGCGCCATTACATCGGCGGATACATGTACCCCTTTCGCGCAGGTTAGAATCCGGGTTATTCTGGATTGCGGCACTGAGGCCCGACTGTGCGGAAATTCGAACTCGTTCTCCTGATCCACGCCCACCAGCCGGTCGGGAATTTTAATGAAGTTTTCGAGCACGCTTACGCCAAATCTTACCTTCCGTTTATCCAACTCCTAGCGCGCCACCCGCACATTCGCATCGGTGTCCACTACTCCGGTCCTTTGCTTGAATGGATCGAACATAACCATCCCGAATATTTCGATCAGCTTCGTGAACTATCCACGCGAGGGCAAATCGAAGTTTTCGGCGGCGGATTTTACGAGCCGATCCTGATCGCAATTCCTCCGAAAGATCGCCAGACGCAAATCACCCGGCTCGCCGATTACGCGCAAAAACATTTTGGAGCTCGCCCGCGCGGCGCGTGGCTGGCGGAACGCGTGTGGGAACCGCAACTTCCCTCGACGCTGAGCGCCGCCGGCGTGGAATACACTCTGGTGGACGACAATCACTTCATCGGCGCGGGATTCGAAGCAGATGAGCTTTACGGCCACTATATCGCGGAGGACCTGGGCCACATCGTGCGACTGCTGCCGGGGCAGAAGACTTTGCGTTACCTGATTCCCTTTCACGAAGTGGATGAAACGATCGAATACTTGCGCCAAGCTTCCACGCTCCACCCGGGCGGATTTGCAACCATGGGCGATGACATGGAAAAGTTTGGCATCTGGCCCGGCACGTACGAACTCTGCTATCGCGATGGATGGCTGGAGCGCTTCTTTACCGCTCTTGAAGAGAATGCCGAATGGCTGGCGCTCAGCACGCCGGGAGAAGCGATTTCGTCTCACGCGCCTCTCGGCCGCGCCGATCTTCCCACGGCCTCTTACAACGAAATGAGCGAGTGGTCGCTGTCGACTGCGGCGCGCGTCCGCTATCACGAACTTTTGCGGGAGTTTTCTTCGCGCGAAGATATTCTGTCATTCGTTCGCGGCGGGATTTGGCGGGCATTTTTCAGCAAGTATCGCGAAGCAAATCTTCTGCACAAAACAATGCTGCACGTCTCGCAGAAGGTAGGAAAACTATCGCCCACTCGGAAAAAAAAGGAGCGCGAGCAGGCGGAAACGTTGCTGCTGCAGGGGCAGTGCAACGACTCTTACTGGCATGGAGTCTTCGGCGGCCTGTATTCTCCGCACTTGCGGACGGCCGCCTGGCAAGCGCTGGCCGCCGCGGAGACAACGGCCGACCGCCTGTCTCATCGGACCCGCCAATTCGCAGACGCGATCACCCTCGATTTCGACGGGGACGGAGCGGATGAGGTTTACCTCACTTCCGACCAATACGCCGCGTTGATTTCGCCCCAGGACGGCGGCACCATCACCGCAATCGACTTCCGGCCGCGCAACGTGACGCTGATCAACTCCCTGCAACGAAGGCCCGAAGCCTACCATGAGAAGCTACGCAACCCGCCTGCGAGCCAATCGCAAGGCGTGCAATCGATTCACGAGCAGATGCGCACCAAGGAGGACGGACTCGATCGATGGCTGAATTACGACCGCTGGCCGCGAACCGCATTCCGGCTGCTGCTGTTTGGCCGAGAAAAGACATTTGAGGACTACGCAGCGGTGCGTCTGAACGAAGATGCGACGCTTGCCGGCCGGGCGTATCGCCCTACCGAGGTTTCGCCCAAGCGCGTGGCTCTCGCCTCACTGGAATGCGGAAATTGGTCCGCGGAGAAATCTTTTTCATTCGAACCCATTGCGGGCGGCTTCGCGATTACGTGCGACATGGGCGTGCGACGTATCGCGCCGGGCGCGGCATGGGTGAATATCGGGATCGAAGTGGTGATCAATTTTCTAGCACCATCCACGCCGGACCGTTACTTCGAATCGGATGGCAAGCGCTTCCCGCTGCGTTGGGCCGCAACCGTTCCGCACACCGAGCTTCGAGTTGTGGACGAATGGCAGAAGGCCGCCGTCGCGCTGAAAGCGCCAGGCGCCCGTGAATTCTGGATCGCGCCAATCGACACCGTTTCGGAATCGGAAGAGGGCTTCGAGCGCGTCTATCAAGGCTCGCAGGTGATGGCCATCTGGCCGGTGGAATTGCCCGCCAGCGGCGAGTGGCGCGGACGCCTGAGTTTCACTGTTACGCAGCTCGACTGATACAATCTGGCGACATCGCCGCACGCAATTTGCAATCTTCGGATCACATCGGCGCTGCGGTTAATCGGAGAACTTGAAATGCCTGTCTCGAAGGAACTGCTGGACATTCTGGTCTGCCCGCTGTGCAAGACGCCCGTGAAATTGACCGCGAATGGCGAAGGGCTGAAATGCGAGACGTGCCGCCGCGTCTATCCGATTCGCGGCGATATTCCCGTGATGCTGATCGAGGAAGCGCGCGTCGACGCGGAATAGAGCTACGCGTTCGTTTCGCCGTCCGGCGGAAAAACATCCTCAAAGCTGCACTCGATCGGAGGCGCTCGTTCGGCGTGATCCAGGGGGACACGCGGCGCCGCTCATGACGAGAACGCGAGGCGGCTTATTCACGGCGCAACAGCAGATCCCTCACCACGCTCGCGAGGTTAGGGCGCCGCTTGGTTTACAGCGCCGGCGGAGGAAAGCTCAAAGACTGATCGCTCAAGCGAACGCCCAGGTCCACTTCCTTAACCTGGTTCTGATCGGACGCATCGCTACCCGATGGAAACGGTTTTTCAGAGCTCACTTCCACGATCACGTCAACCGCGTTCGAATTGCTTCGCCGGGTGGCTCTCTCGATGTGATAGCTGCGGACCGGACCATAGTAGCCGTTCGGTCCCCAGTCTTGCAAAAAATCTTTGAACGAATACGAACCGGTCGGCTTCCATATCTTGTACGCCTGCTGCATGTTGCCGGCCGACACTTCGTTGAGGAAATGGCGAACGGTATCCTTTTCGTGATAGTAGCGGAGCAAATACCAGCTGGCGCCGGCGACAAGCGCAATAAACACAAGCACCATGATCACGTAACGCCGAAGCTTGGATGAGTGCTGCTCGGTCTGCGGGGTGTCGAAAAGCAACCGCGATACTCCTTCGATCTAAATTTAACCGATCTAAATTTGGCGCTTGAAGAGCGCGATGCTGATTCCGATCATCACCACCGAGAATCCAGTTAACAGTAGCACGTCCATATAAATGCCTTCAATCCCGGTATTCTTCACCGTCAGATTGCGCAGCGCGTGCACTGTGTATGTAAATGGATCCACCACGGACATCCAGCGCAGCCACTTCGGGAAACCCTCAATCGGCGAAATCGCGCCAGACGGAAAAAATAGCAGCATATTCAACACCCCGAACACCGCGCGCGGCACCAGCGGATCGCTCACCCGCACCATGGCCACGAACATGAAGCTGATCATGGCCACGGACGCCACGAGCGTCACCACGCACAAATAAAAGAGCCGCACCGGGTCCCATAATCCCGGTATGCCCACGATCATCCCGCCGATGATGATGATCGACATCCCGGCCATGAGCCCCTTCAGCGCTCCCGCGCCGATCAGCCCGGTGACCAGTTCCGATTTTTTAATGGGCGTTAGCAGATATCCTTCGTGCAAGCCGCGGGACTTGTCGTCGATAAAGGTGATGCCGCCGCCGATCATGGCCACAATGAAAATCGCCATCGACGTGGAGCCCGCCAGCAAATATTTTGCGTATTCGACGTACGGATACACTTCCACAACGTCGAGTTGCACTTGTCCGTCTAATCGAGACTGCGTCGCCGGCGCATTCAGCGCCGTAACGATGTTTTGAAGCTCTCCCTCCAGCGCGCCGGCCATCACCTGATCGGTATTGTCCTCGCTGAACGCGATCTGCGGGCGGTCGTGGTCGTAAAACTTTTGCGAGAAATGCTGCGGGAGCTCGATGACGCCGCGGACGAACCCGGCGTGCAGATCGTCAATGGCCGCTTGTTGATTTGGGTAGTCGACAACTTGAAATGTATCCGGGCCGGCCGCCACGCCGTCGAACATTTCGCGCACCTGCCGCGATAAGACGGAATGGTCCTGATCGACGAACGCAACCTTCGCGCCCTTGATTTTTCCGCCGAACGCGTACCCAAGCACGATCAATTGCACCAGCGGAAACAGCAGCGAGCTGACCATCAGCGCGGGCGAGCGAAAGAACTTGCGCATGTCGCGCTCGATCAAGGCCGATATTCGTTCGAAATTCATCACTGGAAAGCTGCTCCTTCTCCAATCGGGCTTTCGTCCCCCGCTATTTGTAAAAGCGGCTGACGTCGAACGTTGCCGTGTGCGTCGCATCGCGCAAATCACTGCCCGTGTAATGCAAAAAAACGTCGTCGAGCGTGGTGCTCTGCACCGATACTTTTCGGACGGTGACGTGCTCCGCCTTCGCCGCGTCCATCAGCGCCGCCACGGTTGCGGAACCATCCAGCGACGCGAGGTGCGTCACGTTATCGTGCTTGCTGACGGCTTTCACCGCCGCCAGTGCGTTGAGCTGATCCGTCCAGTTTGGCGGCGCATTGTCGAACTCCGCTTCCACTACGTCGGTTCCCGGAATGCTGTCCTTTAGCCGCGTCGGCGTATCGAGCGCCGCAAGCTTTCCGTGGTCCACAATGGCAATGCGGTCGCACAGTTTGTCCGCCTCATCCATGTAATGCGTGGTCAGCAGAATGGTCAGCTCGGATTTGTCGCGCAGATTGCGAATCATTTCCCAGACATTCGAACGCGACACGGGATCGAGCCCGGTAGTCGGCTCGTCGAGGAACAAAATTCGCGGAGAATGGACCAACCCTCGCGCGATTTCCAGTCGCCTGCGCATTCCACCCGAAAATGTGCCCACCAGCGCGTCCTTGAATTTCATTAGGTCGACGGACTCCAATAACCGCATGATCAGCTCGCCGCGCGTATCCGCTGGAACGCCGTAAAGCTTGGCGTGAATCAGCATGTTCTCTATCGCGGTCAGCTCGGGATCGGAGGTGAACGCCTGCGGAATCACTCCCAGGGCGTGACGAACGCCATCGGCATCGGTGCGGATGTCGTGGCCGTCCACGCGCGCGGTGCCAGACGTCGGCGGTGTCAGCGTGGTCATCATGCGAATCAGCGTGGTCTTCCCGGCCCCGTTCGGCCCCAACAGCCCGAAAATCTCGCGGGCGGCCACCGTGAAACTGATGTCGTTCACGGCCACCAAATCGCCGAATTTTTTAACCAGATGATCCACTTCGATGGCGTTCATGCTTGCCCTTCTATGATGCGCAGCTTGCGGCGATTCACAGCTTGGCGAACCAACTGGTCTTGTGCGGTTGCGGCAGCAACACCGTCGCCGTCATTCCGGTGAACAGTCGTCCATCGTCTGGAGGCAGAGAGACCTTGATCGCGAAGGTCTTGATGTCGCGCTTGGTTCGGCTCACGTCGCGCTGCGTGGCGAAATCATTTTCCACGCCTTTGAAAAATACCTGCCCCTTCAGGATGTCGCCGGATGGCAGCTTGACCTGCAGCGTCTGCCCGAATTCCACGTCGTCGATATAGCTTTCTTCCACGTCGGCCCGCGCCCACAAATGGTCCACATCCACGATCACCACGATGGGAGATCCCTGCGAAACCACTTCGCCCTGCTTCGCCACGCGCACGGACACGATCCCGCCAATCGGCGCGTAGATTTTCGTGTAGCCAAGCTGCGTCGCGGTCTGCGCCTCAGCCGCGCGCGCTTGTTCCAGTTGCGCGATTGTGGTGGCGATTTCGCTCTGCCGCACGCCTACCTGCTTTTGATTGGCAATCGCAACATCCACCGCAGCTTTCTGAGCGCCCACCGATTCCTGCAGCGACTTCACGTTCGCCTGGGATACGCGCAGAGTGGCTTCGGCGTGATCGCGGTCTTGCGCCGACTCGATTCCGCTTTTGAACAACTCCTGCATGCGGTTGTAATCAGTCCGATCGCGCCAGAGGTTGGCCTGTGCTTGCGCCAGTTGCGCGCGCGTGGAAGTCATCGTCGCTTGCGCCTGCTCCACGGACGCGCTGGTCTGATCCTTGGTCCACACGAAATTGTGATTGGCTTCTTGAACTTGCGCTTCCAAACTGTCCACGTTTGCCTTCGCCGACGCTAAACTCGCCTGCAATTCTTTTGAATCGAGCTCCGCGATCAGCTCTCCGGGTTTCACGCGCGTGCCTTCATCAACCGTCAGCTTCACCAGCCGGCCGGTGATCTGCGGGCTCACGATCACTTCGTTGCCATCCACAACGCCCGTAAGCGGAATCGCATTGCCCGACGGCGTGGAATACCAGTAGATTCCGGCGGCGATCAGAAAAACCACCCCGAACAAAATCAGAACTTTCCGGCCGCTCATCGCATCCTGCTCCTTTCCCGCGCCAACCGATTCCGCATCAACCCGTGGTCCAAAAAGTCGAGCAGTGCCCGCTTGCGCTGCTCCACGGCTTCCGGTGACAGCAAGTCTCGCCCCATCACCCGGCCCATGATCGGTGCGCCGGCAAAATACGAAGTGACCATGCCGAGCGTGATGAAGGCCGTCTGGTCCGCGTCAACTTCGCGAAAATCGCCGCTTTTGATCGCTTTTTCAATCGCGCCGGCAAGCTTGCGGTGAAGCGGGCGAAAATGCTCGCGCACCATCCAATCAAATTTCGCGCTTTCTTCCATCGCTTCCCGCTGCACCAGCCGCGGATAGTTGGGATGCGTGGCCAGAAAATCGAAATAGCCGGTCACGTAGCGAAAAAACTCCTCGCCGGCAGATGATTTGTTTGCGGCCGGAGTCAGTACTCTCATCCGCAGTTGACGAAACAGGTTCTCAAGCACGGCGCGGTGCAAGCGACGCTTGTTCCCGAAATAGTAGTAAAGCATCGCCTTGTTGGCGTGCGCGGCAGCGGCGATCTCCTCCGTACGCGCGCCCGCCAGACCGCGCGCGGCGAAGTGCTGCTCCGCCGCCGCCAGAATCCGCCGCGCCGTTGCGGGATCCTCCGCTTTTTTACGTCCTCGAGGCATTGCTCGTTTCAGACTCCCAGGCGGTTCATATATTCATCGGGATAGCGCGCGCCCGCAGCCGCTCCTCGCGGCGCCGCTTCGTCGATGCTCTTCAAATCCGCCGGCGTAAGCGTCACATCGAGCGCTTTCAGATTTTGCTCCAGATTCGTGCGCCGTTTCGTGCCGGGAATCGGAACCACGTCCGGGCCTTGCGCCATCACCCACGCCAGCGCGAGCTGGGCCGGAGTGCAATTCTTCTCCGCTGCAATCCGTTCGACGCGCTCGACCAGCTGCAAATTCTTCTCGAAGTTTTCGCCCTGGAAACGCGGCGAAATTCGACGAAAGTCTTTCGCGCCGAAGTTTTCGGTGCTCTTCACTTTGCCGGTCAAAATCCCGCGCCCCAGCGGGCTATATGGCACCAACCCAATTCCCAGTTCGCGGCAGGCATTCAGAATTTCTCCCTCGGGATCGCGCGTCCAGATCGAATACTCGCTTTGCAGCGCGGTGATGGGATACGTCGCGTGCGCGCGACGAATCGTCTTTGCGCCTGCTTCCGAAAGGCCCAGGTAACGCACTTTGCCCTGCTGGATCAGCCGCGCCATCGCGCCCACAGTGTCTTCGATCGGCACGCCCACATCGACACGATGCAAATACAAAAGGTCAATGGTCGATATCTTCAGCCGCTTCAGGCTGGCCTCGCACGCTTCCTGCACGTATTCCGGTTTCCCGTTCACACCCAGAAAGCGCCCGTCCGGATTTCGCATGTTGCCGAATTTCGTGGCCAGCACCACTTCGTTGCGCCGCTTCGCCAGCACTTTCGAGAGCAGCTCTTCGTTGGCGCCGCCGCCGTACATGTCCGCCGTGTCCAGCAGCGTAATGCCGCGGTCGATGGCGAGGTTGATGGTGGCGAGCGATTCCTGTTCGTCCGCCGGCCCGTATGATTGCGACATGCCCATGCACCCAAGACCCATAGCCGAAACCACGAGCGAACTCTTGCCGAGGCGGCGATATTGCATAGAGACCCTCCGGAAGCAATGTAAATTATTTAACTAACCGGTTAGTTTAATTACAGGCTGGCACGCTGTCAAGTCCCGATGCTCCTGCAACCGGGGCTGCCGAAGGAGCCTAAAACGCTATGGGCTGAGCCTTGAACGGCACTGCAACTGCAGACTCGTCAGCGAACTTCGAGGGTGGTGGTTGTGGACTTGGTGTGCCCGGCGGAGTCCGTAGCGGTGATGGTGTAAATGGTCGTCTTTTTCGGGCGCACGCTGACGCAATGATCGAACGCAGGCCACACATCGCCCACCGGCGGATTGATGGCGACGCTTTTAGCGTTCGAGACGCTGTAGCACAGCTCCGATTCGTCGCCGCGGCTGATGGACGCGGGAGAAGCAAAAAAGCTGAGGATGGCGAAACTGTTGCCGCCCATGCCCTGAAAGGCCTGTTCGTCGCGAGCGCGCTGCTGGGCGGCCTTAGCTGCGGCGCGCTCTTGAAACGCGCGGTTCTGCTGCCAGCGCGAGAAGAATACCCAGCCCACGTAAGCGAGGGCCACCACCAGAATCACCAGCGAAATTCGACCGTAGAGTTTCATGTTACATGCGAGTTTTCGCGCTCGCGATGTCGCCACTTCATGATCGCGTTCGCGTCAGTCACTATTTTGATCCGGCGGACTTGGAGAAGGCTGCGCACCGGTCGGGCTTGATGGCGCCTGTGGCGAGGTCGACGGCGATGTTCCCGGCTCGCCGGGTGTTGCGGCGGTTCCCGTCGGCGAAGTTCCTGCGCCGGTGAGCCCTGCCGGCAGTCCGGGCAAGTTCGTGAACCCAGGAAGCAAGCCGCCACCTGTTGCGGAACCGCTTTGCTGCTGCATCGCCCGCGCCTGATCTTCAATGGGGTTCCAGATAAATTCCCAATCCAGATATTTCTTGCCGCCTTTGTAGACGATCAGCGACTTGGCGTCCGTTTTGCCGGCCACTCCGGTAAGAAAACCGCCAACCACCGGCCCATCCACGGGCCCCGTCGGCTTGAGCGCGGCCAGCGGATTCTCGGTTTGGCCGGCGCCAAAATTCATGCCGCTTTGCTGCGAGTTCGGCGAACTCTGTCCCGTCTGGCTTTGCGAAGCCAGGCTGCTGGCGGACACCGCGCCGGGCATCACCTTGGGAATTTTCCCGTGGTTCAAATCCATGATGGCCATCTGCTGCAAAGTGGCGTATTTGACGCTGCCGATGATCTGTCCGGCGGCGTTGATGTAAATGAAGCGCCAGCTGCCGTCGGTTTTATTCATTGGATTCTTTTCCGCTTCCGCACGCAGGAAATGCAGCTCGGGAAGGCCGGCGTTCAGATCGTCGAACGTTTGCGGATAGTGCCCCGTCTTGTGGTAGTAGAGTCGGATCGCCCGCTCGCACTGTTCGCCGCGCCAGATGGTTTCCTGTTCGCGCATGCGGCGACCCTGGGTGGCCAGATTTTCCAGCAGCGTTTGGGAGGTGATAATCAGCGCCAGCACCATGAACAGCGCCAGCAAATAAGCGTAGCCGGACTCGTTCGACCGCCGGCGCGGGCGTGGAGCGCCACCGAAATGCAGGAAACGAGTTTTTCGAGCGCCGGTCATTTTTCGATTTACGTTTTCAGTTCGAGGCCTGCCCGGGCGGCTGGGTGATCGGCAGCGTGGCCTGCCGGCCGCTGGAAATTTCCATCACCTCGGCCGAAGTATTGCTAATGCTCAGCAACCGATAGCGACCGCTGAGGAATTCGTCGCCCTGCGCCAGCACCAGCACGTCATCCCCACTGGCGAAAAAGCCCACGCGATGGCCGCCGTGCTGCTCGGAGGCGTAGCCGAAAAATTTCACCGGCACTTCCAGTGGCGGAGGAGGAGGAGGCGCCTGCGGCCCAGCGGGCCTCTCCACTCTCGTTTGCTGCGCCCTGGGCGGAGGAATCGGCTCGGCCACGAAAATATTTCGATGAACCCCGGTGTATTCGATCTTCCGCAAATTGTCGAGCAGATTGAGATGCAGCTGCGGCTCCTGGACGTCCAGCGGATGAAACTTGGTGTTGTCGGCATACACACCGGTGACCGTTACTCCCGCGGGACGGATGGCGCGATACAACACGAATACCAAAACCAGCAGTAGGGCCGCGAAGACGTAAATTTCATTGCGCCGAGACATCGCTCAGGTCCTGAAATACGTATGCAGTTTAATTTTCAGGTCGACCTGCCCGCCATTGGTCGCATGCAGGGTCAACCCATCCAGCAGGTAAAAGTCTTTCGAGCGCTCCACGCCGTTGATGAAGCGAATCAGCGAAGGATAATCCGCCGTGATCCTGGTGCCCACGTCGATTTCCGTCACGCCGCGGCCCTTCGCCGGATGCTGCGAAAAAGTGAGGCCCGCTGTTTGTACGCCGGCATTCTTGCTGATGCTGTCCAAATCGGTTTCCACCTGCGAATAGCCGGTGGTCGAATCGAAAAAATCCTGATTGTAGAACGCGTCGCATTGCTTGCCCGCTTCGGGCAATGAAGTGCGTATCTTTTGGCCGCGAGCCACATCGGCGCGCAAAAGCACGGCTTGCTCCGCCAGTTGAGCGTGACGGAGACGCATCTCCTTCGGGCCCTGGCGCCCAATTTGCCAAAGCACGAATACGAAAACCAGGTCAGCGGCCACCAGCAACAGCAGCGCGGCGCTAATTCCCTTCTTCCAGGCTGGCCATAGCAGAATCTTCATATCGTCGAGTACCAGACACTTAGATTGATCAGGATATTATCGCCTGAGTCCGCCCCGGCCGCTGGCGATCCCGTCGCGGGCTTCACCTCGCGGACCACCAGCCCGGAGAACGCGTGCGACGTTTCCATCGCTTTCAGGAATCGCACTTCGCTCGCGCCGTCCTCGGCGCCGATCTCCAGCTTCACTTCGGCGCGGCCGTTATCGAGCTTCGGCGAAATGCTGATCACGCGCACTCCAGGCGGCAGCGTCCGCTCGAGATCGGTGAAAATCCTGGTCCATGGAAAGCTGCGCTCGTCGATCAGCGAATTCAGAAAAGCCGAGCGATCCAGCACGCGCTGAGCCTGCGGGCTGCGAAAATACGCCGCGAGTTGCTGTTGTTGAACTTCGCTGGTTCGAATCCGGGATTGCAGCGTGCTGATTTCAGTGCGCAGCTGGCGTTGGTCTTGCCAGGACGAATACGCCGCATGAGCCAGCAGCACCAGCGCGATCAGCGCGGCTGCGCCGATTAGCGCGGAGCCCGCCAGGAAGGGGCGATTATTCGCCTGCGGGGCGGTTGCGAGATTGAGCTGGATCTTCATTACAGCAGCGCTCGATTACGAGCCTCCGTTCATGGCCCAACCAGCCAAACCATCCAGGCCGTGGCGTAGCAAGTTTTTACCTTCCTCATCGAGCCCCCGCGACCCGGCGCCCGCGGCGATCGATTCCACAGGTAGTTTCAGTTCGCCGCGCAGCATACCGCGAAAGCGATCGTTCTTTTCGTCGAAGCCCGAAAGATACGCGCGGTCGAGTTCGCGGCCCCAGGTATCCTGAAAATACGCAGCCGCGGGGAAAATTTCATCCAGCACCGTCTGCGGATCGAGCTGCCGGGCTCCCGCCACCAGTTCCGTGGAGCGATACACGCAAAGCGACCCGCCATAGACAACCGCGGCCGTCAGCGTGGAACCGCACAGCCGCGCGAGCAGCGTGGCGCCGCTCTCGTCGAGCAGCGGCAGCACCGCCAGCGTGGAACTCAGCACCACACCCGGACGCGCGTCAAGTGATTGCAGAAGTTCCTCGTATTCGCGAACGATCCGCTGGCGCGCGATTACCGTGATCACCTCCAGGCCGCCGTCGCGCGCCTTCTGGCGCATCCACGAAACAGTGGCTTCGTCCACGTCAAACGGCACGCTTTTCTTCAATCGCCAGCGCAGCAGAGGAAGCGCATCGTCCGCTTTACGCGGCAAGGTTTCGAACGGCAGCACGAACACGCGCACCGCCGGGTCAGGAATCAGCAGCGCCAACGGAGCGCCGCGATGCGCCACTTTGCTGAAAACGCGCCGAAGCACATCTCGTACCGCATCCGGCCGGGTGATATTCGTCTCCACCGGCGACGGCATCACCGCGCCGGCCGGCAATGGTTCAACAGCCGCTACCTCCAGGCCCCCCCGCATTCCCCAGCGCGCCATAGCCACGTGACCCGGCGCAATCTCCGCGACCTGCGCAGGATGCGGCATGGCGTTCAGCCAGTGGTCGATGCGGGAAAAAGAACTGCTGCGGGCGCCTTGCGTGCCAAGTGCTGTGCTGGCTGCCGCGCTAGTCAAGGAACGTCACCTTGTTGATTTCGCGCAGTGTGGTGGCGCCGACGCGCACTTTCTTCAACGCCGATTCGCGGAGGAAGGTCATTCCTTCGGCGCGGGCGGCGCGTTTGATTTCGGAAGTCGGCCGGCGATCGATAATCATTTCGCGGATGCGGTCCGAAAGATCGAGTAGCTCGGTGATGGCGGTGCGGCCGCGATAGCCGCTGCCGGAGCATTCCAGGCATCCGGCGCCCTCGTAAAATGCGACTTTCCCCCACTCCGCCGGATCGAGGCCGGATTCCTGCAGCTCTTCAGGCGAATAGGCGACGCGCTTCTTGCAGTTCTCGCAAATCAGGCGGACCAGCCGCTGCGCCATGATGCAGTTCAGGGCCGACACGAAATTGTACGGCTCGACGCCCATGTTGATAAAGCGGCCAATCACGTCGGTAACGTTGTTGGCGTGCACCGTGGTAAAAACCAGGTGTCCGGTGAGCGCGGAATTGATGGCGATCTGCGCCGTTTCCTGGTCGCGGATTTCGCCGACCATGATTTTGTCCGGATCATGGCGCAGGATGGAGCGCAAGCCGCGCGCAAAGGTGAGCCCCTTCTTTTCGTTCACCGGAATCTGAGTGATGCCGCGCACCTGATATTCCACCGGATCTTCGATGGTGATGATTTTGTCTTCGTCGTTTTTGATTTCGTTGATGGCCGCGTAGAGCGTCGTCGTTTTGCCCGAGCCGGTGGGTCCGGTGACCAGCACCATTCCGTATGGCTCGTGAATGTAGCGGCGGAAGCGGGTGACCTCGTCGGGTTCAAAGCCCACCACGTCGAGCGTGAGATTGCGAAATTTTTCGCTAAGCGTTTCCTTGTCCAGAATACGAAGCACAGCGTCTTCGCCGTGGACCGACGGCATGATCGAAACGCGGAAGTCCACGTCGCGGCCCTTGTAGCCGACGCGAAAGCGGCCGTCCTGCGGCACGCGGCGCTCGGCGATATCGAGTTCGCTCATTACCTTAATGCGCGAAAGAATCGTGGCGTGCCATTCCTTGTCGAGCGGCTTCATGGCGTATTGCAGCACGCCGTCAATGCGGTACTTCACCACCACTTCGGAATTGCGCGTCTCGATGTGAATGTCGCTGGCTCGCCGCTCGAGCGCGGTGAAAATGATCGTGTCCACCAGCCGAACCACCGGGCTAACGCCCGCCTCGCCCGTCAGCTTGTCGACGGTAATGTCTTCGTCGTTCTCCTCGTCCTCAACCACCCGCAGCGTAAAGCCCTCGGTGGCCTGATCCAGCACGCGCTGCGATTGTTCGGTGCGCTTCAGCAGATCGCCGATTTGCGAGGCGGTGGCCACCTTCACTTCCAGCCGCTTGCCAAGAAGCGATGAAAGCTCGTCCATCTGCGGCAACTGGCTGGGATCGACGAGCGCTATCACCAGCGTCGAATCGTGCGATTCCAGCGGTACGAAACTGTAGCGAAACATCATTTCCGCCGGAATCCGGCGGAATAGCTCGGGGTCGATGCGCTGCTCGCGAAGATCGACGAACGGGCGGCGGTAACGCTCCGCCAGCCGGCGCGCGTGTTCGCGCTCGGCGGCTTCGTTGGCGCCGCCAGGCAGAGGCGGGTTATTAGAGACGGTTGCCATGCGATTTTATCCTCCACCGACCTGGAGGGAGAACATGGGCAGGTAGAGCGAGATCAAAATGAAGCCTACCACAACGGCCATCACCAGCAAAACCGCGATGGGAACCCAGGAAAGGATCCGCTGCAGGCTCGTCCCCACATCTTCCTCATAAAATTCCGCCACGCTCGTGAGCATTGCCGAAAGCGCGCCCGAAGCCTCGCCCACTTCGATCATTTCCAGCGCAAGATGGGGCATCAGTTGCGTCTCGGCCAGGCTCGCGTGGAGAGACTTCCCTTCCTTCACGCGCTCCGCCGCTTGCTCCACCGCCCCCGCAAACAAACGGCTGTCGATTGCCGCTGCGGAGGTAATCAGCGCGGGCACCAGCGGAGTGCCGCCGGTGAGCAGCGTCGAAAGCGTGCGCAGCAGCTGCGATACTTGCGTCTTCACCCACACCGCGCCAAACACCGGAATGCGCGGCCTAAGCCGCTCGAGAGTGAGCGCGCCTTCCCGCGAGCGCGACCAAACAAACGCGCCCACAACAATCACGCCCAAAATTATCAGAAAAATCAGGAAGTAGTGGCGCAGCGGCAAGGCCAGCCCCAGCATTATGCGTGTAGGAGTTGGCAAAGGGACGTCCAAATCCTTATACAGCTCGGCAAATTTCGGCAGCGCTGTGGTAACCACATAGGTAACCAACATCAGCGCGGTAATCACCAGCACCGCGGGATAAATCATTGCAGTCAACAAGCGGCTGCGAAACCCGGTGCTCACGCGCAAATACGCAATGTACTGATCCAGTACGCCGCTCAGATTCCCGCTGCGTTCCCCGGCGGTAATCACAGTCACGTACACCGGAGGGAACGAGCCTTGCTCCGCCAGCGCTTCCGAAAGCAAAGAACCTTCTCGAACACTCTTGCGCACCTCGGCCAGAATCGGGCGCAGTCGCGTCGCGGCGGCGCGTTCTGCCAGCAAATCCAGCGCCTTCATAATCGGCAAGCCCGCTTTGACCAGCGTGTTGAACTGTTGATTGAAAATCAGGAAGTCGTTCGAATGGATCGAGCGCTCGCGGCTAGCCCGCCCCATAATCGACGCCACATTCATATGGCTGCGGACGGAGAAGACGTATAACCCGCGATCCACCAGCTTCTGCTTGGCTTCTTCTTCCGATTGGGCGCTTTCCACTTGCTGGAAAACGCGCCCCGTAGTGTCCCCGACTTTGCAGACAAATTCAGACATGTCGTTTGAGTCCCTGCACCTAGGCCCCACGCGGCCGCAAAGGAAAGACTAGCATACGCCTCTTCGTCCGCTGGCAGCCTCCAGAGAAACAGGGCGTTAATAGCATGTTACAACGCTCCTACCCACGCGCCGCACCCAAGCTATCGAATGTGACAACCTTCCCCACAGGCGCCTCCCTGAGCGCGCAACGCCTATGGTAGAGTCGCCCCAGCCGCGGCTCAAGAGTCTGCGTAATAACGAGAGAGCCTTTGTGGGTCGTGGCTTTAGCCACGACATTGAGGTCGGAAAATCGAAGCGGCTTTAGCCGCTGAAGCTCCCGTTCAGTTATCACACAGAACCTCAGACCTCTGGCGCTCAAGGACCGACGACATCCATGGAACCCATTTCCCACTTCTTCTATTCCGACCGCCTCAAACTGCAATTCTGGGATTACGGACAGGACTCCAAACCGGCGCTCGTGCTGGTTCACGGCGGGCTCGATCACGCCAGAAACTGGGACTGGGTCGCTCGGACGCTTCGAGAGCACTATCACGTCTACGCCCTCGATCTGCGCGGGCACGGTAACAGCGCCTGGGCGCCTGGGGCGATGTACAGCATCGCGGAACACGTATTAGATTTGTCCGCGCTGGTAGATATCATTGATGACTTTCCCATCCGGTTGGTTGGCCATTCACTGGGCGGCGGAATCGTGCTGCATTATGCGGGAGTCTATCCCGAGCGCGTGCACAAAGCCGTTTCGATCGAGGGACTTGGATTCCCCGTCGGCGACGCGGTGCAGAATCCGCAATCGCAGCGCATTCGCGCCTGGATCGAGTCCGTTCGCGATGCGGAAAAACGCCACACGAAAAGTTATCCCGATCTAGCCTCCGCCGTGGCGCGCATGAAGGACGCAAATCCCCACCTATCTGATGAAGTGGCGCAGCATTTAACTTTGCACGGCACCAATTGGGAATCGGATGGATCGCTGGTCTGGAAATTCGATAACTTCGCGCGGCTGTTCCCTCCCTATGGCCATCGCGCGGAAGATACCGCCGAAGTCTATGGCCAGATTGCCTGTCCGGTGCTGTTTTTCTGGGGACTGGAAAGCTTTTTGCCCGTCCCGGAGAAAGATCCGCGCCGTCAAGCAATTCGCAACAATCGACTGGTGCGCGTGCCAGCCGCCAGCCACTGGTTGCACCACGACCAGCTCGATCTCTTCCTGCGCGAAGCCACCGCATTCTTACAGGACTAGCGCGTGACGAATTGGCTCACACGCCCGCTATTCAGCCTGTCCGCAAAATGGCCGCGAATGTTTTTGGCCGCGGTTATTCTTTCGGCGGTTCTGCTTTTTATATCGCCGACGATATACACGCTGGGCTGGCACGTACTTCACGGAAACGCTGTCGAGACGCGGGGCCACAGGATAATCGTGCCGCTTCGGTGGACGGCCGATGCGGACGACCCGACGGGTGTCTCTATGACCAGGCTCCCGGCCACCGTTATTCACGGCGTTCGGCTCGGCGCGTGGATTTCGATAGGCCCATATTTTCCGCCGCCTCACGAAAATCCGATGGACGTTTTTAGCTCATGGGAACACGTCTACTGGAACTTAGCCCTTCCAGGCGCGGCTATAACTGGGCCTATTCGCATCGGTTCCGGCGTTCACGAGTTCGTGTGCATGGAGTCTTCCTACCCGCAAGCGCCTCAACGCGAAACAGCATCGTGTCTCATGCTGCAAGGCACCTGGGCAGCCGATTTCCTCGGCGACAAGAACGACTCCAAGACCTTTTTTGACCTGCTGCAGAAATTCGATTAGCTTTCGTCAACGTTACGCATGCTGGTCGTTCAGGTGCGCACGCAGCACAGCTATCGGACGTCAAAGTCCCGGCAACTCAGCAGCCCCGATTATCATCGTGGCGCCGCGGCTGTATACTCCTCTCGGTTTATTCTATTCAGCTAAGATGGCCAGCCTCGCCCAATCCATATTTTCGGCCAAGACACTACTCGTTTGCCTTGGTCCGTTGCCGGGGGCATCGTCCGGAACGGTCGGCATCTTGTTCATTTTGGCTCTTTTCATTGTGTTTCTAGCGCCATTCGATCGGCGCCTGCTGGAGCGCTACATAAAGCGCGTGGGCGCCAAGGCTTCACGCCCGGCGCCATTGAGCGGCGCGTCTCGTTCCGCAAAGTTTCTGTTGAAAAGCGGATTCGGTGACACGTCCGTCGCCGCAGGTCCATACACTCGGCAGCTCTGCAAAATGCTCGATCTGGAAGTTGTAACTTTTGCGCGGCGTAAGTTCTTCATTGGCTGTTTTCTGGTGGAACTGGCAATCGGACGCTGGAACGAAGGGTCTCGCGAATTCGAAATCGTTACCGAATGGTGCGAAACGTGGGACGAGTTGGAAACACAGGCTCGCCAAGCCATCAAATCATTCCGCGGAATCGCTCACCCCAAGCACCGCCGCGCGTAAAATATGTCTGAGCCGCCACGTAGTTTGCGAAGCGCGGCTCAGTAAACTTGATTGGCGAGGGCGGACTGGTCGACCACCGAAACTCCCGCCGGCGGCTGAAAATGAAACATGTCCTCGGGGAGGGGAATGTTTTCCTGCCAATCGCCGAAGCGAAACTCGGTGACCGCGTTCCCGGGTTGATGGATCACCACGCGCACGAGCTGCGCCTGCGGATTCGTCTCCAAATAGACGACCTGCGCGGCGTTGCCATGGTGATCGGATTCTCCGCGCGGAATGCAGCGCAGCACGTTGTCTCCGATGGCGGGCTCGAACCCGGCATTGCCGGCGAATTTGCTGTCCGGTTGAACCAGATCCAGTTTCTGGCACATATCCGAAAGCTTCGCTTTGCCCACTAGCAGCGCCAGCGGCGTGCGCCAATCGGAGCTGTTTTTGAATTTCGCGCGGCTAGCGGTGCGTTCGGCGGGAACGTAAAACCAAACTTGCTTGCCATCGACGAGGAAAAGCTTCTTTTCGGGCGAAGTGTAATCCCAACGCATGCGTCCCGGCCGCGAGAAGTACACCGTGCCGGACTCAGCAGCCGCACCTCCGCTGCCATCGTTATAACTCTCGTAGAAGTAGGCCTTCAGGGTATGGGCCGCGTGATAACGCGCCTCCACGGCGCGTTCCACGCTTCGGGTCTGTTGCGCAGCAGGGGTGAGCGCTGCAACGAATGTCAAAGTGAGGGCGAGAAAAACAAGACGCACGCGGTAATTGTAACAGCCATCGCACTCGGCGCCAAAATCCCTGGCCCGCCCGGTTCAGGGACTCCAATCAGCTGCCGTTCTTCGCATGGTCCAAACACAACAGCCCACTACAGCGTAGGAAGCGCGTCGCAACTAGCCTCGCTCGCGCTGACGACACCGGTTACATCGAAATGGATCACACCGGGGGTATAGCTGCAATAGCTGTCGGTGCCCGTCTGAGCCACTACCGCCGGAGCTGCGGTAACGAGGTATCCATTAAAACCGGGGGAGCCGCAGTTCGGGGGCTCACCCGTCACGTTCCCGTCTTGGCCGGTGTAGCCGAAAGCATATCCGCTCTTTATATTAGGGGGGGTGGTGATGATCTGGTCCACGAGTATCGCGGCGTCGCATGTCGCCGTCGCTGTAGGAACCCCGCCAAGCGCTGTCATGCTCGGAGGATAACCGTTGCCCCACGTGGAGTCATACACCACCGACGCCGTCGTGATGGTCCTCAAACTCTCCACGGCAGCAGCTTGGTTCGCGGCCATTCGAGAGCGAAGAAAATTGGGGACGGCGATCGCCGCGATCACTAGAATGATGGCTATCACGATCAGAAGTTCGATCAGCGTGAACCCGTTGTTTCCGGGGCGGCGGAGCCGCATCGTGCGGCGTCGGTCGTTAGCGTTTTGGCTTTGGTTTCTCATTCTCCGGCCCTCGGCTCCGTTCAAATTTTCGAAGTGCTCGTGAAAAAAAAGGGGAGGTGGAACTACCCTCCCCTGATTCGGTCAACTTACAATCAGCACTACTGAAGTGCTGGGCTGGCGGCCGTCGGCGCGGTGCCATCCGTCGTGTAACGGATCACTCCGGAGTCGTCGATGAAATAGCCGTTCTGTCCAGTCGAGGTGTTAACCGGTATGCCCGTTGCAGTGAAGTTCAGAACACCAGCCGCGCAGTTCGGCGGCAGAGTCCCAGTGAACGGGTTGCTTCCCGTGTAGGCGAAATTGTAGCCGCTCTTCATGGGGGCAGCCGAGCTGGAAAGAGTGGTATCGACCAAACCCGCGTTGGCGCAGGTAGCACTCGCCCCAGGCGCGATCGCCGGACCGCCCAAAGAAACCAGGTCGGGTGCGAAACCAACACCATACGTCGAGGAGTAGGTAACATCCGCGGTGGAAATCGTGCGCAGCGAGCCAACCGCAGAAGCTTGGTTAGCCGCCATGCGCGACCGCATCAAGTTCGGAATTGCGATGGCCGCGATGATCAGAATGATCGCCACGACGATCAGCAACTCAATTAACGTAAAACCCTTCTGTCGCTTGTTCATTGTTTCTCCTAGGAGCTGTGCTCCTGAATCTCTCTTTTATGTACGCCCTGGCGGGGTACGCCCGGATATCTCGCAATGTGGATGCCAGCTGAACGCCGGAGGTTAACTGCTACAGCACATCGAAATTATACCCTGCCGCTTCAAAGAGATGCAGCCCTGCATTGCAGGCCCGAGAACAAGCGCCTCAACCGTTCGTCCCTGCACGTGCTGGATTTTTGACACTTTTTGACACCTTCGAATGACCAAAACAGCTGCTCTCGCAATACTCGTCTGCGTAGCTGCTGCAGGTGGTAATTTTCTGAATTTACAGTGGTTACGTGGCGCCGGAAAATGCGAAGTGAAAGGTTGACGACGTAGATTTCGCCGAATTGGTGTCGCCCTGCCCTGCGGGCCATTAAACGCCGTATTTCTTCGCGTAATGCCGAAACGACCGGTACGACATGCTCAGCAAATTGGCGGCGCGGGTGCGCACGCCCCCTGAGCGCTCCAGCGCCGCGAGCAGATACGACCGCTCCACTTTGGAGATGTACTCTTCCAGGTTCACCCCGTCGTCAGGCAAACTGACGCCATTGCCGTTGTGGGAAAGCTTCGGAACCGTTTCTCGCGCATGCGTTCGGATGCGCTCCGGCAGGGTCTCGGTCGAAATGCGACGGCCGCTTTCCAGCGCCATGGCCCGTTCGATGGTATTTTCCAGTTCTCGGACGTTTCCCGGCCAATCGTATACTTCCAGCAGCCGCATCGCCTCGGGCTCGATGCCGTCCACGTTCTTGTTCATCGTCTTCGAAAACCGGCCCAGAAATTCCCGCGCCAGCAGCGGAATGTCGTCGCGTCGCTCACGCAGGGCCGGCAGATGAATCGGAATTACGCTCAGCCGATAGAACAAATCCTCCCGGAAACGCTCCTCGGCGATTTCTTTCTCCAGGTCCTTGTTGGTCGCGGCGATCACCCGCACGTCCACGTCCGATTCCTCCGTGCTGCCGATCGGACGCACTTTGCCTTCCTGCAGCACGCGGTAAAGCTTCACCTGCATGGTCACGCTCATGTTGCCAATCTCGTCCATGAACAGCGTGCCGCCGTGCGCCGCCTGAAAGAGCCCGCGCCGGTTTTCGTTCGCCCCCGTGAACGCGCCCTTCATGTAGCCGAAAAGCTCCGACTCCAGCAGCGTTTCGGGAAATGCTCCGCAGTTGATGGTGACGAATGGCTGCTTCACGCGCGTGCTGTTCTCATGAATAGCCCGCGCCACCAGCTCTTTTCCCGTGCCGCTTTCGCCGGTGATCAAGACGCGGCTCGATTGCGGCGCGATGTTCTGGATCAGCTCGAAAATCTCGCGCATTTTCGAGCTGGTGCCGATCATGTGATCCAGTCCCGTCAGCCGGCGCAACTCGCGCCGCAGACAGCCGGCTTCTTTCTTCAGCTCCAGCCGTTCCGTCACGGACCGCACCGCCGGACGAAGCTCGTCCAGCAGCCGGTCGCCCTTGATTACGTACCGGTCCGCGCCAAAATTTACGGCATCGATGGCCGTGTCGATCGTCGGCACACCGGTAACCAGGATGAATACCGTCTCTGGGGAGATTTCCTTGCAATAGCGCAGCAATTCCACTCCGTCCATGTCCGGCATGCAGATGTCCGACACGACGATGTCGAATACTTGCGAGGCCATCTTCCTTTTCGCGGCCTCGCCGTTCGACGCCAAGTCGACCTTATGCCCTTCCTTGCGAAAACTGATTTCCAGCAACTCGCCAATCGAGCGCTCGTCGTCGACGATGAGCAAATGGGCCATGAACTCTCTTATCCTCTCCCCGCGAGATGCAATAGCTCGGCGTCGGCGCGCCCTCGCGCGCGGCCCACCGTTCGCGCGCCAGTAGCGCGCGGAATCTCCACCACAAACGTGCTGCCGCTGGATTGACCGCTCAGCGCCCGCACGCGTCCCCCGTGCGCCTGCAAAATCTGATACACGATGGCAAGCCCCAGTCCGGTGCCGCCCGGAAATCCCGATTGAAACGGTTCAAAAATTCGCGCCGCGTCGCGCGGATCGAGGCCGATTCCCGTGTCGCCAATCGATATGCGAACCCAATCGCCCTCGGCGTCCAGGCTCACCGTCAGCGTGCCGCCGTCGGGCATGGCGCGCAGGGCGTTGTTGCACAAATTCCAGAGCACCTGTTTCATGCCGTCGCGGTCCGCTCGCGCGCGCACTCCGCGGGCGCTGAAGTTCCGCTCGATGCGGTACTTTCCCGATGCGCTCGAACTGCGCTCCAGCAGCAGCGACGTCTCCTCCAGCAGGGCGGCAATATCCAACTCCGTGAAAGAAAATTTGCGCTCCCGCGAATAGTCCAGAAAGTCTCCAATGATCTGGTTCAATCGCTGCGATTCTCGGCTCACGATCTGCACCAGTCGTTTGTCGTCTTCGTCGAGCGGCGCCAGGCGCGCCAGCTCTTTCAGCGCGCCGGTCATGGCCGTCAACGGCTGCCGGATTTCATGCGCGATAGCGGCGGACAAGCGGCCCAGCGCAGCCATGCGCTCCTTGGTGACCACTTCCCTTTCCAACCGCTTCAATTCCGTCAGGTCCTGAAAATTGAATACGTAGCCGGTCGTTTCGTTATCGCCGGTGCGCAGCGGCGAAATCGAAAATCCCAGGTACTTCGTCGCGCCCTCGGGCGTCTCGAATTCGATCTCTCGCCGCAGAGCCCGCGGCGTTCCCTGCTCATCCAACTCCACCGGCCACAGCCCGGCGAAAATGTCAGCTATGTTTTCATTGCGCAGCAGCCCGAAGCCGCGCCCCATAATTTCCGTTCCCGCGCGGTTCACCAACAAAATTCGCCCTTCGAGGTCGGTCGTCAGCAAGCCGCCGCGCATCGATTCGATGATGTCGCGATTGAACGCCTGCAGATCCCGCAGCTCCTCGCTTTTCTCGCGAAGCTCCACACCCTTGCTGTGAATCGTCTGCGCCAGCAAGCTGCCCAGGTAACCGACGGCAAAAAAAGCGAACGCGTTGCTCGCCAGCCACGATTCCAGCATCCTCGTTTGCGGCAGCGTCGGCGCATGATTCGGGATCACGCCGAAGTAACTGAGTTCCACCACCGCGGCCAGCAACACAAAGCTGAGCCCCGCCAAGGCAAACACTCCCCGGCGGGAAAACATCACGCTGCCCATCAAAATCACCAGCAAATACAGTGAGATGAAATAGCTGTCCCACGCTCCGCTGGTGTACACCACCGCCGTGATCACCGCTAAATCCAGAGCCACTTGCAACGGCTGCAGCCACTTGGCGCGGGGAAAGCCGCGGTTGAGCATCAAACATACGGTCGCCACCGCGTACCACACCGCCGCCAGCAGGAACAGAATTCCGACTGGAAGGGCGATGGGCGTCCACTGTCGCAGCGCCACCACCACGGCCAGCAGGAACGTGATCACCAGAAACCGGGCACGCCCCAGCCAGGGGAGCCATTCATTCGTACTGGATACGTTTTCCATTCACTCGAACCGTCAGGAAATAGCGAGATGGCGAAGCTGAAGGCACGCGGTGCAAACGGCTGGCTCCGCCCCCTCGGCGCGCGGAGCCAGTTGCGCCGCGAACGTCTTAACCACCCTTCGACAACTGCCCGATCAAGCTGAACATCGGCAAGTACATCGAAATTACGACGCCGCCGACGACCACGCCCAAAAACACGATCATGATCGGTTCGATCGCCGTCAACATGTCCTTCACGGCGACGTCCACTTCGTCCTCGTAGAAGTCCGCGATTTTCTGCAGCATGGCGTCCATCGCGCCGGTTTGCTCGCCAACACCGATCATCTGCGTCACCATGCCCGGAAATACGTCTGTTTCCTTGAGCGGATCAACCAGCGAGCGCCCAGCCTCGACGGCCTTGCGCGTCTGCGCGATCGCCCTTTCCACCACGGCGTTGCCGGCCGTGCGCGAAGTGATATCCAATCCTTCGAGAATGGGAACGCCGCTCGAGATAAGCGTGCCGAGTGTCCGTGTGAATCGCGCCACGGCAATCTTGCGTAGCACGTTGCCGACGATGGGTGCCTTCAGCAGCAGGGCGTCTATCGAGTAGCGGCCCTGCGGTGTTTTGTACCAGAAATGGATCGCGAAGCCGGCTCCCACCCCAAACACCACGATCAACAATCCGTAGATGCTGCCCACGAAGGCGCTCAATGCCATCACGATCCGCGTCGGCAGCGGCAGCGCGGCTCCCAGTCCGGCGAACAGCGTGCCGAAAATCGGAACCACCTTCCACAGCAGCAAGGCCACCACGGCAATGGCAATGCTCATCACCGAAACCGGGTAGATCATGGCCGACTTCACCGCCCGCTTCAGCTTCACGTTCTTTTCAATGTAGGTCGAAAGCCGCTGCAGAATGGTGTCCAAAATACCACCCGTTTCTCCGGCTTCCACCATGTTGTAGTACAGCGCATCGAATACCTTTTCATGTTGCTTCATCGAAGCGGAGAGCGTTGCGCCGCCTTCCACCGAAGATCGCACGCTGGTAAGAATCTTCTGGAAAATTTTGTTCTCCTGCTGCCCCGCCAGAATTTCCAGGCACTGCACCAGCGGCAAGCCGGCATCGATCATCACCGAGAACTGCCGAGTGAAGATGGCCAGCTCTTTTGCGTCCACGCCAGTTCCGAACGTGGGAATATTGAATTCTTTCCCCTTTTCGGAAAGCTTGCTGACGTTGATCTGTTCGCGACGCAACTGCGCTTGCAGAGCCGCCTTGCTGTCCGCCATGCGCTCTCCGGATACTTTCGTCCCGGCGCGATTGACTCCGCGATATGTGAAGACCGGCATGTGTAATCCCTCCCTCTTCCTTTATCGACGCGCTGGAACCTTGCCGCCAGCTGACGGCGAGGTCACCCCTCGGTTGATCAGGTCCTGCAATTCGTCTGGATTCGATGACCGCAACAGCGCCGTTTCCATGGTGATCTCTTTTCGGAAATACGCCATCGCCAGGCTCTGGTTGAACGTCTGCATTCCGGTGGTGCCCGTTCCGGTTTGCATGGCCGAATAGATCTGGTGAATCTTGTCTTCGCGGATCAGGTTGCGGATGGCCGGGTTGGGGATCAGGACTTCCATCACCATGGCGCGGCCGCGCCCGTCCACGCGTGGCAGCAGCGACTGGCAAAGAATCCCCTCCAACACCATCGAAAGCTGCGCGCGCACTTGCGGCTGCTGGTGCGCGGGAAACACGTCCACCACGCGGTTGATCGTCGAAATGGCCGAATTCGTGTGCAATGTGGCGAAAGTCAAGTGGCCTGTTTCCGCGATGCGCAGCGCCGATTCGATCGTCTCCAGGTCGCGCATTTCGCCGATCAGCACCACGTCCGGATCTTCTCGAAGCGCGGCGCGCAGCGAATTCGCGAACGAGTGCGTATCCGAGTGCACTTCCCGCTGGTTGACCAGGCACTTTTTGTGGTTGTGCAGAAATTCAATCGGGTCCTCGATGGTGATCATGTGCTCTTCGCGCTCGCAGTTGATCTTGTCGAGCATGGCGGCGAGCGTGGTCGATTTCCCCGAACCCGTCGGGCCCGTCACCAGCACCAATCCGCGCGGCTTATCGCACAACGTGCGCACGATCTGCGGCAGCCCCAGCGCGTCAAATCCCTTGATCTCCCACGGAATGGTTCGAAATACGGCAGCCACCGCGCCGCGCTGATGGAAGATGTTGCCGCGGAATCGCGCCAAGCTCTTCAACCCGAATGAAAAGTCCAGCTCCAGATTTTCTTCCAGACGGTGCTTCTGCACGTCCGTCAGCACGCTGTACGAAAGCGCTTTCGTGTCTGCCGCCGTCAAAGGCGGCATATCCAGCGGACGCAGTTTCCCGTGTACGCGGATGCGCGGAGCGCTGTTCGTGGACAGGTGCAGGTCGCTCCCGCCCATTTCGATCATGCTCTTCAGAAGCTCGCTTAGTGTGATCCCCGGCATCCTCTTCCTCCTACAGCACCGTCTCGCGCAGCACTTCTTCCATGGTCGTCTGCCCCAACGCCGCTTTAATCAGTCCGCTGCGCCGCAAAGTGATCATTCCCGTCTCGAGCGCCTTTTTCTTCAGCTCCAGCGCCGACGCGCCCACCAGAACCAGTTCCCGCAGGTCGTCCGTCAGTTCCATCACTTCATAAAGACCCACGCGGCCCTTGTAACCCGTGTTGTTGCACGTGCTGCAGCCCTTGCCCGCGTAAACGGTCGTCTTCGCCGCCTCATCCTGCGTGTACCCTGCCTCGATCAGCGCCTGCGGTTGCAGCTGCAGCGGCTCTTTACATTGCACGCAAATCCGGCGCACCAGCCGTTGCGCGCAAATCAAGTTCACCGACGTGGCCACCAGGAAAGGCTCAATGCCCATGTTCATCAATCGGCTGATCGTGGAAGGCGCGTCGTTGGTGTGCAGCGTGGACAGCACCAAGTGCCCGGTCAGCGCCGCTTTCACGGCAATTTCCGCCGTTTCAAAGTCTCGAATTTCGCCCACCAGAATGATGTTGGGGTCTTGCCGCAAGAATGCGCGCAGCGCCGACGCGAAGTTCAGCCCGATCTGTTCCTTCATCTGCACCTGGTTGATACCCGGCAGCTGGAACTCGACCGGGTCCTCGGCGGTCATGATGTTTGTCTCAGGCGTGTTCAGTCGCGCCACGGATGAGTACAGCGTGTTCGTTTTTCCCGATCCGGTTGGCCCGGTGACTAGCACCATTCCGTAAGGCTTCAGAATCTGCCGTTCGAATTTAGCGAGCGACTCAGGCTCGAATCCCAGCTTAGTCATGTCCAAACGCAGGTTTTCTTTGTCCAGAAGCCGCAGAACGATCTTTTCGCCGAACAGCGTGGGGACGGTCGAAACGCGGAAGTCCAGTTCCTTCTTCTTGCCGTCCTTCAAATACTTGATCATGATGCGGCCGTCTTGCGGCAGCCGCTTTTCGCTGATGTCCAGCTTGGACATGATCTTGATGCGGCTGGTGATCGCATCCTTCAACTTCAGCGGCGGCGCCATCACGTTTTGCAGAATGCCGTCTACGCGGAACCGCACGCGATACTCTTTTTCGTACGGCTCCACGTGAATATCGCTCGCCCCGCGCTTCACGGCGTCGGTCAAAATCAGGTTACACAGCTTGATAATCGGAGCTTCCTCCGCCGCTCGTTCCAGCGACGCCAGGTCCATTTCCGATTCTTCGGCGGCCAGCTCGAGCGCGTCAGCGTCCTCAGCGGTAAGGTCCTTCATGACCTTATCCAGCTCTTCCACGCTCTCAACCGCTCCGTAGAACTTGCTGATCGCTTCGCTGATTGCCGTTTCCGACGCCACCACCGGCTCCACGTTGAAGCCGGTCATGAACTTGATATCGTCCATGGCGAACACGTTCGTCGGATCGGTCATCGCGATCGTCAGCGTTGATCCCACGCGCGATAGCGGCACGATCTGATAACGCACCGCCGTCTCCTGTGGCACCAGCTTGATCACCGAAGGATCCACTTCATAAAACTTCAGGTTGATCGACGGAACGCCGTACTGGCGGGAAAGTACCGCGGTGATGTCGTCGTCGCTGACCAGCCCCATTTTGACCAGGCAGGTCCCCAGCCGACCGCCATTCTTCTTCTGGTAGTCGAGCGCCTGCTTCAACTGATCGCCGGAGATCAGGCTGTCTTTGACTAAGATTTCGCCGAGCCGCGAGGACATAGTCGTTTGTCGACGGTACTAGAGCCGTCCGATGTGCAAGCGTAGCATGCTGCCAAGCGGCTCATTCAGACCGCCTGCGGTCTTCGTAGTGAATCTGCTAACATCCGATGGGACGCAAAAGTACCTGTCCGCCCGTACAGGGCTTTTTTTGTGCCCTGTCCTTCCGTACAGGCGCATTTCCCGGCGACACAAATTGGCGGCCCTCACGCCCCCCTCTGCTAACACATGAGCCCTCTTACGAATTGATCGGAAGGTTGGCGGGCGGACTTCACCCATTCGCGAGCGTCGGTGCGGAAAGCGTCATCTCCGCAGCCGTGGGCGAATCTTCAAGCAATTGGCGCGATGCCAATAGTCAATTGAGAGCTTTGCCTTGGAGAACGAACCCACTCTCTTGTAGAATCAAATTCCTCGGGCGGTTAGCTCAGCGGTTAGAGCATCCGGTTTACACCCGGAAGGTCCAGCGTTCAAATCGCTGACCGCCCACCAGTGTGGCATTTGCTCCACTTCGCGGGGGACGTAGTTCAGTTGGTTAGAACGCTGCCCTGTCACGGCAGAGGTCGCGGGTTCGAGTCCCGTCGTCCCCGCCATTCTTTTCAATGACTTTGAGGGAATGGCTCCCCCTAAGATTGCGAATTCGTGCGTGGTTTGGGTCGCAACCGCCCGCGGTGTGACGCTGCCGATGGCGTCACGCAACCCGCGACCCTACCCGCCGGTGTCATCCCGAAACGGAGTGAGGGATCTGCTTTTGCGTCCCGTCCGATACGACCCAGGAGTGATCGCCGGATTTACGCGGACACTCGCTCACCGCCGCCAACCCACTCGATCCCGATATTCGCCGCAGCCCGGAGGCGATCCGCCAGTTGCGCGGCATGATGCTGAATATGGCGGATACTTACGAACTGGTGCTCCAGCTTCGACATTTGATACCACGAAAATCCACACTGAGGATTTTCGAGATCGAGCCTGTCAATAGCACCGTCCACCATTTGATCGCAGACCTTCCAATATTCCAGCATCTGCGCTTTCGTGTACGGCTTCGGCAGAAGCGGCAGCGAGCTGTTGGGATCGGGCGGGCCGGGAATGCCATCGGGATACTGATTGGCGCCCTGATGATGCTCCCATGGACGAAACGCCGCTTCGTCCTGCTGCGAGTACATGTGCGTGAAATACAGCGCGTGATACGCGATCTGCCAAAACGCGTTCACATGGTCCGTGCTCGACCAAACTTCCTCCGGGCAGCGGCGGATCGCGTCTCCGAGCATCGCCAATGACGCGTGGTACTGGCGCTTCAGCACAGGTTTAATGTTCGCTGATGTGGTTTCCATCGTTCGCTCCACCTGAATTGTATCAACGAGATGCCATTCCAATGTCCTGTGTGGAAACTCGGAACGCGCCAAAAACCGGCGCGAAATCGGTCGCTTAACATTTCGCACCGCTGTCATTCTGAGGAGCGCAGCGACGAAGGATCCTTCTTCGTTGTTCCCGGACCCAGCGCAACGCCCCGTCCCATCGACCGCAACTCAGAATTGCATTCTCAGCTCACGTGGAGTGGGGCGGGCTCGTCCCGCCGTAGCCCAAAGGGCGAAGGTGGATTGCCGCCGCCGTTTCGGGCAACCAGCGCAAAATGGCGTTCGGCCACGCATACAGCGCGCTGCCTCACCGAGCTGCTCCAAGCTGCCTTTCCGCCGCATGCATCGCTTCATAGATCTGCTCGAACGACTCGATAGCGAATAGCTTCTTCTGCAAATGGTCAACCACCACGGGTGTCGCCAGCACTTCGTCCAATTTAAAGTCCGCAATCTCGCAGCCGCCGTGTAGCACGTTCGTACACTCTCCCTGCGAGCTAATCACTCCGCTGCCGTAGACTTTCACTCCCCCGCCCTGACGGATCAGCCCGAATTCCACCGTGTACCAAAACAGCCGCCCGATGCGTTCCAGCAGATCGTGATTCTTTAGCGCCGCGCACACCGCGCCGTAGTGCTGCAGAAAATCGGCGAATACTTTGTGCGCGTGCATCGGTACGTGCCCGAACACGTCATGGAAAATATCCGGCTCGGGAGTGTAATCCAGAGAATCTCGCGAACGAATCCTCGCAGTGGTGGGAAACATGCGCGCGGCCAGCATCTCAAAAAACGCCTCGCCGGGGAGAAACCCGCTCACCGGCGTGGCGCTCCAGCCCGTCCTCGGTTTCAGCCGCGCGGAAATATTTGCCAGATTCGGCAATCGGTCGTCTTCCAGCCCAATGACGGAAAATCCTTCGAGATATTCGCGGCAAGCCCCGGCCTCGATTTGCGGACGCCGCCTGCGCACCAGTTCCGCCCAGATTGCGTGCTCCTCGGGCGTGTATTCCTGATACTTCTGCTCGATCAGGTAAGGAGCAGCCGCCACCAGGGACGTGACCGCCATTTTCATCCTCCCGCAGTTTTTCCAGCTTGGCTCAGAGCAGGCGTATGAAATTCGAGCGCGAATCCGTTCGGCCGCCGCGCCAGCCGGTGTAGACTTCTTCGACTGTCCAAAATTGCCGGGAAGTCCGCGTGCATCAGGAACTGACCAACTGGATCATCTTTGGCGTAGTCGTCGGGGCGGCGCTGACGCTCGACATGTGGCTGTCGCATCGCGGCCAGAGCGTTTCTCTGAAACGCGCGCTTGTCGAGACCTGCGGGTGGATTGGCCTTTCCGTGCTGTTCGGCTGCTGGATTTACTTCTTCCGCGGACACCAAGCCGGCGCGGAGTATTTCACCGCCTACCTGATTGAAAAGTCCCTGAGCGCCGACAATCTCTTCGTTTTTCTGCTGATCTTCCGGGCCTTTGGCATCGAAGCGCGCTTCCAGCATCGCGTCCTCTATACCGGCATCCTTGCCGCGTTGGTGATGCGGCTGGCCTTTATTCTCGCCGGCGTCCAGCTGCTTAATCGTTTTCATTTCGCCACCTACATCTTCGGAGCGGGGCTGGCCATCTTCGGGATTCGCATGCTGGTGGCCAGCCGCGAGTTCCAACCCGAAAGCAACCCGCTGATGCGCCTGGTGCGAAAAATCCATCCGGTCGATTCCACGTATCGGGGCGACAAATTTTGGACCCGTGTCGACGGCGTGCGCGCGGCCACGCCGTTGCTCTTGTCGCTCGTCGCCATCGAGGCGATGGACCTGGTTTTCGCCGTCGACTCGGTGCCCGCTGTCTTGTCCGTCACTCGCACCATGTTCATCGCGTACTCATCCAACGTTTTCGCCATCCTCGGCCTCCGCGCCATGTATTTCGGACTTGCCGAGCTAATGAGGCGGATGCGTTTCCTCCACCAGGGTCTCGCCGTGATTCTGCTGTTCGTTGGCGCCAAGATGCTGGCCAGCGATTCGTTTTCAATTCCGGCGTGGGCCACGCTTGCCGTCATCCTCGTCATACTAGCCGTCACAGGAGTGGCCTCCTGGCTGAAGCCGGCAAAATCTCCCGCAGCCCCAACTACCCCGACTACAGGTTAAGGTCTTCGAACCGTCCGGCGCTCACCGTATCCGCTTTGCGTGCTCGTCGAGCCGCGATGCGCTGCGCCGACGTGGAATCTTCCCAGCGCCCCGGAATTGCCAGTCCGCACTTTGGACAACAGCCATTGCGCAAATTATTTTCCTGCACGTCGTGCCAAGACCGCCGGACCAGCAGATTCTTGCACGATGGACAAAACGTATGCGCCCCGCCGCTATAAATATTGCCTTCGTAAACGTAATTCAGCCCCACTTCCAGTGCCGCCTCGCGTGCCGCGTGCAGCGTCGCTGGAGGCGTCCGTGGCTTGTCGCGCAACTTGAAATCAGGATGAAACGCGGTGAAGTGCAACGGCACGTCCGGACCGAGATGTTCCAGCACCCATTCGGCCAGCTCGCGTGCTTCCGACGGCGCGTCGTTCAGCGTGGGAATGATCAGGTTCGTGATCTCGAACCAGACGTTCGTCTCGTTCTTCAGCCGCTGCAATGTTTCCAGCACCGGCTTCAGGTGCGTCAGCGTCACACGCCCGTAGAAATTCTCGGTGAAAGCCTTCAAGTCGATATTCGCCGCGTCGATGTGATCGTAGATGTCGTGAAACGCTTCACTGGTGATGTAACCGTTCGAGACCATCACCGTCTTTAAGCCATATTCCTTCGCCGCCTGGCAGATGTCGATCACGTACTCGCCCCAGATCGTCGGCTCGTTATACGTGAACGCAATCGACGGGCACCCGTTGCGAATCGCCAGTAGCACCACATCCTCAGGAGAAATATGCGACGAGCCCACTTGATCCGCGCGCGATTTGGAAATGTCCCAGTTTTGGCAGAAAAAGCAGCCCATGTTGCATCCGGCGGTGCCCATGGAAAATACGCGCGTACCGGGCAGAAAATGATTCAGCGGCTTCTTCTCGATGGGATCGATCTGCAAAGCGGCGGGATGCGCGTATCCGAGGCTATAAAGTTTTCCGCCTTCATTCGCGCGAATGAAACAGAATCCACCCTGCGCTTCGCCGATGTGGCAATGCCGCGGGCAGAGGTAGCAATGGACCTTGCCGTTCGCCTCGGGCTCCCACCAGCGGGCCTCATGCAGTCCCGAAGCACTGGGACGCTCTGGCGTCTCCGGCTTCGGTTCACCGGCGTTCTGCGGGATTTTACGGTCATTCATACTTCCACCACGTTTTTCAATTATACTCCCTCCTGCCGAGCCCAGCCTTGTCGCCCAAGCCTCACGAGGGCGTAACGCCCCTTACTGGACTCGCCGTCACGCAGCCTCAGCGGCAACGAGCGGAACGCGTTTGTATCGCGTCCGAAAGGGGTGAATACCTGCTGTTGTTTTTTTTTCGCCGCAACACTCCTAAAGCCTGTGCATCCTAATCGACGGGAGACAAATTCTCATGGAGCCTCGGATCATCCTGGTCAATCCCGCTCGCAAGAAAGATGTCGGATTCAGTTTCATCGTTCCTCGCTGGCTGGTCGTTCTAGCCGAAGCAACGCCGCGAAAATTCGGAGATCCCATTCTCGTTGACGAAACCATCCACGCCTTCGATCCGCGCACCGTACGTCCTGGAGATATCGTCGGCATCGGCATCACCACTCTCAATTGCCTTCCCGGCTACGCGGCCGTGCGTGAAGCAAAGCTCCGCGGCGCCACCGTGATCGTCGGCGGCATCCACGCCACCATCGTGCCTGACGAAGCGCTCGAGATGGGCGCCGACTCGGTTGTCACCGGCGGCGGCGATGTAATCTGGCAACGGGTTGTCGAAGACGCCTTCACCGGAAAGCTCCAGAAGCGTTACGACGGCGGAAAAGTTCCCGGCGAACTTCTAAGCCGCGGCCGCTGGGATCTTCTCGATACGCGCCGCTACATGTGCCCGTCCGTTCAAACCACTGCCGGGTGCCCGGAAAACTGCAGCTTCTGCAGCGTGTGGGTCACCGAGGGCAGGCTGCCGCGTCAGCGTCCCACGGAAAGAATCATTGCCGAAGTGAACGAACTCTCCCGCATCGGATTTCGCGTCATCATTCTTGCCGACGACAATTTCAATCCCGCCACTAAGGGCCGTATCGCGCGTGAAACAAGCCCCTCTGTGCGCCGTATGCTCGAACGCAATCGCGAAGAGCGCTTGCAGTTCTTCGCCGAATACGACAAAGGCATTCCCAACAAACCGTTCGCCTTCACCCAAATGACTTCCGAAATCGTCAGCGATCCCGAATACCTGAAAGCCGCTCATGATCAAGTGCGCGTCACCGCCGCGCTGATCGGAGTCGAGTCTTTCACGGAAGAAGGGCTGAAGAACGTCCGCAAAACGTGGAACAAAAAGGGCGAAGAAATGCTCGGCGTGATCCGCACCATCGAATCGGCGGGAATCAGCGTACTCGCTTCGGTGATGTTTGGCCTGCCCAGCGACACTCCCGAAACCGCGCGCACCATGCGCGATTTTGTGCAACGCTCCGGCGCTACCGCCGCGCAGTTCCCTCTATACAGCCCGTTTCTCGGCACTGTGGACACCACCGAGATGCTTCGCGACCGTGCCAATCGCGCGCTGATTGCGTCCAACGGCAACGGCGGTTCCGCTGCGCCGCGTCCCAAGCACGCCGTCCAAATCGTCGGCGACCCCGATTACCGCTTCTGGCTCGACGAAAAACTTCCGCGTGTGGTCACCAAACATCCCACGATGTCCCCGCGCGAAATTCTCCATGAAATTGGCGAGAGCTGGGCCAGCTTCTATTCCGTTCGCGCGACGATCAAGCGTGCTTGGCTGAAGAAAAACTGGACGCTGCGGCAAAAACTCTGCTTTTTTCTTTTTGAGCAGGGATTTCGAAAACTCTATGGCGGTTACGGCATTTCAGCGGATAGCGTTTCGGACAAAAAGATGTCGCAGATCGCGCATTCCTCGTTGAAAATGGCCATCGGTGCTTACAATCTTTTCTTCCGTAGGCCAGCGCGCGACTTGCCGCGCAATTCCGCTCATCCGACAGATCTCGCTCCGCCGCCTCCGCCGCAACACGACGCAGGAGCCAGCGTCGCCGCTCACTAGCTGCGCGAATTGCAACGCTCGCGCCCTGTGGCAGCACGTGGCAGCGCGCGAAACGTTAGGTATAGCGCAGCCAGCGCAGCAACTCCGGCAAATTCGGCCGCTTGCCGTACATCAACACGCCCACGCGATACACACGCGCCGAAACCCACACCACTCCGACAATCGCGGCGATCAGCAGCGCAATCGAAAGCGCGATTTGCCAGAACGGCGGCGTCTGCACGGAAATTCGCAGCGTCATCAGAATCGGCGCAAACAGAGGAATTTCCGACAGCACGATCGATGCATGCGAGGACGGATCGGAAAGCACCACTCCAAAAATTACCACGCTAAAGACCAGCGGCAAGGTCGCCGGCCATTGCAACTGCTGCGCGTCCTGCTCGTTAGAACAAGCCGATCCAATCGCCGCGTAAAACGACGCGTACATAAAATATCCAAGCACGAAAAAAATCAGCGCATAAATCAGCAGCGACACCGGAATGTGCACGCCGGAAATTGGCACCCCGCTCATCGCGCTCAGAAACGCGCCGTAAGTGAACACCAGCGCTAGCGCCGTCATCCAAATCAGAAACTGCGTGAACGCGACGGCGGCGACGCCGAGAATTTTGCCAGCGAGGAGCTGAAACGGTCGCACCGTCGAAATTAGGGATTCCATGGTGCGGGTGGTTTTTTCTTC
>DATLSB010000076.1:0-8007 GCA_035534415.1 Candidatus Dormiibacterota bacterium | reverse complement strand
TGGCGTTGCCAAACGCGGCCAGAAAACTCCCACGGGCTACTACAACACGGCCAATATGCTCGCGGAGCTGATTGCGAAGGGCGTCAAGGTCAAGACTTGAGGGACGTGTTGCGCGGCCAGGGGCCTTGGCCAGCAAGAACTGATCGAAGGAGTCGAGATGGGATGCATGCTCGACCTCGCTCAATGGACAAAGGAAAGTGACTCCGTGGTCACATTCTAATTTCCAAGAAGCACTCCCGCCGCACTCTATGGAATACCCACGCCAGAAAATTGGAAAGTGTTTTAGAATGAATTACGCACGTGACGTCGGGGCGTAGCGCAGCCTGGTAGCGCGCCTGCCTTGGGCGCAGGAGGTCTGGAGTTCAAATCTCCACGCCCCGACCACTTACTTCTTTGTTTTCAATTCCATCTTGCCGGTGCAGTCTGCGCCGGAGGCTGAACTTGGGTCCATTTGGGTCCAAATACAAGTCTCTCGACGCTTTCCACCGCGCGATGCTGTTCTTCCGGGATCGCGTGCAAATAAATCTCGCGCGTGATTTCCGGCGTGGAGTGGCCGAGGAGCGATTGCATCGTTCCTAGCGGCGTGCACACGGAGCCTAACATCGCCGCGCGGCTACGCCGCAGAAAAAGCCACGTGACGCCAGGGAAGGCGGAAAACGCGATGTTGCACGCGCACGAGCCTGCAAAACCGCGAACGAACGGCGACTCCCGGAGTTCGCTGAGTTCAAATCTCCACGGGCCTATTCCTGACGTCGGGATTGTACAGTTGCGGAATTTGAAACGTGCTGGCATCCCGGCGCTTGAATTCAGAATCTCATTGACGTTATGCTTTGGTGTCCGGTTATCGGCGCTGGCCGCAGATACGCACAATCGAAATGAAATTTGACTTTAAAAAGGACGAGTCGTTTTGCGAATGTGAGCGTCTCGCATCGCGCTCCGCCACGAAGGCCACGGGCTGGCTGACTCGCAACCGGCTCGCCGTTCTTCTGCTTCTGATCGGCCTCGCGGGACTTGGGGCGCAGGCAAAAGATGGACGGTATCATAGCCGAACGAATTTGGAACGCGAGTCATCGCTGGCCACGAGAATGAACGTAGTTCCGCCCGCCGTAAGTTTTTCGGCGGAGCGGCTGCGAACGGTAGCGCGTATCGTAGAAGACCAGCCGCGGCCAAAGCCGCGATTGCGGACCGAAATTAAACCGCCGATCTCCGAGTCTATCTCGGTGAGGGTGGCCATGCAGCACCGATCCCCGCCGGAACCCCTCCACTCGTAGTCCGCCGTTTCACAAAAAATTCATCAAAAAACCAAGCGCTCAAAGTGCTTTTGACGTATAGGACTCGAAATTTGAGTGATTGGCAAGAACGGAGACTGTATGAGCACGGACCGGCTAACGGCTGCTCAACTTGAGCAGTTCCGACGGTGGAGCACGTGCATCGTGGCCAGCGCGATCGAGACGTTTCAGGTGCGGCTGCCGAACACAGGGTTCGCAGATTCCACCATCCGTTGCGTTTTCCCGGATCAACTTCCGGTAATCGGCTACGCCGCCACGGCGCGGATCCGCACCTCGAATCCGCCGATGGAGCAGCATACCCGCTTCGACTATTACGACCGCACCGATTGGTGGCAGAACATTCTCACCATTCCCGTGCCGCGGGTGGTGGTTGTACAGGACGTGGACGATCCTCCGGGACTCGGGGCCTTTATCGGCGAAGTGCACGCGAATATTTTGCTCAGCCTCGGCTGCGTGGCGGTGATTACGAATGGCGCGGTGCGCGACTTGACGGACATCCACCATACCGAGCTGCAGCTATTTGCGGGGAACGTTTCGGTGTCGCACGCGTACGCGCATTTGTTCGATTTCGGGCGCCCGGTGACGGTCGGCGGGCTGGCCGTGAAACCCGGTGACCTGATCCATGGAGACTTGCACGGCGTGCAAACCATTCCCGGTGACATAGCTGGGCGAGTGCCGGATGCCGCACGGAAAATTCGGCAGCGCAGGAATCAATTGCTGGCTCTGCGTCGATCATCCGATTTTTCGCTGGAGAAGCTGCGCGAAGTAATTAGAGAAACGAATTTTGGCGCCGGTGGCAACGACTAGGAGCGGTGGGTATGGCGAGCTCCGTTCAATCTGGAGGAGGCAGAAGGTGAGAGCGTCCATGAGAGGTTCAAACGAGAAGGCGGTGCGCTGGATCGGGCCGGTGATTCTGAGCGCGGTGGCTTTTGCCGGATGCGGGAGTTTCAGTAAGCCGAGGATTGTGGCTGCGGCGAGCGCGCCCGATGCCGCCGTGGTACCAGTCACGCGGCGGAACTTTTCCAACACGCTGCAGATCGCTTCGGAGTTCCAGCCTTATCAGGAAATCGACGTGTACGCGAAAGTTTCCGGGTACATCAAGAAGCTGTACGTCGATTACGGAACGCACGTCCAGCAAGGACAGCTGATGGCCGTGCTGGAAATTCCGGAGCTGAAGCAGCAGGTCCAGCGCGACCAAGCAGCGGTGGATGAGGCTCGCGAGGATTTTGTCCGGGCCACCTCCGCGTACAAGGTCGCGCACATCACCTATGAGCGGCTCGCCAAAGTTCAGAAGACACGGCCGGAATTAATTTCCCAGGAAGAAATCGATGTCGCGCAGGGGAAGGACCTGGAGGGCCAGGCCGGAGTGTCCGCGGCGCAGCAAGCGCTTCTGGCATCCAGCGCGGCGCTGGCCAAAGACAAGACGCTCTATGCCTACGCGCACATGACAGCGCCGTTCGCCGGTGTCGTGACGCGGATGTACGCGTACACGGGAGCGCTGCTGCCGGCGGGAACCTCGTCGAACATCGGAAACTCGGCGCTGTGCCACTTGGCGCAGAACGATATTCTGCGGCTGGTGATCCCCGTACCCGAGCGCGCGGTTCCGGACGTTCGTCTGGGCGAAAGCGTGGAAGTACAAGTTTCCAGCCTGAACCGCACGTTTTCCGGAAAAATCGTGCGCACCTCAGACCAGATCGACCTTTCCACTCGCACGATGCATACGGAAGTTCAAGTGAACAATCCCAGTTATCAGATCGTTCCGGGGATGTACGCGACGGTCTCGATTCCGCTGCATACGGCCAAAAACGTTCTGGCGATTCCTCTGCAAGCCGTGCAGTCCACCGGCGCGAATCAGGGGACGGTTTTGGTGGTCAATGGCGCACGCCGCATCCTGAGGCGCCAAGTCACACTCGGCCTCCAGAACGCGAGCAATGTGGAAGTGGTGTCCGGACTGAAGAAGGGCGACTTGGTCATCTTCGGAGACCAGTCGCAATTCCAACAAGGAGAGTTGGTGGAACCGAAAGTCATTTCTGCGTCCTAATTCGAGAGGAGTGATATGTCGTCGTTTTCCCTGAAGCACCCGTATTTTGTCGTTGTCGTTTGCCTATTTATCTGCGTGCTCGGGCTGACGAGCATGGTGCAGATGCCGGTGGATATGTTTCCTCCGATCGACCTTCCCGTTGTCGAGGTCGCTACGTTTTATAACGGCATGCCTCCGGAGCAGATTGAGAACGACATTACCGGACGATTCGAGCGCTTCTTCACCATGGGCAGCTCGATCGACCACATCACCTCGCGATCGCTGCCAGGCGTAAGCCTGATCCAGGTGTACTTTCAGCCGGGCACAGACCCCAGCACGGATGTGACGGAAATGTCGAACCTCGCGATGGCCGACTTGCGACGATTGCCGCACGGCACGCTGCCGCCCGTCGTGGTGAATAGCGGCGCCTCTACGCTGCCGGTGTGCTTGCTGGCTGTGGACGGCAAGGGACTAACCCAGACGCAGCTGCGGGACTATTTGGAATTTGAAATCCGCGACCAGATCGCGGGCGTGCCAGGGGCGACCGTTCCGCCGCCATATGGTGGAAAGTACCGCCATATCATGGTGTACATGGACCCGGTGAAGCTGGAGGCGAATCAGCTGAGCCCCATGGACGTAGTCCGCGCGGTGAACGACTCGACGTTGCTCTTGCCAGCCGGCGACGTGCGCATCGGATCGCTGGACTACAACCTCTATACCAACGCGCTGATCCCGAGCGCCAAGATGCTCAACCGGATCCCCTTGAAGACGGTAGGCGAAAGATCCGTTTTTATATCAGACGTGGGCAAAGCTGAAGACGCATCGGGGCTGCAATACAACATCGTGCGCGTGAATGGGCAACGGTCCACTTATGTTCCGGTGCAGAAGCAGGGCGGCGACAGCAACACCATTTCCGTGGTGAACGGAATAAGGCAGGCGATCAAACACTTACGCGACATTCCCGTGCAGATGAAGGCGCACGTCGTTTTCGACCAATCGGTGTTCGTGCGACAGGCAATTTCGACAGTGTTGCGCGAAGGCGGAGCCGGCCTCGTTCTGACCGCGCTGATGATTCTGCTGTTTTTAGGCAGCATGCGAGCAACGGCCGCCGTGTTCCTCTCCATCCCGATTTCGGTGATGGCTACCTTCCTCTTCCTGCATATCGGCAACGCCACGATCAACGCGATGATCCTTAGCGGATTGGCTTTGGCGTTTTCGCGGCTGATCGACAACTCGGTGATCGTGTTGGAGAACATCTTCCGGCACGTCGAACTGGGCGAAAATCCGGCCATCGCCGCGGAAAAAGGCACGAATGAAGTTGCGCTGGCGGTCCTGGCGATCACGATTGCGACCGTGGTGGTTTTCTTTCCGGTGACGCTGCTCTATGGGGTGAGCAAATATTTGTTCACAGCTCTGGCGACCAGCGTCGTCCTTGCGCTCTTCGCTTCCTATTTCGTTGCCGTGTCGGTGGTGCCTCTCTATTGCGCGCACCTGCTAAAGGGCGAAGCGCATCATCAGGCTGCGGCCGCCGAAGGCGAGCCGCCCCAGCGCAGCGCTCGATTGTCGTGGGGCGCGCGCTTCCATGCGGCGTTCAACGCCGGGTTTGAGCGGATGCTCGATAAATATGACGGTGCGGTGAAGAAAGCGCTCGATCGTCCAAAAACGGTGGTGTTCGCATTTCTCGGCGTGTTCCTGCTGAGTCTCTTGCTATACCCGCTGATCGGGCTGGCGTTCTTTCCACGAACGGACGCTGGTCAATTCGTCATCAATGTGAAGGCGCCCACTGGGACTCGGATTGAGGACACGGAAAAGTACGTGAAGCAAATCGAGGGCATCGTCCGGCAGGAGGTTCGCCCGGCGGATTTGAACACGATCGTTTCGAATATCGGGATCAACGCCGGACTGGAGTCCCTCACCACACCGAATTCTGGAATGTACACGGCCTTCGTCCAAGTAGGACTTAAGCAAGATCACAAGGTGAGCAGCTTCGCGTATATGGATCGCGTGCGAGCAGCCATCGCGGACCAGTTGCCGCAGTTGCGAACATTTTTTCAATCCGGTGGACTGGTGGATTCCGTGCTGAACCAGGGCGCCGCAGCTCCCATTGACGTGCAGATTAGCGGTATGCATCTGCACGCGGACGATCGCGTAGCCCTTGAGCTGGAACGCAAGTTCAGGACCATCAACGGCGTCTCGGACGTTTACATTCCGCAGGATATGGACTACCCGACGCTGGCAGTGAATCTGAACCGCGACCGCGTGAGCGAACTGGGTATGAACTTGCGCGAGGTAGTGGACAACATGATCACCGCGCTCACGTCGGACACGATGATCGCGCCCAATTACTGGATCGATCCAAAGACGGGCAACGACCATTTCCTGGCCGTTCAGTACCCGGATAACACCGTCAAGACGATCCAGGATCTGGACACGATGCCGTTGCGTTCTCCGAATCAAAAGCTGCCCACTTATTTGGACCAGGTGGCGACTATTACTCCGGAATTGACGCCTTCCGAAGTGGATCACTATCAGACCGAGCGCGTAATCGACGTGTATGTCTCGCCATCCGGTGAGGATTTGGGGAAGCCCGCGAGCGCCGTGAGAAAGATCGTCGCGCAAATGCACATCCCATCGGATATGCGAATCAACATCCGCGGATTGGTCAGCACGATGTACACGTCGTTCCGGAGCTTCGGGATCGGATTGATTTTATCGATGCTCTTGGTATTTTTGGTGCTGGTGGCGCAGTTCTCTTCGTTTATCGATCCCTTTCTGATCGTGCTGGCAATTCCTACCGGTCTAGTAGGCGTGATGCTGACGCTGGCCTTCACCGACACAACTCTGAACATTCAATCGCTGATGGGCGTGGTCATGCTGACGGGAATGGTGGTTTCCAACTCGATTCTGATCGTGGATTTCGCCAATCAGCTACGACAGGAGGGGCATAGCGTGCGCGAATCCGTTGCGCGTTCCTGCCGCATTCGCTTGCGGCCGATTTTGATGACCTCGCTCGCCACCGTCGTGGGCCTTCTGCCAATGGCATTCAAACTAGAGGCCGGAAGCGAAGCGTACGCGCCGCTCGCCCGCGTGATCATTGGAGGACTGATCGTGTCCGTTGTGCTCACAGTGTTCATCGTTCCGGCGGCATACGTATTGGTGTATGGGAACAAGGATCTGAAAGAAAACTCCACGCTGCAGGAGAATTGATGAAGAGACTCTTCCTATGGCCCGTGATCCTGCTACTGCCGGCCACGTTTGCGTTTGCGCAAGAACGGAAAGCCGCGATACCCCCGACGAGCACTGCTACGGGGGCGTTGCCGCTATTAACGCTGGACCAGGCCAAAGCGCTGGCCGTTCAGAACCGTCCATTGCTCCGCGCCGAAATCTACACAGCCGAAGCAGCGAAACGCGTGACTGGCGAAGCGCGCTCCGCGTATTATCCGCACGTCTATGGCAGCGCAACGGGCGTAAAGTCTGAAAACGGAAGCCGCGTCACCGCTGGCGGGCTCAATAATCCGATCATCTACAGCCGCTTTGCCGATGGCTTGACGGCGAGCCAACTGGTCACCGACTTCGGGCGAACACATAACCTCGTAAGATCCGCGGACTATAGCGCAAAGGCACAGCAAAAGAACGCGGACGCAACGCGAGCAGACGTGATCTTACAGGTGGACCAGTCCTATTTTGCGGCTTTGCAAGCCCAGGCTGTTCTGCGCGTAGCGCAGCAAGCAGTAAGGGATCGGCAGTTGGTGGCAGATCGTGTTCAAGTGCTTGCGAAGAACAAACTGAAATCCAGCCTGGACGTCAGTTTTGCGGATGTCGATCTGTCTAAAGCGAAGCTGTTGCTCGCCCAGGCTCAGAACAACGTGACTGCCGCGTTCGCAGAACTGTCGTTCTCGCTGGGCGATTCGACTCCCCAAACGTACCAGCTCCAAGACGAAGCTGTTCCGCCCGCGCCCTCTGCTGATGTTTCGAGGCTGGTTTCGCAGGCGTTCGCGAACCGGCCTGAAGTCGCAAGCAGTCGTTTTGAAGTGGAATCCGCCAAAGCGTACACAAAAGCAGAACGCGATTTGTTTTTGCCGACCCTCAGCGCGGTTGGAACGGCGGGTTTGACGCCTTACCGCCAAGCCCCTTTGATGAGCAGATATGCGGCGGCAGGGTTTAATCTCAATATCCCGATTTTCACCGGGACGCTGTACGCCGAGAGACATGGAGAGGCCGTGTACCGCCAACGAGCCTCCGAGCAAAGATTTAACGAACTCAAAGACAAAATCGCTAGAGACGTCCGGGTAGCTGCGCTAAATGCCAACACCGCTTATCAGCGGCTCGATCTGACTAAGCAGCTCCTACAAGAAGCAGGACTGGCATTGAATTTGGCGCAGTCTCGTTACAATCTCGGACTTAGCTCGATTGTCGAATTGAGCCAGGCGCAACTGAATCAGACTCAGGCACAAATTGATGAAGCCAGCGCGAAGTACGACTACCAAATCGCGATCGACGGACTGGATTATCAGCTGGGCATCCTTAACTGAGCGATTGTCCTCATCTGGGATTGTCGAGCTGTGCTTTGGCTCCCGCAGGTTTTGATGCCAGCAAGATTTGCGCGGTGAGACCGAACTGACTGCCGTTTCGACTGATACAGCCGCGGGTTGCTTTCAAGGTGACGCAGAAAAGCCGCGAGATTCCCAGACCTGATGG
>DATLSB010000075.1:0-22114 GCA_035534415.1 Candidatus Dormiibacterota bacterium | reverse complement strand
GTTTCCTCAGGGGCTGAAGCCCCTGATAAGCCGGTCTTAGAATGTCGGAGCTGAAGCTCCGACCCCCTAAAAGGCGCGACCCGCTTCGCGGCTGCCGCCGAAGGGCGCGGGAGGATAAGCGTAGCACAGGCGGGGCGAGCCGGACGATTCGAGGAATGGATCGTTTCCCAAAGAATCCGCCACGCGTGGCGAACTGGGAGCAGCGCCGCAAGCGAAGGCCAAGCGAAAATTTGTGTGCGCCGGGACGTTCCGGGTAGGCAGGTGTGCTGGTTAATGTTTTCAGTAACTTACGATGGTTTCTACTCGAGTGACTGTTCCGGGTAGAATCGTGCGACGGAGGGGCTTCGGTTCCTGAAACTGGCTGGCTTGTGGACCTTCGGAGGTCCTTGGCCATATGGCCCCTGCTCCTTTCCAATCCGGGCTGCTGCCTGTCGCCGACAAAGCTAGCAAAAGCCCCGCCCTTCACCGAGAGTGCGAAAGATCGGGTGCCCACCAAGCAAAATCGCCGGCGCTACCAGAGGCGAATCGTCCTTACCCGCGTGACGACGGCGGGCGGAAGTTTGCCAGATAGTAGAGTTGCATATGTGCTGTTCGAATTCAACGGCTATCGATCATCGAGTTGCACGAATTGACCGGGAATCAGCGCGCGTTTGATTCCCCCCCCGCCCAACGCGATGCCCCGCCAGTCCATCAGCCTCGATTCCGCAGAACACCGGTCCCTCTTAACAGGCATTGACCCTATGGCGCTAAACATCGAGTAGTGTTAATCCCACAAAAAGATTCTGGAGCCGCAACACAGACTCTAAAACTCGCGCAAGGGAAGGCGACGGTCGCGGTGGAGAAAAATCCCCGCCGTGCCAAGGCCTCTCACCAAAACGGCAATTGTCCCGGAGCTTGTGATCCCGCGCTATTGGGCGACAGCAGCGGTCAGAACTTGCTGGCCTTCGGGTGCGCGCACCTGAACTGATTTCTCGGCTGTGACGAAGATCGTGAACTGTTTATATGGGCTGGGGGTCTTAAACTCGCCGTTCAGGTTGTTATCCACACGCAACTCGCCCTCATTTTCCGGCGAGTGGCCGTTGGCCTGGATCCAGACGACGTAAACACTTTCGACCGGCGTCAACGCGCTGGGATGCGCGAGGTCGTGAACCTTCATGTCGACCTTGGTGTTTTTGTTTTGGTCGTGACTGACATACACAGTCCCTTTGGCGCTGGGAACGGTTGACGCAGCCGTCATGATGACTTTGTGCGCTCCGCCGAAAGGCCACCACAGCAGGCCCATAGCCAGGATCAGCGGCAGCACCGCAACAAAGAAATTATCATGACCGATTGCCCTGTGTTCGAGTGGCGAGTCCGGCTTGTTTCCATTTATCGTGCGAATTATGGCTTTCATTAAGTTTCCCCCCAGAGTGAATTTGGTCCAGCAATGATTTGGCCCAGCGATGCGGCGCAACGAGGAAGCAACGGCAAAACTCTGACTTAATATTGTACCACTCCGGGGGCGGGAGCGGCGTAGGGGATGAAAACCGGTTAAATCCATTCAACCGGGATTTCCATTTTGACTTCCCGGCCGACCGACAACATATACCCAACCCCGTCAACATGCAATGCTCCAGCCGAATTCCTGAGTGCAGAGCCTTTCCGACGGCTGCGGCAAAATCTCAAAGCCAAAAACTAACGCTTCTCCCACCCATTCCTCAAACACTTTTCCTTCTCCAGTCTCGCTCAGCACCGAAATCTGTTTCGGTCTACGGCTCGCCTATCCTGCTGGTGAAGGGGGCGCCGCAATCCTTCGCAGCATGCTTCCAAACAACCGCCGCGTGAGGTGACTCTCCGCCAGCAGCAGCCAGTAATATCGGGCGTGCTTGATCAGGCGTCCCCCTGTTTTCACCAGCCGTTGCTGCAAGCTCGTCAGCGACCAGTGGTCGATTCTCTTCGGCGGCACCAGCCGCCGCCACAGGTTCCCCAGGTTGTAGGCCAACACGCTCAGCCAGAGTCGTACCTCATTGGACCGGAAATGATGGCAGCTCAGCCGCGTCATCTTCACCGCCTGCTTGCCCTCTTTAATCCACTGCTCCGCCGTGCCTCGCTTGTTGTAGAAACGGACCACAGCCCGACTGTCCGTCCCCAGGTTGGTCACGATGAATCCGACTCGGGCGAACAACTCCCCGAAATGGAACTCCACCTTCGCCACGACTGGTCGTGCGGTCTTCCAACTCGCCGCTTGGTAGAGAAAGCCCTTGTACCAGACCACGGGTTTATGACTGGGCCTTCCTATCGGCCGCGTCAACAACTCCGCGATGTCCCGCTCCAGGCTGTCGTTCGCCGGGATGCGGATGGCATACTTCACGCCCCGCTCCTCCAGGGCCTCGTAGATCTCCGGCTTGGCAAAAGCGGCATCGGCTCGAAACACCACTTCTTTGCGGAGTACTTGTTGGCGCTCAATTTCCGGCAGCAACAGTTCTTCCCAGTCCTCGGCACTGTGCACATTACCCGGCCGCAGTTTGGCCGCCAGACAGTCCCCCTCGCCATTGAACAACAGCAGCGGGTGATAGCAGGTGGACTCGAAATGGCCGTTGTAGGCGCTGAACTCCTGTTGTCCGTAGACCTGGATCTCGGTGCTGTCCATGTCCAGCACAACCCGCTGCGAGGAATCGATGGCTTCCGCCTGAGCGATCAGTCCCCGATTGATCGCTTCTAGACCAGCAAGGTTCTCGTCTCGCGCTAGCACTTCAGTTTCGAACGACTGGAGTCGGGACGTGAGGGCTGCGCCACGCTCCCAGATCTTTTCGGAACCGATCAGCCGCAGTGTGGGGTCTTGGGAGAGGCGCTCCGCGTCGTTCACGTCTTCGTATCCCGCCAGGCGGCTGTACACCGACTGCCGCAACAGGTTCGCGAGCGGCAACTGCGTGTTCTTCCCCCGAGAGTCGGTCAAGTGATGTTCGATAAGTTCGCTGAGTCCCAACCGCTCATCCAATTCCCGCACGAGAACCAGGCCGCCGTCTGAAGTGACACGCGACCCTTGGAAATCGACCTTCAAAGAAGCATTGAAAGGGAGCTGAAAAGGCTGATTTTGTTTCTCACCCACTGGGTATGCACCTCCAAGCCGTCCTCACCGCAACCAAACCCGCATAAACACTGATGCCGCCGAACTTCCGAAGGTTTGTAAGAAAAGTTCAAATAGGAAATCTGGGTTGACAACGTATTCGCGTTCGCGGGTTAACGTCATTCGAGTTTTCGCGACACTTGCAGCGATTCCATTCAATCACTGCGCAGGCCGGTCGACGCTTCTCGCGCGTGACGCTGGCGATTCATGGAGTTTTCACCGGGGAGTAACCAAGGGAATTTGGCGATGTGCGAGTGTGTGCGGCGCGTGGGCATCCGAACGTAGCAGAGCCGATTCATTGCCGTCCGAGTGGGCGGAGTGTTTTCGGGCTTTGGTGCGCAAGCAGCTAGCCGAGCCTTTCTATAGGCGGCGATTGCGACGGGCCCCAGATGCGTGGGAGCGCACATACATGAGGAAAATTCTGCTTTCAGCAGGACTGGCGCTTGCGATCGCCGCCGCGTTAACGGCGGGATCACTGGTGAGCAAGGCGAAGGCCGATGGCCAAGATCACGGTCACGGCCGGGACCATGGCGATCATTTTCAATTCGTCCCCGGGACCTAGGTGGTGAGCCGCAGCGTTTACGAGGGCACCGCGAGCACGGTGACGCCGGGCGAGTTGCTGCCACCGAACTGCGTGGCGAATCCCGCCGTAACGCTGGACCTGATTGGCGGCGGCACGACGACGCAGAGTGTGACCTGCGGTGATGCGATTGTGGACGGCACGTATCCAACGGTTTTCGAGAACGACTCGTCTGACGGAAGCTTCGCCGTTAGCACGCCGATTTTTCTGGACAACATCACTTCAGACGGCCAATGGCTGCAGACGCTGCCGGTGCCTAGCGACGAGATCATGACCAGCTTCGAATCGAAATCCGAACTGGCGCTGAGTCTTTCGACCGACGGCAAGTCGATCACGTTCTTGGGCTATGTGGGTGGGCCCGGATACGTGACTGCGGCGAACCAACTGGATATTTCCAACTCGAACACGCCTGGATTGATTGACCCCACCAACCAGGATGTGGGGCAGTATTACCGCGCCGTGGCGGAGGTGGATGCATTCGGGCACGTCCAAATCACGGATACGAACGCGTACAGCGGCGACAATGGCCGCGCGGTGATCAAGGGCGACGGCGCGTACTACATGGCCGGAAATGACAACAACGGGAACATTTCGAAGAAGCAACTTTTGACCACGGTGGTCGGCCAGGAGTTGGTGAACTCAACTGGCGTCGAGTACGCAGTTCCGGGAGAGGCTCCGGCTTATCAGAAGATTGGCGATTTCGAGATCGGACAGCTGCCACAGTACAGCGGGCAAGTGGACAAGGCGGGGAAGGACAACAACTTCCGCTCGGTTGCCATTTACAACAACACGCTGTACGTGGCCAAAGGCAGCGGTGGCAACGGCATCAACACGATCTATCAGGTTGGGCAAGCGGGAGTGCTGCCGACACCGTCAAACGCGCCGAGCGGCAAATTGCTGAATGTGCCGATCACGATTCCGGTGGGACTCCCGACGACGCTGGCTGGCAGTTCCACTGGCGTGCTGTATCCCTTTGGCATGTGGTTCGCGAACGATACGACCCTGTATGTTTGCGACGAGGGTGACGGTAATTTGGAGACGCCGGTGAACGGGAATGTGGCTGGTCCGGAAGCGCTGCAGGATGGCGGATTGCAGAAATGGTCCAAAGTGAATGGCACGTGGCAGATAGACTACGTGCTGCAGAGCGGGCTCAATATCGGCGTGCCGTACAGCGTGCCGAACTATCCGAGCGCGCTGAATCCGGCCACCGACGGCTGCCGCAACTTGACGGGGCAAGTGAATCACGACGGCACCGCGACGATTTACGTGGTGACGTCGACGGTAAGCGCCAGCGGCGATCAGGGCGCCGATCCGAACAAGCTGATGAAGGTTACCGACGTCCTGAACGCGACCACGCTGCCTTCGAGCAACGGACGCGGGTTCGATCCAATGGGCGGCCGGTTTGAGCAATTTCAGATCGTCCGAGCGGCGCGATATGGCGAGGTGGTGCGCGGCGTGGCGTTCGCGCCTACTGCGTACGGCGATTATTCGCACGACGAGGACGGGCGGTAAGGCGTTTAGAAGCGCATTAGCGACATAGCAGCGAGAGAAAGCTGGAGCCAAGGCGAGAAATTTGGCTCCAGTTTTTTTTTCGCCTTCTAATTGAAACATGAAATGGCGCTAGTGAAAGAGTCTGCGCCGCGGCTTTGATCAACTAATCGACGATTTCGAAGCGGAATTGTTCGATCACCGGATTGGTGAGGACTTCTTTGGCGATGCGTTCGACCTGCTGAGTGGCTTCATCGCGGGTGAGTCCGTCGAGTTCGAGGACGAAGAATTTGCCCTGGCGCACTTCCTGGATTTTGGCGAAGCCGAGCGACGAGAGCGCGCGCTGGATGGTTTGTCCCTGGGGATCGAGGACGGTGGGCTTAGGCATGACCCAGACGTGGGCTTTCATGGGGCTCCTTTGTTTCACCGCTGCTGCTCGCGATTGGCGCGACGGAGCTGCGGCGCGTGGTGCTAGTCGGGCGATGCCGGACTGCGCCGACCTGAAGGTCGCCGCTACATAACCGGCGGCGAATACTGGCTGACGCCTGGCGTGCCTTCACGCTGAACTGGTGCTACAAAACCAAAGCAGATCCCTCGTCGGCCGAAAAGCGGCCTCTGTCGGGATGACAACGCTTCGCGTACGTGTCGATTGCCAATGTGAACCGCCAAACGTGCCGCGCTGAATGCCGCGGCGCTACGTTCAAACCTTGAGAGCAAATTATAGCAGGGCGGCGGATTTGGCGGCGGCGCGAAAAATTTCGAGATAACTGCGCTTGTCGATGGGAGGCAGGAAAGCGGCGGCGAAGCTTTGTTCGGCGAGGCTGAGGAGCTGCTGCGGTGAAAGGCCGAGAGACGCGGCGCGCGAATATTCGGTGAGTAGGTCGGTGGAGAACATGCCGGGGTCGTCGGTGGAAAGAGTGATTAGCGAGCCGGCATTGAGAAGTTTTTTCAGAGGATGTTCGGCGAGCGTGGCGCGCGGATTGCCCGTTTGTTTCGCGAGCGCGCCGGTGGCGAGATTGCTGGTGAGGCAATTTTCGAGCACGATGCGGCCTGCGGCGAGCGATTCGGCGAGCGCGGGATCGTGCATGATGGCGATGCCGTGACCGATGCGTTCGGCGCTGAGAATTTCCACGGCTTCGCGGACGGATTCGGGGCCCCCGATTTCTCCAGCGTGGCAGACGAGGCGCAGCCCTTGGGCGCGCGCGAAATCGAAAGCGGAGCGGAAATTTGCGGCGGCGACGGAGAGTTCGTCGCCGCCCATGCCGAATGCCACCACTCCCGCGTTTTGGAGTTGCACGGCAGCGCGTGCAACTTGCATGGCCGGATCGGCGCCGAATTGGCGGACGCAATCGAGAATCCAGGCGGTGCGTACGCGGCTGTAGCGGACGCTCTGGGCCGCTTCGTGAATCGCAGCGAAATTCGCCTCGATGCTCTGATTTCGGAGGAGCATCACTCCGGCGGAAACGGTAATTTCGGCATAGACGACGTTTTGGCGCACCAGATCTTCGAGCAGATTGCGGGTGATGACGGCGTAGTCCTCGGGATCGCGCAACAGCGATGTGACCCATTTGAAAGTTTCGATGAAACCCGCGAAATCTGTGAATTGATACCGCGCTGCGACTTTTTCGAGGCTGATCTCCGCGCCGTGGCGGGCGGCGAGTTCGACGCAGGTTCCCGGACGGATTGCGCCTTCGAGATGAAGATGCAGCTCTGCTTTGGGAAGCAAATCGACGACCGTTGGCGAATGCGCTGGAAACGGCTGCGTCATCGCGTTACTTCGAGGGCAGCTGCGGGCGGCCGGCGTTGATCCAGGCGGTCATCCAGTAGGAGCCGATGTCGGTGGACGCATCGGAGAGCTGGCGGATCAGGATGGCGCCGGCCTGCGCGTAGAAACGGTCGTAGTAGTCGTCGGAGTAAGCGGCGAGGCCCTGATGGGCGAGGCGATCGGCGTTGAGAATGTTTTCGAGCCAGGCGTGAGCGCTGAGGGCCATCTCGAACGCGTGGTCGGTGGGATCTTTGATGAAAGTAGATTCGTTGGGCTTTACGAAAAAGAAAAGCTGATAGCGGTCAACCAGGCCGTGGCCGAAGCGCAGATTCACTCCGGGCTGATCGGAAAGCGAGCCGTCGCCATCGATGGAGGTGTTGAAAGGATCGTGCGCCGCGGCGACGTAGTGCGCCAGAACCGCTGCGGCTAACTTTGCGTTTTGCCAATCGTGCGATTGCAGGTCATCGGTGAGCTTTTGGCTCCATACGCCGACCTGCCAAGGTAGCAGCCCGTACTTGTCGATGGTGCGCTTGCCATATTTGCGCACCGCGTCGGCATAATTGCGAGGGAGCGCCGCGAACGGAAACGCGCCGTAATGGTCGAGAGCGATGAAGTTGTTGCGTCGATCGGCGGAATCGGAGTTCGCGGTCAAGTCGGAATCGGTGACGTGTTGAACGAAAAAGCGGCGATTGGCGTCGAAGAAAGTTCCCATCTCTGGGGGCAGGGTATCGACGGCTTTGTTGGTGACGATGCGCTCGGCGTTGGGTCCCCAGCCGAACGCGCACGGGGCGAACACAAAGACCAGAGCCAGCAGGCTCACCCAAGCTCGGCGAAACATCAGGAAATGCCTCCCTGCGGAGTGGCGACGATCTTATCCGAGTTGAGTGCACTATGGCGATGGCCATAGCAGGCGTACAGGCACAGTCCGATCAGCAGCCAGATGAAAAAGCGCAGCCAGTTTTCCACGGTGAGGCTGGCCATTAGCACGAAGCAGCAAACGACCGATGCGATGGGCACCCAAGGGCTGCCGGGAACGCGAAAGGCGCGCGGGCGGTCCGGCTGCCTTTTGCGGAGAATCAGCACGGCGATCGAAACGAGAATAAACGCGAAGAGCGTGCCGATATTGGAAAGATCGGCCAGCGTGCCGATGTCGAAAATTCCGGCTGGGATGGCGACCACGATTCCAGCAACCCAGGTGGCCACGTCCGGCGTGCGGAATCTTTTGTGGACGCGGGAAAAGGCGCTGGGCAGAAGGCCATCGCGCGACATGGCGAACCAGACGCGTGCCTGTCCCAGCTGAAAAACGAGAATCGACGAAATCATGCCCATCAGCGCGCCGGCGGTGACCCAGCGATTCACGCCGTTGAGGCCGATAGCTTCGAGGGCGTGGGCCACGGGAGCGGCGTTATCGAGCGTGGACCAGTGCTGGATGCCGGTGAGCACCAGCGCGACGGCGATGTAGAAAAACGCGCAGACGAAGAGCGAAATCAGAATGCCGATGGGCAGATCGCGTTTGGGATCCTTGCATTCTTCGGCAGCGGTGGAAACGGAATCGAAGCCGATGTAGGTGAAGAATACGATCGCGCCGCCGGTGAGCACGCCCTGGAATCCGTTCGGCGCAAAGGGCGTCCAGTTCGAGGTATGAATGTATTTGCTGGCGGCAATGCAGAACACGATGATGGCCAGCAGCTTGATGCCGACCATGATGTTGTTCGCGCCCGAGGATTCGCGGATGCCGACCACCAGCAGAACGGTGAGCAGCATGACGATTACGAAGCCCATAATGTTGAAATGCAGCGCCCATCCGGTTTCCGGCGAGTAGGCAGGCGTACTGAGCACGGCGGGCAGGCGCAGTCCGAACGAATTGAGCAAGCTGTTGATATACGCCGAGAATCCCACGGCGACGGCCATGTTCGAGACGGCATATTCGAGGATCAAGTCCCAGCCGATTACCCAGGCGATCAGTTCGCCGAGCGTCGCGTACGTGTACGTGTAGGCGCTACCGGCGATGGGAATCATCGAGGCAAGCTCGGCGTAGCACAGTCCCGCCAACCCGCAGACGACTGCCACGATCAGAAACGAAAGCGCGATGGCTGGACCGGCTCCAGGGCGTCCGTTGATGCCAATCGCGTGCCGGCCGTGCAGCAGGACGGAAAGCAGCGGCGCCTTCAGGATGGAAGGGAACTCGACCGATTCACCCGCTGCGGCTGTGCCGGTGAGCACGAAAATTCCGCTGCCGATGATCGCGCCAACGCCAAGAGCGGTCAGGCTCAGCCAGCCGAGCGACTTTTGCAGCCGCTTTTCCGGCCGTTCAGAGTCTGAAATGAGCTGGTCGATGCTCTTGGTACGGAAAAGCTGTGGATCCAATCGGCACCTTTCCGCGCGCCGGCTTAGGGAACTCTACAATGCGCGGCGCGTCCGCGCAACGCAGATCATACGAACCGAGTGCTGACCGCCGTTCCGGCGCCGAGATTCTTCTTCCTCACAAAATCGCCCGAGGTCCGCGCGATCAGAGTGAAAGGCGCGGAAATCGGGCTGTTCGTCCTCAGAATGACATGGGAGGAGTAGCGTCGCCGGACGGAGCGCGGGGCGAAAAACGTGCCGCTTACGCGAGTTGAAGATGGGCGTAGCGTTCGATGAGCTTTTTGGGGCCGTAATCCTGGAAGCTGACGGTGAGGCGGCGATCTTCGCCTTCGCCATCGACTTCGATGATGGTGCCGAGTCCGTATTTCGGGTGGCGGACGCGCTTGCCAACCAGCGGATCTTTTGACCTGATTGGCGAAGTGACCGGTTTTGCGGCTGGCGCCGATGATCGCCCATACGGGCGCGAGGCCGCTGGCCGTCCGTTGTTGTTCCACCCGTACGCAGATTTCGCCCGAGTGTAATCGTAGCCGGAAGAAAATTCCGGATCGGGCTCGTAGCGGCGGGTTTCGCCGGGTTCCGATTGCGAACCGGCGGCGGCTTCGATCAGATCGGCGGGAATTTCCGCCAGAAAGCGCGACGGGAGCGAGGCGCGCAAGCGCTCTTCGCCATAGGTGCGGCGATAGACGGCGCGCGAGATAACCAGCGACTTTTTCGCGCGCGTCATGCCCACGTAAAACAGGCGGCGCTCCTCTTCGATTTCCGCGTTGGTGTTGAACGAGCGGCTGTGCGGCAGCAAGCCCTCTTCCAGGCCCGCGAGAAACACGGAGTCGAATTCCAGGCCTTTGGCGCTGTGCAACGTCATCAGCGAGACGGTCGCGGCCTCATCGTATTGATCGGAATCGCTGACCAGCGCGGCATGGTCGAGCAGGTCTTCCAGAGTTTGACCCTGCTCGGTGGCTTCGGCCATGGCGTTGGAAAGCTCGCGCAAATTATCGGCACGCGAAGTGTGCTCCAGGTTGTCCTGCTGCTCGACCCAGCCGAGGTAGCCGGTGCGGTCCAGCACGCGCTCGATCATCGTGGCGGGCGGCAGCTCGCGGCACTCTTCGCGCAGCGCTTCCATCATTTCGTAAAACGATTTTAGCGACGACGGGAATTTCTTACCGGATGCGAGCTCGCCGGAAGCGATCGCGTCCCACAGCGATTTGCCCATTTCGCGGGCGCGCGATTCGAGCGCCGCGACGGTTGCGGCGCCGATGCCGCGCGGCGGCACGTTGAGCACGCGCAGCAGCGCGATATTGTCCTCGGGATGAAACAGCAGCCGCACGTACGCGAGGGCATTGCGCACTTCGGCGCGTTCGTAGAAGCTGAATCCGCCGACTACGCGATGGCGAATGCCGAAACGGCGCAAAACTTCTTCGAATGCGCGCGATTGGGCCCCAGTGCGATAGAGCACGGCCACATGCGCGCTGGAATCTTCTCGGGATATCGAGGCGATCTGGCCGCAGATGTAATCGGCCTCGGCGGATGAATCGGTGGCCTCGTAAAATTTTAGAGGAGCGCCGGCGCCGGCCATCGAGCGCAGATCCTTACCCAGGCGCTCGGTGTTGTTTTGCACTACGGCGGCAGCCGCATCAAGGATCGTCTGCGTGGAGCGGTAATTTTCTTCCAGACGGATTATCTTCGCGTTGGGAAAATCCTGCGTGAAGCGCTTCAGGTTTCCCGCTTGCGCGCCGCGCCATCCGTAAATCGACTGATCTTCGTCGCCCACGACGCAGACATTTTTCCGCGAGCCAGCGAGCAGGCGCACCAACTCCTCCTGCGCGCTGTTGGTGTCCTGAAATTCGTCGACCATTACGTACTGAAAACGTTGGTTCCACGCGGCGCGCGCGTCAGGATGCTCGCGGAGAATCTTCACGGCCAGCAGGAGCAGATCGTCGAAATCGACAGCGGCACCGCGGCGGAGAATCTCTTCATAGGCGGCATACAGTTTCGCCACGTCCTGCCGGTCGCGATCGCCGGATTGCGACGCTTGCGAGGCCATGTCATCCGCAGAGATACCGTGGTTTTTCGCGTGGCTGATTTGCGCGCGGATGCTGCGCGGCGGGTAATCTTCGGTGGAAAAATCGAGCTGCATTAGGGCGCGCTTGACGGCGGCGGTCTGATCGTCGTCGTCGTAAATGGCGAAATCGCGGGGCAGACCGAGGTATTTCGATTCGCGGCGCAGCAGGCGCGCGCAAAAGCTGTGAAATGTGGATACCCACATGTCCGCAGCGTCGCTGCCGACCGAGCGCAGCAGATCGGCAATGCGCTGCTTCATAACGTCAGCCGCTTTGTTGGTGAAGGTAACCGCCAGAATCGCGCCCGGCGGCACGCCGCGTTCGATCAGATAGGCGGCGCGGTAGGTGATTACGCGCGTTTTGCCCGTGCCGGCGCCTGCGAGAACGAGCAGCGGGCCATCGGTCGAAAGCACGGCTTCGCGCTGGCGCTCGTTCAATCCGGAAAGGAGCTGGGACGTTGGAGGAAAATTGCTCAAGCCGGAATTTTATCTGAGTGTGCGCGAATGAGCAATTTGATACCGCGCGTTCTTCGGGAGTGCGCGTGAAAAATTCTGCTACAATCGGCGCGATTCGACGGAGGATTTTTCCTCAACATGCAGGCCGTGAAGTTGCCGCATTGGCTCCAGAAGCTCGTCGCGGTATTGGGAGGCGGCGGTGTCTTCGTAGTTGCGTTTTTAGACTCCTCGATTTTGTCTTTCCCGTTCGTGACGGATGCGTTGGTGATCGAAAGCTCGATTCAGCGCCCCGCACGCATGCCGTATTACTGCTTCATGGCGGCGATCGGTTCGCTGGCGGGCTGCATCTGGCTTTATCTGCTGGCGAAAAAAGGGGGAGAAGCGTATTTCCATCGGCACGCGCGCGGCGGCGCGGACAGGATTCGCGCATGGGTGCAGCGCAATGCGTTCATAAGCACCTTTGTGCCGGCGATTTTGCCTCCGCCGTTTCCATTTAAGGTATTCGTGCTGGCCGACGGTGTCTTTCAAGTGCCGTTGCGGACGTTCGTGATTGCGCTGATGCTGGGACGAAGCCTGCGCTATTTCGCCGAAGGAATGTTGGCGGTTCGCTACGGGCCAGTGATTCTGCGCTACGCGCTGTCGCATGAAACACTACTGGCCGGGTCGGTCTTCGCGAGCTTGGCGATTCTCTACATTGCGGGGCGGTGGATGTCCCGCGGGCCGCGCTCACACGTTTAGCTGCTCTACGGATTCGGCGAGGAAGCGAAGAGAAATTCCTGACTGCGGATATGCAAGTGGCTGTCGAAATCGACGCGCACGAAAATATTGGCGGCGTCGAAATCGTCGGAAGCGAAGCGGAGGTCGTGAATTTCGAAGCGATACCCGTCCTCAAGTTGCACGACGCTGGCGAAGGGCATGGCGGCGTAGCGAAGAAATTTCCGGGCAACCGCGGTTTTGCGTCCGGCTTCGAGGGCGGGGGAATCGTCGGGTTTGAAATAGGTTCGGCTGCGATCGGGATCGAAATCGCCGCCGGGGCCGAGCGGCACGTCCATTTCCTCGACGGTGTTGTCCGTAACGGCGACGCCCCGCCAGTCGAAAGGCGCGGACGCATCAGGAAACGCCTCCGCCGAAAGAGCGATGTGGCCGTGGAATTCATGCGACATCAGCAGATCGACCGCCTCGCCGTGAAGATGCGCACGCCATCCGAAATACGCGGCCACCACAATCAGCGTGACGATGGCTGCGCGAGAGTTGCCTCGCCCTTTGCTGCGAACGCCCACTTCCTCATTCACCAGGCGGAACAGCAGCGGCAGCAGCAAGCCCGCGACCAGAATCAGCAGCAGCCAGGGATCGAGATTGCCGTCCAGATTCCAGCGATACCAGCCGGGACGAAATGGCCAAAGTAGCTGCACGCCTTCGCCACTGCAAACGTCCAGCAAAATATTTCCGGCGACACCGATGGCGCAGACAGCGAGCGCAGGGAAAAGCGCGGGCGGCGGGTAGGTTTTGTCCTGCGCCACGTGCGAACGCGGCCATTTTTTATCGAGGATGTAAAATCCGAAAGCGAGCGCGCACGCCAGCGCAGCCCCGTCGAGGAGCGAATGGAACAGGGTGCGGTGCAGAGTTAAAAACGCGCCTGGGCCGGCGAAATAGCTGGCGTAATCGAGATCGGGAGCAACGCCCGCGGCCACCAGCATGGCGATGCCGAAGCGCGGAAGCCAGCGTTCGCCCGATTTAGCGAGCGCCAGCGACGTGAAGGCGTGCGTAAACGGTTCCATGAAATATTTGCGAACGGCCGCGAAGTCCCACTACTCCGCGGGCGTAAGTAGCGAAAGCGCGTCCGGCACGATGCGAAATGAGAGTGGCAGAGCTCCCACGGGTTCGCCGTCCACTTGAGCGTAAACCGGATGCGCTCCGGCCGGCTCGCAAGTGGAATGCTGCGCTTTCCACGCCGCGATGCCCTCGCGCTTGCGCAGCTGGCCCATCCAAAGCGCCGGGAGGCACAGCGCATACGCCAGGCGGCTGCGCTTCGAATACGTGAGGATTTCGAAGCTGTCTTCGAACAAGTCGGCGCCGGTGGTGATTTTGAATGGGCCGCCGTAATGCTTCGTCCGGCCGACAACGATAATGGTGGCGCGCCGCTCCTGGCCATGCGAATCGATGCGCATTTCGGCGAAATTGTAGCTGAGTAGCTGGCGAAGGCCCTCCCACCAGTAGGCCACAATTCCGGCGCGCTTTTTCAGTCCTGCGTGGACGCCGTTGACGATGGCGCCGTCGGGCCCCGCGCCGCCTACGGAAAGGAAATAGCGGCCCTCGCGTGGCATGGCTTCGGAATGATTGCCGTTGAGCGGGACTGCCAGCCCCAGCGCGATGCGGCGCACCGTGGCATTCGGAATCAGGCGCGCGGCGTGGGGAATGTCCCACGGGATGCGCAGCTCCTTCGCCAAAATATTCGCGGTGCCTGCGGGCAGCAGGGCCATCGGAGTCTGGGTGCCGGCGAGGCCGTTCACAACTTCGTTGATGGTGCCGTCGCCGCCGCAGGCGATCACCATGCCGCGGCGGTCCTCGGAGGCGCGCCGGGCGATCTGGGTGGCGCTATTGGGCGCGTATGTGGGCGCAAGCTCGGTGGTTATCCCGGCTTCCTTCAGGATGCGTACGGCCCGCTCGATCTCCGCGAAGCGGCGGCTGCGGCGCCGGCCGCTGGTCGGATTGTAGATGAGCAGGGCGTCCTTAATCGCGTTCGGCACGGGTTTGGTCCTGAAGGCGCACTCTAGCAGGGCATTGTATACTACTCGGCGCTTGAGCTGACCCCGCCTCTGTGAGGCGGATGCCGTGAAGTTTCGACGCCCGAGGTCGCGCATGGCTTCCACGAAGACGTCCCATTCCCGCGAAGCTTCCAAGGAAATCGAACAGCTGCGCGAAGAGATTCGCCGCCACGAATACCTCTATTACGTGGCGGATAACCCGGAAATTTCGGATGCCGCTTTCGATCGGCTGATGAACCAGCTAAAAGAGCTGGAAGCGCAGCATCCCGATCTGGTCACTCCCGATTCACCGACGCAGCGTGTGGGAGGCGCGGCGCGCGCGGGATTTCAGGAAGTGCGACACACCACGCCGATGGTCAGCCTGGACAATGCTTTTTCCGTCGAGGCGCTGCGCGATTTCGACCGGCGCGTGCGCGAGACCACCGGGCGCGAAAAAGTGGATTACATCGCGGAGCACAAATTCGACGGCCTGAGCATGTCGCTGGTTTACGAAGGCGGGCGGCTGGTGCGCGGCGTCACCCGAGGTGATGGAGTTACCGGCGAGGACGTGACGCCCAACGTCAAAACGATTCGCAGCATTCCGCTGAACGTCGATCCGGCGCTGCTGAAAAAGGTTGGTCTGCCTGTCAATTTCGAAGTGCGCGGCGAAGCGATTATGACGCGCAAGGCGTTTCAGGAGATGAACCGGCAGCAGGAAGAGCAGGGCGGCAAGATTTTCGCCAATCCGCGCAATGCGGCGGCGGGATCCATTCGCGTGCTGGACTCGCGCATCACCGCGTCGCGCAAGCTGGACTTTTTTGCCTATTACCTGCTGGTCGATGGGCGCGCGGCGAAGAAGCGCCTTTCGGAATCGCTCGAAGCGCTGAAGACGCTGCACTTCAAGGCCAGCGATGATTGGAAGCTGTGCCATTCGCTCGAGGAAGTGGAGCGCTACATCAACAGCTGGGAATCGAAGCGCGAAAAGCTGGCTTACGAAATTGACGGCATCGTCATCAAAGTGGACGAAATTTCGCTGCAGAATGAGCTGGGGTTCACGTCCAAAGCGCCGCGTTGGGCGCTGGCGTACAAATACCCGGCGCATCAGGAAACCACGGTGGTGCGCGAGATTCAGGTGAGCGTCGGACGCACCGGCGTGTTGACGCCGTTCGCGATCTTCGAGCCGGTGCAGATCGGCGGCGTGACGGTTACGAAATCGACGCTGCACAACATGGACGAAGTTGCGCGGCTCGGCGTGCACGCCGGGGACACGGTGCTGGTAGAACGCGCCGGCGAAGTGATCCCGCACGTGCTGAAAGTGGTGAAGCACGGCAAGGAAGAAAAGGAATTCCACATGCCGGAGAAATGTCCCGTGTGCGGCACGCGCGTTCACCGGCGGGAAGGCGAAGTGGCGTATCGCTGCGTCAACGTTTCCTGCCCGGCACGGCGGCGCGAATCGATGCTGCATTTTGCCAGCCGCCACGCCATGAATATCGACGGGCTGGGTGAAAAGATCGTGGATCAGCTGATCGAGCACAAACTGGTGCACGATTTCGCCGCTCTCTACAAGCTCGATCCGGAGACGCTTTCGAATCTGGAACGCATGGCCGAAAAATCGGCGCAGAATTTGCTCGATGAAATCGAGGCCAGTAAAAAAGCGGGATTGGCGCGGCTTATCTATGCCATCGGCATTCCCTTCGTTGGCGAACGCACGGCGCAACTGCTGGCCGCGCATTTCGGCTCGATGGAAAAATTGCGCGACGCGAGCGAAGAGGAATTGGTGGAAGTGGGCGAAATTGGCCCGAAGATCGCCGAGGGCGTGCGCGAATTTTTCTCCGAAAACGCCAACCGCAAGCTGATCGACCGTCTGCGAGCCGTCGGCGTGGTGATGAAGGAAGAGCGGGCCGCGCCGAAGAGCGCCAAATTTGCGGGCATGACGTTTGTCTTCACCGGCACGCTGACGAAGCGCTCGCGCGAGGAAGCCGAAGCGCTGGTCGCGTCGCATGGCGGCAAGGCCGGATCGACCGTCAGCAAGAAAACGAACTACGTGGTCGTCGGCGGCGATCCCGGATCGAAGTTCGATAAAGCAAAATCTCTCGGCGTCCCCATCCTCGACGAAGCCCAATTCGAAAAGCTGCTGGCGTCGAAATAGCCCCGGTTCCTAATCGCATGGGCGACGGAGGCATTCATGCGGAAGGTTCACTACTGCGCGGCGACGGCGGCTGAATTGGGCGCGATCGGCTGCGCCGCGTTCACTCGCAGATCGAGCGGAGCCACCTCGCCAGACTCAGCGGCGGGAGCCGGGGCCGCGTTGATCACCGCGTCGAATAGTGAAGCTGCCCGCAATTTCGATACGGCGTCGCTCTGCAGCGCCGATTCGAGTCCGATGGGGAAATCTTTGGTTGCCGCGCTCTGTTGTACCGTGAAAGCTTCCACGACAATTGCCGTGTACCTAGAGAGCTTTTTCGCGTCCTGCTTGCCAGGCGGCGCGGCGTAAGCTGCGGTCACGCAAGCAAGCGCCAGAATCGTATTCCACGCGAGTCCCCGCCGGATCGCAGCGAAACGCCTGGAGCCGCGGTTCTGTTGCCGATCGCTACGCATACGAAGCAATCCAAGCACTTACCGCGCGCGAAGGAAATCAGGCATTCGCGGTATAATTGCGGTTAGCGGGTGAGCCGGGTGATCGCCGGTTCCGGCATGCGTGCCGGGACGGGAGGAAAGTCCGGACTCCGGTCGTGGCGAACTCGCAAGAGCCGGCCACGATGGGGCAACGCGCCTGGTAACGCCAGGGGGCCGGTCCTTGAGGTTTTGCGGGCGTAAGCTCGCGCCAGGGACGCGGCTACGGAAAGTGCCACAGAAAATAAACCGCCGGTGCGGCTTCGGCCTCGGCGGCAGGCTTGCGGGAAACCGCGGAGCTTGCCAGTTTCGGCAAAGCGCATTTGGTAAGGGTGAAAAGGTGGGGTAAGAGCCCACCGCCCCGTCAGCAATGCCGGGGGCACGGAAAACCCCGCGTGGAGCAAGGCCAAATAGGAGGGGAGGGCCGGCCCGGCCCGTATGATTGCATTTGAAAAAATGCGATCTGCGACCCTCGGGTAGGCTGCTGGAGTCCCGGAGCGATCCGGGACCTAGAGGAATGATCGCCGCGCCGCGTTGTGCGCACCGATTCGAGTTAAGTTGCGAATCGAACGCGCGCTGTGCAGCGGACAGAATCCGGCTTACAGGCTCATCCGCTGATTTTATTGGGCTTGCGATGTTTTTGCTCCCGATTGTGCCCAAATCGTGCCCAACTTTGCGACGCTTTCCGCAGGAACGGACTCCATAATCCGGCGAACCCGCTCCCGAAGCTCGGGAGCGAACGGCGCATAGTGTTGCTCGACTGTCGCGATTGTGTCGCCAAGAACCTTCGCTACGTCGGAGGGCGCCGCGCCACGATAGAGCATCTCGACCCAAGGCTATCCCGGGACCCTTGTAGGTTCCCCATCGAACAATTATAAGTTGCCAAATATATCCTTGTCGACGCAAGGTCGGCTGATTAGGATAGCCGCACGCTCCTAGCATGTGCAGCCGTCAGCCTTTAGGCGTCTGTGCCTGGTGTTTAGCCAAGCCGAACTTATTGTCACAGATTCTGCCCCGAAGCGACGAGTCGCTTCGGGGTCCGCTCAAAGTAGGAGCCGTGGGAACGTGGCTTGAGCATCCCGGGTATATCGCTACTCGCGAGGCGCTGATACAGTATTTGTGTGTGGCTCCCTACCGATTCCGCCGGTTGTCACCTGTGATATTTCTGTGCGGCGGTGCCGGCAGTAGTGTTCGTGACACCCTTCGAGACTACCTAAAGAAACATGTTCCTGGCGTAAGTCTATTTTATGCCGAGCGCGTGTGGGAACAAATCGCGTCCCGCGTCGAACACGGCGCGCTCAAAATGGAATCTGACCTCGCTGAACTTGCCGACCTCGTCATCATTATAGTAGAGAGCCCGGGCACCTGCGCGGAGTTAGGAGCCTTCTCGCTTAGCGAGCCCTTGCGTAAGAAACTGTTACCGATTGTTGACGGAAGATATGAACGCGAATCATCGTTTATCGCGACCGGCCCGCTGCGCTGGATTGATGCAGTGTCAGATTTTAAACCGACGATCTACGTTGCCTTTTCGCAAATTCTTGAAGCGGTCGCAGAAATCGAAGATCGTATCGCGCGAATTCCGAAATCTCAAACCGTGAAGGTAGTAGCCGATTTGGCTGCTAGTCCAAAGCATCTGCTGTTTTTTCTCTGCGATCTGATCGCCGTTATACATCCGGCGACCATTGAGATGATCGAATATTATCTTGGGCGCATCGCTCCCTCGATACTGTCGAGCGCGATCAATGTGCCGACTCTAGTCGGATTGGCCACAGCTATGGACTTGCTGAGAGTCAAAACGCTCGACGCGGACGGTAAAAGTGAGAGGTATTATTCGCCGGCGCTGCCGGACGCAACCGACCACCCGTTTCACCACGTTCGTCTTTTGAATCTCAGCAGCCAACGAGCTGCTCACGTATCGGTTCTGCTCAAAGTTCCGGAAGCCAGAGCGATCCTTAGCGAAGTTCGAGGAACTGAATGATCGTGGAGCGAATGGCTGCGGAAATTGGAGTCCCCGTAAATTTCGTGCAAAGTCTTGCTCGCACTGCCTCACATGAGTACAAAGTGTATGAAATTCCAAAGAGAGGCGGAAGCGGGACGAGGACAATTCATCACCCGTCAAAACGACTGAAAGCGTTCCAACGATGGCTCTTAACGCATGTAATTGAAAAGCTGCCTGTACACCCCGCCGCAGCGGCATACCAGAAAAACAGATCAATATTCGACAATGCTCGAATTCATGAAAATAGCCGCTACCTGCTAAGGATGGACTTTAAGGATTTTTTTCCGTCAATTTCCCAAGTGGACCTAGCCAGATACATCTCGGATCGGGCCGCATTATTTGCTGCCTGGACCCCAAACGACATCGATGTGTTCTGCAAGCTTGTGTGTCGAAAGGCTGTTCTGACAATCGGTGCGCCTACTTCGCCTGCGCTATCGAACGCAATCTGTTACGACCTGGACGTGGACCTTCGCGCGCTGTCCGAAAAGAAACAAGTGAGGTATTCTCGCTACGCCGATGATCTTTTCTTTTCGACATCACAGCCGAACGTACTAAGCGAGGTCCAACAGGGCGTCAGCGACGTGATTTCAACGGTCAAGTTCCCATCAAGCCTTAAGATTAATTCGAGCAAAACTCGCTACTCCTCAAAACGAGGAGCGCGTAGAGTCACCGGAATCGTTTTAGGTAGCGACGGACGAGCCCACGTCGGTCGCGATTTTAAGCGCAAAGTCCGCTCGCTCGTTCACAAATATGACTCGCTAGGTCCGAAGGAGCAGGCCTCGTTGGCGGGAATGATAGCGTATGTCACTGGTTTTGAGCCGCAATTCGCCAACACTCTGATAAACAAATATGGGCTTCCACGATTCCGGGAGGCTTTCGGACAAACTGACTAGCAGCTTACAAGGGCGTAGGAATTCCTGCCCAAGTCCTACCCGCGACCGGGAAAAAGCTGACACCCCTGACACAATCGACGCGGAGCAGTTGTTGATTTTGCGTAACTTGCGGATTCGGCTCGACCTTTCGGACAAACCGGCTTACAGGCTCATCCGCTGATTTTATTGGACTTGCGATGTTTTTGCTCCCGATTGTGCCCAAATTGTGCCCAACTTTTCGACACTTTCAGCAGGAACGGACTCCATAATCCGGCGAACCCGCTCCCGAAGCTCCCGCACAAATGGCGCGTAGTGCTGTTCGACCGTCTCTATCGTGTCGCCGAGAACCTTTGCCACGTCGTAGGGAGTCGCCCCTTGAGTGAGCATCTCGACCGCCAGCGAGTCCCGGAAGCGATGCGGATTGGAACTAGAGACACCGGCGCGACGGCCCAAGGCCATCATGCGAGAGTACAGCCGGGGCCGCGTGAATGCCTTGCCGGTTTCGGGATTGAGCAACACCCGTTCGCACGGATCGGGGTTGCGTCTGTCCCGCTCCATCTCTAGCGCGAACAAAAGTTCGGAGTGAATCGGCACCACAACGCGCTTGCCGCGCTTTTGTGTGACACGCACGATTTCTTGCGCATCGAAATCAACTTCCGCCCACGTTAGAGCGACAGCATCGGAGCCGCGCAGTCCGGTCCATTTCAATAACTCAAACGTGAGAAAATCCGGCCCGGAGTGTTCGCGCAATTTGCGAAGCTCATCCGGTTTGAATGGCTGCGAGCCGCGCTCCGGGTTGTGGCCCGGACGCCCTTCGAGCCGTACCGGATTCCGCACGATCATCTCGTTTTCGAGCGCGAACGCGAACACGCGATGCAGAATCGCAGCGCACAGAGCAAGGCTTCTCGCCGAGCCGTCTCGGTTGCGTGAGCTGATTCGGCCCAAACGCCACGCTTTCCATTGCTCGACAAGCGCCCGCTCTATCTGGCACAGATCGGCGATTCCGCGCTCCGCTAGGAAATCCCCAAACTCGCGCGTTTCGTAAAGGTACCGCTCTAGGCTGGACTCCCGAAATTTGCCGAGAACGATTCGCCGCCGCGCGTCCGCATCAAAAAGCCGCGCAAGCTCAGTCCACGACGGCACAGAAACGGGCGCGGTTTCCTGATAGCCCACTTTCGCCGCAAGCCAGTCGAAACTTTTAGGCGGGAGAATCGTTTTCAGTTTCGGCCAGAGGCTCGAATTCGCGCCTGCCGATACAGCACGTTCGATGTCCCTAACCGTCGCGCGGGCGTTCTCTCGGTTGGCAGTCCCTAACGCCAGCCGGACGCGCTCACCTGCAATTCGCCCTTCAACGTGAAACTTCGCACCCCGTTTGCGTTCACAGAGCATCAGCGCATCACCCTTTGTCGCTCCCGCTCGATTTGACGGACGGTTTCAGCGGAAACCAGCTTATGTCCCTTGCGTCCGGGAGCCGGGGCGAAGTCTATCACCGGGTAGCCCCGCAAGAACACGTATACCGCCGACCGTGAGACGCGCCAGCGATTCGCAAGATCGCGGAACGAAAAGAACTCCTGCACAGTTGAATCTATATAAGCGCGTGAATCCCCTCGTTTCGAGCAAGGCTTCTGACCATTGCCGTTCGCCCGTTCGACTGGCGAGCCTGTTTTTACTTTCTCCGCTGCGGTTGAGTGGAGATTTTCGCCCACTGCGCGGACCTCAGCGCCTCTGCCCGAATTCGGGAGCGCGCCACCCGCGAATTGTTCCGGTTTCGTGCTCACGGCGAAGCACTCCCGGAGAGAACCTTCGCGCGGCCTACGTCGCGACGTACTTGCTCAACGTCTTTTCGGCCCTCGCGTTCCAGATCGAAGATTGAAACCCACGGCTCAACCGTCTCACTCAGGCGACCGCCACAGATCGGGCAATAGCCGATTGGTGAGTCCTCTCCGGGTTGCCGCTCTTTCGCGACGTTGTAGAACGCGCCGCCAGCCGAAAACCTCCGCGCGCGATGGAATGCGGCTTCCAGTTCCGCGAGGCGTTCTGGCGTCGAAACCGAGAGGAATTTTGCGGGATA
>DATLSB010000074.1:0-3808 GCA_035534415.1 Candidatus Dormiibacterota bacterium | reverse complement strand
CGTTTCGCGTTTTCGCCATGACCGGCTATCATCCCGATTTTTCTTTCCTGGAAAGCCTCGGAATCCGCCTCGATCCCAGAACGCGTAAGCCGGATTGCAATCTGCAAACGCTCGAAAGCAATATCCCCGGAATTTATTTGGCGGGCGTCTTGCTCGGCGGCCTGCACACCGGCGAAATCTTCATCGAGAACGGGCGTTTCCACGGCAGACAAATCGTCGCCGCCATCACCGGCCAGGCCGGACCGCAAGAACCCGCGCCCGTTTCTCCTCCCGGAGAATAAATCTACAAATTCCGTGTACTTTAACAAGTATTACGCGCCGCGCTTTTTCCTCTTGCACTTCGACAAGAGGACCGATATAAGGTCCTGTAGAAGCACATGTCGAAGCACAAGGGGAACGCATGCCAGATCGAATATCAGATCGTATGGCAGACCGCACGCAACAGCGGATCGACCTTCCGCAAGGGACCTTGGACCTCCTCATTCTCAGGACTCTCGCCCTCGGCCCCGAGCATGGCTGGGGCATTTCCGAGCGCATCCATCAGATCTCTCGCGAGGTTCTGCAAATCCAGCAAGGCTCGCTGTATCCGGCGCTGCATCGCCTCGAACGCCGCGGCTGGATCAAGGCGCGCTGGGGCGCATCCGACAACAATCGCCGCGCGAAATACTACGAACTCACAAAAAGCGGCCGCAAGCAGCTCGAAGCCGAGAAAGGCGAGTGGAAGAAGTTGACAGCCGCCGTCGCTCAAGTCTTGGGTCCAGCGTAGAGGCTTTCCATGCGCAGTGACTTATGGAGGCGAATATGTTCAGCGATCCCTTGATTCGCTTGCGCAATCTGTTCCGCCGCAACACCGTCGAGAGGGAACTCGACGACGAGCTGCGCTTTCATTTCGAGCAGCAGGTCGAGAAGTACGTCCAGTCCGGCTTGCCTCTTGCCGAAGCGCGCCGCCGCGCCCGCCTCACCATCGGCGGCCGCGACCAAATCAGGGAAGAGTATCGCGACTCGAGCGGCGTCCGCTTCCTCGAAACGCTCGCGCAAGACATTCGTTTCGCCTTCCGCATGCTGCGCAAATCGCCCGGCTTCACGTTGGCGATTATTCTCACGCTCGCGCTTGGCGTGGGCGTAAACGTGACGATGTTCAGCATCGTAAATATGCTTCTCTTTCGCGTGCCCGCGGACCTCCGCCAACCGCAAGAAATCATGCGCGTCGACGCGGTGGACAAGACCGGACAGCCGCAAATGGAACTGGCGAATTATCCCGGCTACCGGCAGCTCTTGGAGCATGCGCATCTCCTGGAACTCGCGGCGCAAAGCTCCCCATTCGCAACTGACTATGGCCGCGGTTCAGGCGCGCGGGAGATTCAGCGAAGTTACATTACCCATGCGTATTTCGACTTCCTCGGCACCCAACTGCTGATGGGTCGGCCCTTCACGGCCGAAGAAGAGACGCGGCCTGGCGGCGCTCCAGTGGTGATCCTGGGATATGACTTCTGGAAACAGGAATTAGGAAGCGATCCAAAGATACTCGGCCGCGAGATTTTGATTGGCGGAAAAGAGCAGACGGTGATCGGCATAGCCCCGCGCGGATTTACGGGGCTGGATCCGGACGCGGTGGATGTTTGGCTGCCAATCTCGGATGGCGACCGGGGGCCGGAGGGGAGAGACCCAACTACTGATACGGGAGCATGGTGGTTGCAGGTGATCGGCCGGCCAGTGCGTGGCGCGACGTGGCAGCAGGCCGAAGCCGAGGCAACGAGCGCGTTCCGGTACAGCGGCGGCAATCCGGCAGATGCGATTCGTCTCGAGCCGTATCTCGCCGCACGCACAAGCGCAGACATCCTTAAGGATCCCTCCAACGAGGCGCGCGTTTCACTCTGGCTGATGGGCGTGGCTCTCCTCGTTTTTCTGGTTGCGTGCGCGAATGTCACGAACCTGTTTCTGGTTCGGACTATGCAGCGCCAGCAGGAAATGGCCGTCCGCCTGCAGCTCGGCGCGACACGCAGTCGGCTGATTCGTCAAATACTGGTCGAAAGCTTGCTCGTCAGTCTGATGGGCGGCATGGCGGCGCTTTTCCTGGCGTACTGGGCGCGTCCGCTGGTGGGGGTTTTCTTGCTGCCGCCGCACTTTTACGAAGGCGGTTCCATGAGTTTGACGATGCTTGGGCTGGCTGCCGGTTTCGCTGTAATGGCCGGAGTGGCCAGCGGGCTTTGGCCAGCTTGGAAAGCCAGCTGCTTCGATTCCCTGCAAACGCTGAAATCAGGTGGGCCAGCCCTCCACCAGCGGTCCAAAATGCGTTCCGCGATTCTGGTGATCCAGGTGGCGCTGACGTTGGTGCTCAGCGTCGGAGCGGCGCTCTTTGTTCGCAGCCTCCGCAGCGTTCAGGCGATCCGGCTTGGGTTTGACGCGCCGCACGTCCTTGTCGCCACCATGGCATCCTCGGGATATAAACCTGCCGATATCAGCGCCGGTTACGAGCGCATGCGTCAACGTGCCATGGCGGTTCCGGGCGTCGAGCATGCTGCTCTTGCTGCATCCGTGCCGTTTGCTGGCTACAGCTTAACCAGCTTCCGCATCGCCGCCACAAGTTCCTCTCCCGCACGGGACGTGAGTGCAGGATTCAACGCCGTATCGCCGGGTTATTTTGCGGCAATGGGCTTGAGGATCATCCAAGGCCGCCCCTTCTTGCCGTCCGACCGGACTGGTGCGCCTCTGGTTGCAATCGTGAACCAAAGTCTCGCAAGAGAAGTCGCGCCAGAAGGGAATGCTCTCGGCAGATACTTGGTCACGTACGGCGAACAATGCAATCCAAAAGAGTTGAAGGAGAAAAAGGCCGTCGGCGAGAAGACAAACCAAGCGCAGAGGAAGCCTCTCCACGCGGCCAGCGATGACGCCGCCTGTAAAGTCGCAAGTCAATCACTCCGAATCGTCGGGGTGGTTCCGGACGAGAGACGCTATTGGCTTTTCGACGATATGCCGGGCCAGCCTAAGGGTTCAGTGTACACGCCACTCGATCAACCCGTGAACGGGTGGACCGACTTGGTCCCCAACCCTACAGGCCTAGTGATCAGGACCGCGGGCAAGCCCTCGGCCATTGAGCGAAGTGTCGCTTCCGCGCTCGAAGTCGTGGCGCCCGGGTCACGCTACGTGGAAGTGCGGCCGATCACCGAGCTGATCGACGAGCAAACCCTGCCGTGGCGGATGGGTGCAAGCATGTTCCTATTGTTTGCCGTGCTCGCGCTCGTGCTTGCAGCTGTCGGAATCTATGGCGTGGCGGCATTTCTGGTGAGAAGCCGCACAGCCGAGATTGGCGTTCGCCTCGCGCTGGGAGCGATGCCGGGCGACATCCTCAGGCTTGTCTTGACGCGAGGCATGCTGCTCGTTGGATCTGGAATCGCGATTGGGACCGGCACGGCGATTGCCCTTGCGCGACTGATGCAATCTCTTCTCTACGGCATCGCACCCACCGATCCGCCGAGCTACTTGCTTGCAGTTGGCGTCGTGATGTTGGTAGCGCTCGCGGCGTGTTACATCCCTGCTCGCCGCGCCATGCGCGTGGATCCCATGGTCGCGCTGCGTTATGAGTAAAAGGGAATTGAGCTACAGGTCGCAGCCAAATTCGCCCTTGGATTTGAATTTGCGCGTCGTGGCGCTCTTTGTTAAAGTAAACGCTTATGGCATCGGTCGTTAAAGAATTCTTCCGCACCTTCGTCATCCTGTACAAGGGCTTCAAGGTGACGTTCATCACCATGTTCAAGAAGCCCACCACGGAAAATTATCCCGCCGAACCGGTCCACTTCCAGGCGCGCTA
>DATLSB010000073.1:0-22169 GCA_035534415.1 Candidatus Dormiibacterota bacterium | reverse complement strand
CGCGTGAGGTCGTACGGCAAAAGCGTGGAGTTAAACAGGGGGTATATCGACGCGCCGAGCGGGTTCGGATTGAGGGAGCTGGCGGGAGCATTGGGATTGGAATCGACGTTCGCCTGTAATCCGGCGCCTGCGCACTGGCTCGGAGCGCTCAACCCCTGGACGGAAGCGTACGCAGTGTACGGTCCAGTCAGCAGATTCGTATTAGGTCCAATACACGGCGCATTAAACGTGGGATCGACGATTCCCAGTTTGTCATTTTCATTGAGGAGCGTCTGCTCGTAGCTAATTCCCGCCTTCACGTTGTGAATCCCCTTGACGTACGAAACGCTCGCGCGCGCTCCGGAATTCAAAAGGGTGCGATCCTGGCCAACGCTTTCGCGCTGCAGATTGAAAGTACCAAGGTCCGCAAATGGATTCTGGCTCGGGTAATAGTTGTATGCATCGCGGCGCGCCCAACCCTCGAGCGTGAAAATCGTGTCCATGTTGATGATGTGGTTCCAGGTGGGCGCGATATCGAAGGTCCCGATCTGCGAGCGCTGATCGGCCGGTCCAACCGGCTGTCCGCAGTAGGCGTTCGCGCAGCCGACTGCCGCGTTTGGTGCGATGCCGCCGTTGTCGACCACCACGCCCCACCAGGGCGAGGCGAACTGCGAGTCGAACGAATTGGGCGTCTGGAACCACGAACGCGAATACTGGAAATCGAGGTGCGCGGTGTCGTTGGGATCGAACTGGTAATCCACTCGATCGAATACGTTTTCTTCATTCCCTTTGTCGTGCATCACCGAATATTCGGGCGGATCGAGGAATCGGCCAGTGTTCAGCCCGTTCACCGCGATGAAGTTCCCCCAGGTCGTTCCTCCGTATCCCAAATCGAAGCCTCCCGTTGACGAGCCAAACGTTCCATAGGACGCCTTTATCGAGCCGTGCGGAGTTGTCTCGCCCTGCCCAGAGCGCGTGGTCACGTCAATCACCAGGCTGGTTTTGTCGCCGTACTGCGCGGGCGGCGCTCCTTCTATAACTTCCATCGACTGCACTGCTTCGGTCGGAATCTGATTGGAGAAGACTTTGCTCTGCTGGTCGGTGATCGGCTGCCCATCCAACGAAAAGGAATTTTCCGCGTGATCGCCCAGCCCGTGGAAAAGTCCGTTCGAATCGGAGGTCACACCCGGCGACGCTTCTGTTACCAGCGAGCTGAGCGAGGACGATTGGCTTTCCAGCGGCACCTTCTGGAAGAGCTGGCGCGAAATGTCGGTGTGAGCGGTGGGCGTGTTTTCAATTAAGTCTTGGCCGCTTTCCACCGTGACGGTGGTGCTCACGCCGGCCAGCTCCAGCTTGATCGGAACCGTCACTGGAAGGATGGAACGAACCTCTACGTCCTGGACGAATGAAGAGAATCCTTTCGACGTCACGGTCATGTGGTACGGGTTGAATGGCACGTTCGAAAGGCTGAATTTTCCGCTGCTGTCTGTTGTCGCGGTCGCTTGGTATCCGCTAACCGGGTTGTGAATCGTCACCGTGGCGCCCGGAACCGCTGCGCCTTCCGGGTCCGTGACCGTGCCCTCGATCGTGCCCGATGTTCCTGCTTGCCCCCGTGCTATTAGGGCTATGCTCAACAGACACACTACGAGTGTCAATACACCTAAGAATGAATGTCCGAATTTCATTTTTTTCTCCCCAATAAGTGCAGCCCACGCGCCTAGTGGCATGGCAGATCGAGTGGAAGTGAAACGCCCACCGCCACGAAGACGGCAAGCGCTGGGAGATGTTGTTTTAGAAATTCGAGCTTAGGCGGGAGGTGCTCGGGGAACTCGATGGGTGAAAACAGAGGCGACGGCCAGGGCCGAAGCATCCGGTGCGACGAACCGATCGACTGCCGCGACCGTCTGATCTTCCAATTGCATCACGGGCTGCGGCATGGCCGTGTGCCCGGCGTGACACGCTTGGCAAACTTGATCGGCGCATGCTTCGGCGTGCCAGTGCGCGGCTACGTGGAAACCCAGCGCACATACCGCCAGCGCCAGAACGACTGCGATAAGTGCTGTCCGTCGCTTAGACGACATCGATCAAATCATAGACCTCGCTATTGCTTATCCGCAATGCCAATTTAGGTGCGCTGGTTGCGCTGACGCGAAACGGTCACGCCTGCATTGTATCGCGGGCCCATAATTGGCGTCCGCTTGAACGGCTGGCAGTTCGCGGCACGTGTTCCGTTACATCTCTTGGATCAGAGAATCTGGTCTTTCCGGGGGGAATTCAATCTAGCGCGCGTGGAATTGAGCTGCAATGCGAAACTTCAACCTGACTGGATCTGTATGACGCGTCGAAGGCATAAGCGATCCTGCCGGTTTAATTTTATCGCCAAGCATGCTGCAGGCAAATATCAAGCCCTCACGGTTAGAACCGGGCAGCGCGCGTGCGCGACCACCTTGTGGGCCGTCGGCCGATCAAAGTGGGTTGCCGCGCCAAGGTGCCCTTCTGCGCTGCGGATACCGAGGATGATGACGCAAGCGCCGCGTTGCCCAGCCGCTGCGAGAATGGCATCGGCGGGGCGCCCAAATTCCACCGCAAAATCGGGCGGCTGCGGCAGCGGTACGCCCGCCGGCAGCATTTCGTGCAGCTGGTGGAACGCCTCAGCGACCGAAAGTTCTTGCTTGTTGCTGTGAGCGTTGCCGGGTTCACGACGCTTGGGAAGAACATGAAGCAGCAGCAGGCGGGAGTGGTTTTCCTTGGCCAGCGCGATCGCAAAGGGCAAAGCAGCCGTCGCGCTCGCTGAAAAGTCCGTGGCGAAGAGAATGCGATCGAGCGCGCCGTCTCCGGCCGGTTCGTGTTTTACGTCCGGCCCAACCGTCATCACCGGAATCGGAGAGCGGCGGAAGATTTCCTCCGCGGCGGATCCCAAAAGCAACCTCTCGGCGCCGGTGCGGCCGTGTGTTCCTACGACGACCAGGTCGATTCCGTGATGCGCAATCGCTCGCTCGAAACCGGACCATAGATCGGTGGCTTCTGTCACGGAGGTGTCGTGGATCACCCCCTGCATGTGCGCCTCAACGCGCCTCATCTCCGCTTCCGAGATTTCCCGATCCGCCCTAAGCGACTCGGGATACGACTCAAGCGGGGCGGTGATTACGTGCAACGCATGTACCGTCGACCCATGCAAGCGCGCGATGCCCAAGGCGAAAGTAAGAGCGGCTTCCGAAGGTTGCGAAAAATCGGTCAAATAAAGGATTTGCTTCAGCTGTGCGTTATTGGAAATTGCGGTCATAGAGCTCATCGACCTGACTCCTCGCTGAAGCTTGCCTCAAAGGGTCTGGCAGCGCCGTGACGAGGATCACCCCTAAATGGTGATTCGAGTCACAAATCTCGCGCGAGCCCCCACGCCGCTGCACCTACATTGCAAAGGCGACCCAGGCAACATGCAAAATGCGGAAGTGCCCCGACTCTCATTTGGCCAGCACGCCTGCCAGCCGCAGGAGACACGGATCGAGCGCCTTGCGCCTGCCCACGATTTCTTCGAGCGGCGTGGAGGCAGTTTCGCCGCGAATTAGCCCAACTAGCACGCCGAATTCCTTCCGTGCAATGTGCTCCGTGGCCGCCGCGGCAAGGCGGGTGGCGAGCAGCCGGTCGAACGCTCCCGGCGTCCCGCCGCGCTGCACATGCCCGAGTTTCACGTCGCGAAGTTCGAAACCGAGACGCTCGCGGTGCTCGCGGAAGTAACCTAATAGCTTCTCCGCGTTGTAAGCCGCGCCCTCGGCAACCACGACAATGGCGTGGCGCTTTCCGCGCTCGTAGGCGCAGCGAAGAGAGCGCGCCAACGCCTCGGGATCGGTTTGGAGTTCGGGGAGAACCACTGCCTCGGCCCCACCGGCGATTCCGGCGGCGAGCGCAAGATAGCCGCAGTTGCGCCCCATGACCTCGACCAGAAATGCGCGTTCGTGCGACGAAGCGGTCACTTTGATGCGATCGATCGCTTCCAGCGCGACATTGAGCGCGGTGTCCACGCCGATGGTAATTTCCGAACCACACAGGTCGTTATCGATTGTCGAAGCCACGCCAACGACGGGGAAGCCGAGTTGCGTTAGCGCTAGGGCACCCGCTTGGGAGCCATCGCCACCGATGATGATGGCTGCGTCGATTTGGGCGTCGCGAAGTATGCGGACCGCCTGTTGCTGGACTTCTTCGCGTTTGAATTCCGGGAAGCGGATGCTGCCAAGCATGGTCCCGCCGAGACCGATCACGCCGCCTACATCTCGCAGGCCCAGCGAAATAAAATCATTCTGGAGCAGACCGGAATAGCCGTGGCGAATGCCCACCATCTCCCATCTGCGGTCGATTCCGGTGCGGACGGCAGCACGGATGGCGGCATTGATGCCCGGTGCGTCCCCGCCTGTCGTCAGCACCGCCACTCGCATATCAAGCACCTCTCCTGGCATCATTTTTGGCGATTTTGGTGGCGCTCTCTGTGAGGCTTATCACACTTGGCTGTGACGTTCGTGCAACGTGAGGCACGCATGACGAAATCGCGTCACTCATGGCGGCATTTCGCCAGTGAGCTTCGTCACTTTGTCTGGTGATTGGGCGCACCTCCGGCCTGTGGGCACTGCAACTAGCTGTGTCTGTTGGACATCGGCTGTTCCGACTTGGCACAGAGTGTTTGGCGTGCCGCGTGCCATTAGTAGCAGTGCGTGGGAAACGGATCAGCACATTGCTCAGGATCAGAGTCGATGAACGGACAGACACAACATGGCTCAGGCTGGATGGAAGAGTTACCGGAACGTGGGCCAAAGAATTCGAGCGCGCGTGGCAACAGCTCGCAGGAACGCTGGGCTCAAGGAAACTTGGAATCGACTTGCGGGGCGTCACGCACATGGATCGCAACGGGCAGCGAGTGCTCGCCGATATTTACGGGCAAACAGCAGCAGAGTTTCTCGCCGATTCGCCCATGACCATTTTTTTTGCCGAGGAAGCGCGGCGCAACGTCGCCGGCAGCGCGAAACAGGAGGAGTAAAATGAAGGGACCGTACGGATTCGAGATGAACGACAACTGCGAGAACTGCAATGTGAAGGGCAACGGTTTCTTTTGCAAGCTTTCGCCAGCGGCAACCAAGCATTTCAACACCATCAAATCGACTTCCGCTTATCCCGACGGCGCCGTTCTCTTCCTCGAACAGCAGGCTTCGCACGGCGTATTCGTTCTCTGCCAAGGCGAGGTGAAGCTTTCGATTAGTTCGAGCGAAGGCAAGACTCTGATTCTGCGGATCGCCAAACCAGGCGAGATTCTGGGCCTAACGGCCGTGCTTGGCAACAGGCCGTACGAGGTGAGCGCCGAAACGCTTCGCCCCAGCCAGATCGCGTTTGTGAGACACGACGACTTCGTGCGCTTCCTGACAACGTTTCCGGAAGCGATGCAAGGACTGGTGCGGCAGCTGAGCTCGAACTATCGCGGCGCCTGCGAGCAGCTTCGAACCGTTGCGTTATCCACAACCGTGCAGGAAAAACTGGCCAAGCTGCTGCTCGACTGGTCAGCGGGTGCGGATTCGTCAAAGGGAAGCACCCACATCAAAATGCCGCTGACGCATGAAGAAATCGCTGAGTTCATTGGCAGTTCGCGCGAGACAGTGACGCGAGCTTTGGGAGATTTTAAGCAACGGCATCTGGTGACGCTGAAGGGTTCTACACTGACCATCGAGAATCGCGAGGCGTTGGCGAGCTTCGTAAACGCAGCATAAGTTTCCAGGTAACGAGTTGTCCCTCGGGCCAATTCCCTACCGCCGCTGTTCTGGACAGCGGCGGTTTCGTTTGAGGTTCGCTTCTATGACGATCTCTACCACCAAAACGCGGCGCTGGAACCGCGCGCCTGGGGAGGATTGCCCATACCCTCATCAGCTTTGAGCGATCCCGCCATACCGCCGCAACTCCTATAGTGCTGTGGTAATCTCTAGGGCCGAAGCACCACCGGAGATATGAACGTGCCGCAAGCAACGACTGTGGTCACTCCCGCGCGGTTCGAGCAAGGATTGACGTACGCGGATTTTGTCGCGCAAGCGGCCGTCAATCGCGACAAATTCGAGCTGTATTACAACGAATCTGCGCTTTCCGCCAACGACATTTCGTTCTTCAAAAAGGCTGCTGCACTGCCCAACGGACCCGCGCGAATATTGGCGCTAGCAGAAGCTTGGTGCGGTGACGTCTACCGCGAGTTGCCGACGATCGCGCGCATCGCCGAAACCACTGGCATGGAACTTCGAGTTTTCCCGCGCGATGAAAACGCCGACATCATGGACGAATTTCTCAGCAATGATGGAAAATCGCGCGCGATACCGGTGTTCGTGTTTTACACCAAGGAAACGCGCTACATCGCGCAATTCACCGAACGCTCGGCCGGAGCGCATGCGGAATTGGCCGCGATATCGAACCAGGTGAAATCGCAACTGAACTTGCCGCCAACAGCCACGTTCGCCACGATTCCGGAATCCGAACGGCAAACGTTCCTTCGAGAAGTAATCAAGCGAATCACGCCGCGGTTCCCGGAATGGCGGAAAGAATCCGTCCGGGAAATGCGCTCGCTCCTGTCAACGGCGCTGAAAATGCCGAATCACGAGTAGCCAATAGCGTGACGAACCAAATTCCCATCGTCTACACGATTCGCGGATGCGACGCATGCGTAAAGCTTTTGCGTAAATTTCAGGCTGACGGAATCGCATTTGAAGAACGGCGCGTGGAGCTGAGCCAAAAACTGATGGACGAGGCTCGCACGTACGGCGATATGGTGCCCATCGTAGTGTGGCCGGACGGCAAAGTGGAGCAAGGTTTCGAAGGCACTCTCGGCTGCTTCATCTGATGTCCGCTACGTTGTCGAACGCTTGATAGCTCCGTTCGCTGCAGCTACCGCGCGATTTCGATTGTCGCGATTGCGCGCCCGCCTGAAATCTGCAATCGATTTACAGTCCGAATAGCCGCTCCGCGTTCGTGTGGGCGATGCGCTCGCGATCGGTAGCGCTCACCGGCAGCTGTTCCAAGAAAGAACGGGCGCGCTCCATGGATGCGTAGGGATAATCGGCGGAAAACATGATCCGATCCACGCCTACCTCCAACAACAAATCCAGGAAAGTCGCTGTGAAATTAAAACCGCTGAACGTGTAGTGAATGTTTTCACGCAAATACGCGGCGACGGGGAGGCGAAGCTTGGTTATATCGGTGGACAGAACTTGAAATCTCGGCAACATGAACGGCAGCCCCTCGCCCATGTGACCGATCACCAGTTGCAGTTTCGGAAAGCGATCGAAGACTCCGCCTAGAATCAGCCGGATCACATGAACGGCCGTTTCGATGTGCCAGCCCCAACCCGCGCCTGCCAGCGTTTCAGTGACCATCGGAGAAAACCCGCCGTAAGAGGCGTCTATCACCGGCTGGGGAGGCTGAGTGGGATGGAGGTAGATTGGCACGTTCAGTTCTTCGGCGCGCTCGAAGATTGGCCAGAAGAATCGATCGTCCAAATAGCGACCGCGCGCGTGGCCGTTGATCACGGCGCCTTTGAATCCGTAGTCGCGCACAACTCGTTGCAATTCGACCGCTGCGGCTGCGGGAGCGGAGGTTGGCAGGGTCGCGAATCCGGCCAAGCGATCCGGATATTTACGAACAGCCATAGCGAGGAACTCATTTGTGCTTCGAGAAAACGCCAAGGCTTCCGCTGGTTCGAGTTGCTCGACGCCTGGAGACGTGAGCGAGAGAACCTGGACATCGATTCCCGCAGCGTCCATGTCCGCAATTCTCTTCTCGCCAACATCGCAGAGCCGCTCAAGCACGATTGCCGTCGGACTTCCAGGCCTCGACATGCGCTGCTTCAGCTGGCGCCCCGGGCCATCTAGAAATTGCGACGTCGCGTAATGCTCTTCGAGAGTGATCGTTCGCATGTTGGGCGTATTCTAGCGCGAGAATGGTGGGGCGCTCGCGGGGATATTTCTGAAGCTGCCGTTTTAACGCATTCTCTTGTCTTGCCGTCTAGCTTCCGACACAAGATTGATGAACACATAAATCAGAAAGAAGACAGCGGAAGTACAGAGCACCACGAACAAGCGGATAGCGAAACTTGCCGGCACATGCATTATCGCCCGCCCAAAAAAAAACAACGGACACGGCAAAGCTACCGCCGGACAGATCAACAGCGCATAAACACGGGCCAAGTGCGGAATAAACGAGAGCAGCGCGCTACGGGAGCTGTCCCGCTGCCTATACGGATGCTGGCTGCGTCGGGCGGTGGCGCGCGGCAACGATGATCACGCGGACATCCTTGGCGCTGCGAACCACGCGCAAAATCAGATCTGTGCCCAAGAGTCGATCCCACCAATGATATTTCGTCCGATTTACAAGAACTTGGGTGATCTGATTGCGGCGCGCGAAATCGATGAGCGACTGGGCGGCGTTCTCTCCCTCGAGAGTACGCGTATCGATATGCAGAGTCCGGGCGAAATTGAGGTGCCTCTCGATCGCGTCAAGATCTTCCGCGCGAAGTTGTTGGCCTTCCCGGCGCGGCACCACGCAAACAGCGAAGCAGTCTGCGTTCAAGTAATCCGCCATGCGACGGCCGCGGCGGATGAGCACGGCCGTGGACGGACTGGCGGTCACGTAAATGAGAATTCGATCGTGCACGCGCGCTTCCGAGAATGGAATCGGGGTGAGATGTTTGGAAGGCGTGGTCTCGGCAATTTCGCGAATTTCCAGCTCGTGAGCGGTTTGCCTAAGGGCCATTTCCCGCAAGGAAGCAAGCGTGGATTCCTTGAAGAAATTTTCGAGTGCCCGCTGCGCCTTTTCCGGTGCGTAGATGACCCCGCGCTTGAGCCGATTCAGGAGAGCTTCGGTGGTGGCATCAACCATCACCACTTCGTTGGCGCTTTTTACCAGCCAATCTGGCACCGTCTCTCGAACGCGAATACCCGTGACGTGAAAAATCTGATCGTTCAGGCTTTCCAGGTGCTGGATGTTCATCGTGGTCATCACGTCGATGCCGGCGTCGAGCAACTCCTGCACGTCTTCCCATCGCTTGGTGTGTCCCGAGCCTGGCACGTTGGTGTGCGGCAACTCGTCGACCACGCAGATCGCGGGGCGGCGTTTTAAAATCGCAGCGGTGTCCATTTCACGAAGTTGAACGCCGCGATAGTCGATAATTTTGTTCGGAATCATTTCGAGGCCGGCAGTGCGAGCAATCGTGTCCTTTCGCCCGTGGGGTTCGAAATAGCCGATGACAATGTCTTTCCCGCATCGTTTGAGTTCTTGGGCTTCCTCGAGCATGCGGTACGTCTTACCGACTCCCGCCGCATATCCCAAGAACACCTGCAACCTGCCCCGCTCCGTTTGCGGGACGCTGCCGGACGAACCAGACTTGCCGGGCACGCTATTGGGGATAGACGACGACATCGATTCCCTCCGCAGAACGCACCAAACGTTCCACCAGGCTGCCCCAAATTCTTCGCTGCAAACCGTGGTGGCTGCTGTGTCCGACGAAAATTTGAGTGATTCCCTTCTGCCGGGCGAATCGGAGAATTGCTTCGGCAGTGTCGAACCCGCTCAAAACTTCCACTTGTGCTCCGAGCTCGCGGGCATAGTTGATGTTCTGTTCGAGCATGAGGCGGTGTTCGGGAGAAAGCTCGCGTTCCTGCACATACACCACATAGAATTCGCCCTGGAAGCGGTCGGCGTTGCGGCTGCCGCTCTCGAGGATGCTCGCGGCGTTGGCATGGGGGCTGATGCACACGAGAATACGTTCTTGCACTCCCCAGGGCTGGTCGATGCCATGCGCGCGCAAATAGCTTTCGAGTTGGCGATCGACGACCGACGCAGCGACCAACAGAGCCAGCTCGCGAAGCCGCGAAAGCTGGTGACGCTCGGCCAGCATGGCGGCGCGGTCCAGTGGCGCAACATTGCGCGCGGGCGCCTGCGGAGCAGGAGCGTCCACCACCACGATTTCGTCGGCGCTTCTATCCAGGAATCCGCGAGGAATGGTGGATGGCGCGCGGGTTCCGGTGATGCGTTCGACTTCGTCTTGCAGCTTTTCAAGATACTGCAGGTTGACGGTGGTGATGACGGAAATGCCGGAATCGAGCAGCTGTTCTACATCTTGCCAGCGATGCGCGTTCAGACTACCTGGAGGGTTGTCGTACGCCAGGCCATCAGTCAACGCGACTTGAGGATGTCGCTTGATGACGGCCTCTACGTCAATCGCTTCGGAGTCGCCCTGTTTGATCGTGGGGATGATCTCAAGCTTTCGAAGAATTTCCTGGATTTCGGGAGGATAGGCTGGCTGCAAAGCACAGACGACTACATCTTCGCAACGCTGCATGCGCCGGCGGCCTTCGTCGAGCATTTGGAAGGATTTTCCGACGCCGCCGGCGTAGCCCAGAAAAACTTTCAGACGGCCGCGACGGTTGCGGCGCTCCTCTTGCTCGATCTGCTCGAGGAGCTGCTCAGGAGTGGGCCGCTGACGGGAACTATTGGCCATTTGATCCCAGTGTAGCGAAACTCCGCCGAAGAAACACGCCCACGGCATCCCCATGTTCGCAAGCTCGCACACGAAGCAGCCTGGCGCGCGGACGAGACCCTGTTACGGCTTCACAGCGACAATCATCCACCACGTCTCGTTCTCCGGATCGCCGCGAATAAATGGCTCACTCTTACTGACAACGTGAAAGTGAGCGGCAGCCAGTTCGCGTGCGACTTGCTCCGCGGCAATTTCATGTCTGCCAGTTTCCGTTGCACCGATGTTCGCGGGGTTGGGCTCTCGATCGGCGATGACGAGCCGCCCTCCGGAAACCAGCGCTTTCCGCACGTGCCAGAGGATAGCTTGCGGGTCCGCCAACTCGTGAAAAGTGTTAACGATGAGCACCGCATCGACGCGCCCGACGGGCAATTCCGGGTCGGAAGCCTCTCCATGCACCACCTGTACGTTGCGATCTCCTCTTGACAATTTCCGCGCCCAAAGGAATGCGAGCGGCAGGCGGCGAATATCTTCGGAGATCACGGTACCGCTTCTGCCCACTACTGGAGACAGCTTGAGTGTGAAATATCCCGAGCCGCAACCGAGATCGACGACTCGTTTGCCTGGCGTCAGCCCAAGAGCGGCAATCACGTCCGAAGGGCGTTGCCAGGTATCGCGCTGCGCTTCCACCACGTCTAGACGCGACAAGGTGTTCAGCGCCGAATAGCCGACGTTCATCACGAAAAGCACGGCGAGAGCAGAGAGGAAAAAGAGCAGAAGTTTGATTCGGTAGCTCAAGTGCTCCGGACGCGAGACCAAGGCGGCCTAAACTTGTTCAGCGTTCCTCAGCGACATTCTGTCTGTCTGCCGCATCCGCTACCTTCATCGGAGTCGGGTTCGAAATTTGGAAACGCCGGTCGAGAGCGATATTGAGCAGCAGGACGTTAACGCGAGAACCGCCCAGGAAACCCCATTCGGGTCCCTTGGTGTACGCGGCGATGAGAGGCTTAATAAGTTCCAAGCTTACCCCGCGAGCCTTTGCAACTCGCGCCAGCTGCAACTCGGCGTTGGCGGGACTGATGGCCGGATCGAGGCCGGAAGCTGAGCCAGTGACGGCGTCCGCGGGAATCGTAACTTTGGGAACAAAGACCAGTGGATTGTTAGGGGAGTTAAAAGCGCCGATCAGCTTCACGTCGTCGAGATTGCCTTTCGCGTCCTCGAATTGGCTCAACGGCGCGGAGGACTGATAGGGTAGACCATTCTCGACGCAGTAGTGGACGATGCGGTCTTCGATGCCGTCAAAACTGACCGTTTCTTTGCCGTCACTTCCGGTCGTGATCGCTCCGAGAATTAGTTTGGCGCTCGTTGGTCCCAAATTCGATCCGCCCGATTGTGTGGCGTCGTAGCCGCTTCCAGCCGCCGAGGGACGCGGGTGGAAATATTGCGGTTGAGTGAACTCCTGGCCGATCAAACGGGAACCGACGATCTTGCCATCGACGAGCACGAGGCTCCCGTTCGCCTGGCGAGGGAAAATTGCCTCGGAAAGTCCGGTCATCACAGCGGGATAAAGCAGACCGGTCAATATTGTGAAGGCCACCGTCAAGCGCAGGCCCGGTCCAAGTTCTTTCAGCATTCCTTCGCTCCTCTACACCAAATGCAAGGCGACGATAATTTTGTCGATGATCCAGATTCCAGGGAACGGAACGATGATTCCGCCGAGTCCGTAAATCAGCAGGTTGCGCATGAGCATCTGTCCAGCACTCACCGGCTTGTAGCGAACGCCGCGCAAGGCCAGCGGGACCAGCGCGATAATAATCAACGCGTTGAAGATCACGGCTGCAAGCACCGCGCTCTGCGGCGAGTGCAGTCCCATGATGTTCAGGTGATTCAGTTCGGGATAGATCGACGCAAACATGGCCGGAATGATGGCGAAATATTTCGCCACGTCGTTGGCGATCGAAAAAGTGGTCAAGGAGCCGCGGGTGATCAGCAACTGTTTCCCGATGGCGACCACTTCGATCAGTTTCGTCGGGTTGCTGTCCAGATCAACCATGTTCCCGGCTTCTTTCGCGGCCATGGTGCCGGTGTTCATCGCTAAGCCGACGTCAGCCTGGGCCAGAGCTGGGGCGTCGTTTGTCCCATCACCGGTCATGGCGACCAGGCGGCCCTCGGCTTGCTCTTTTTTGATGTATTCGAGCTTGTCCTTCGGAGTCGCCTGCGCCAGAAAATCGTCCACGCCCGCTTCTTGCGCGATGGCCGCCGCAGTGAGCGGGTTATCGCCCGTGATCATTACCGAGCGGATTCCCATGGCACGGAGAGACTCAAGCCGCTCTTTCATGCCGCCCTTGACGATGTCCTTCAGATGAATGACCCCCAGCACTTTGCGACCATCCGCCACGGCAAGCGGAGTGCCGCCGTTCCTGGATATCCGATCGGAAGTTTCTGACAGTGCCGAGGGCGCTTTGCCGCCCGCTTCAGCAACGAATTTTGCAATCGCTCCGGTGGCTCCCTTTCGCAATCGCCGCCCATCAATGTCGACTCCGCTCATCCTCGTGTATGCCGAAAAGGGTATAAATTCGGCTTCGTGCTCGCCAACTTCCCGGCCGCGCAGCCCGTACTTTTCCTTGGCCAGCACCACGATCGAGCGCCCTTCCGGGGTTTCGTCCGCCAGGCTGGAAAGCTGAGCGGCGTCCGCAAGTTCACTTTCACTGGCTCCATCGACGGGAATGAATTCCACGGCCTGCCGATTGCCCAGCGTGATGGTGCCGGTTTTGTCGAGGAGCAGCGTGTTCACGTCACCGGAAGCTTCCACCGCTTTGCCGCTCATTGCCAACACGTTGTGTTGCATCACACGATCCATGCCAGCAATTCCGATGGCGGAGAGCAGGCCGCCGATAGTTGTGGGGATCAAGCACACCAGCAAGGAAATCAGCACGGCTACCGACGGCGCGACTCCGCCGCCGATCGCGTGGATCGCGTAGCTCGCGTAGGGAGTGAGCGTCGCCACAGCCATCAGGAAAATCGACGTGAGGCCGGCGATCAAAATATTGAGCGCAATTTCGTTGGGAGTTTTTTGGCGGACGGCGCCTTCCACCAGTGCGATCATGCGATCCAGGAAAGTTTCGCCCGGATTCGAGGTGATGCGAATTTTGATATGGTCCGACAGAACTTTGGTGCCGCCGGTCACGGCGCTGCGATCGCCGCCGGATTCGCGAATCACCGGAGCACTTTCGCCAGTGATCACCGATTCGTCCACGCTGGCGACGCCCTCGATCACCTCGCCATCTCCGGGGATCAGGTATCCCGCTTCGCAGAACACGACGTCTCCGGCGCGCAACTGGGAAGCCGGGACCATCTCGAATTTATCGTCAGCCAGCAGCTTTCGAGCAATGGTGTCGGTTTTCGTTTTGCGAAGGTTATCGGCTTGAGCTTTCCCGCGCGCTTCGGCCATGGCTTCGGCAAAGTTGGCAAAAAGCACCGTGAACCAGAGCCACACTGAAATCTGCACTCCGAAGAAAACGCCGTGCTGGCCTGCGAGCGCTTCCTTGATGACGAAAGCGGTGGTCAGGGCCGCGCCCACTTCCACCACGAACATCACAGGGTTCTTGGCGACGGTTCTGGGATTCAGCTTGACGAAAGAATCTTTGATCGCCCGCCGCAGGATCTCCGGGTCGAACAGGGGACGCGCGCGAGTACCCTTGGAGATGAGCGCCGCATCTTCATGCGTTTTCGGTTTGATCTCCGGCTTCGGTTCTGGCGGCGTGGCCATGATAGTAGCCATTATATTTCTCTCCGTTCGCGGGTCAGAATAATTTGCCGCTCAACATCTGAAAGTGCTCGACGATGGGACCTAGCGAGAGCGCAGGGAAATACGTGAGAGCGCCTACGATGATGACCGTCCCGATCACGAGAATCACGAACAGAGGACCCGTGGTCGGCAAGGTGCCGCTGGTGGTGGGAATCAGTTTTTTGCGCGCCAGGCTTCCAGCAATCGCCAGCGCAGGGATGATGAACAGGAATCGCCCCACGAGCATGTCCAGTGCCATGGTCAGGTTGTACCAAGGCGTATTGGCGTTAATTCCCGCAAAAGCACTGCCGTTGTTGCCGGCGCCGCTCGAATAGGCGTAGAGAATTTCCGAAAAACCGTGAGCGACGGGGTTGTTCGTGTTGGCGGACGCTACCCCCGGCGGGTTCCAATAGCCATTCTTCGGAAAATGCGCCACCGAGCTCAGAGCGGTGAACCCCAAAATGACCAGCGAAGTAGCCAAAACGGCGATGATCGCCATCTTCACTTCTTTTTGCTCGATCTTCTTGCCGACATACTCGGGAGTTCGGCCAACCATCAAGCCGCCAATAAACACGGCAATCACGATGTAAATCAACATGCTGTACAGGCCGGCGCCGACTCCGCCGAAGATGACTTCGTCAGTCTGTATGTTGAAAAGCGGGACGAGCCCGCCGAGTGGAGTAAAGCTATCGTGCATGCTATTCACCGCGCCGCAGCTCGCATCGGTGGTAACCGTCGCAAATAGCGTTGAATCGGCGATTCCGAAGCGAACTTCCTTGCCCTCCATGTTGCCGCCGGGCTGGTTGGGCGTGTACGCAGCCTCGACCCCCAGATGGTTCACCACCGGATTGCCGCGCTGTTCCGCCCCATAACAGATAAAGACTCCACCGAGGAACATGATCGCCATCGCCGCAAAAATGGCCCACCCTTGGCGTGTATCCCCCACGGCTTTGCCGAACATGTACGTCAGGCCGGCGCCGAGAGCAAAGATGAGGATCATTTGCACCAAGTTCGAAAGCGGCGTGGGATTTTCATACGGGTGAGCGGAGTTGGCATTGAAGAAACCGCCGCCGTTGGTGCCCAACATCTTGATCGCAAGCTGCGACGCTAGCGGACCTTGCTCGATGACCTGAGGGGCGCCTTCGACAGTGGTGGCCGTCACCGGCCCTCTAAAATTCTGGATCGATCCCTGCCAGACGAAAAACAAAGTCGCCAGAATGCAAACAGGAAGCAGGATATAAAGCGTGCACCGCGTCACATCCACCCAGAAATTCCCGATTGTTTTGGTGGTGCGCCTTGCGAAGCCACGAATCAACGCCACGGCCACCGCGATGCCCACGGCCGCCGAGACGAAGTTCTGCACGGCCAGCGCGGCCATTTGCGTGAAATAGCTCATGGTCGTATCGGGCGAATACGATTGCCAATTCGTATTGGTCATGAAACTTACGGCCGTGTTGAAGGCCAAATCCGGCGTCATAGGCGTGGCAAACGAAGGAGCCTTCGGCGTGGAAAAATGCATCGGGTTCAGCGGCAGATGTCCCTGCAAGCGCTGAATAGCATAGACAAACAGGCAGCTGAAGATGCTCAGTGAGATTAAAGAAGCCGCGTAGCGCACCCAGGACTGCTCTTCGTCTTCGCGAATTCCGCTGAACCAATAAATTGCCCGCTCCAGCGGCCGGAAAATCGGGTGAAGGAACGTTCGCTGTCCTTCGAATACCCGGTACATGAAGATCCCGATTGGCTTCGTGATCGCAAGTATGATCGCGAAAAAAAACAGAATTTGCGCTACACCGGTTAAAGTCATTGCCGCTCCTCAAAACCTCTCCGGGCGAATCAACGCGTACATCAAGTACACGAAAAGAGCCGCCGCCACGACGCCTGCGATGGCGTATTCCATCGAACCTCCTACAAGCTACAAGCGCTCCGAGGCCTTGGTAAAACCCCAAAGCAACACAAAAAAACCAACCACCACGCCGACGTAAAATAGATCCAGCATCAATTAACCTCGCGAGCCTCCGCCGATTGGATGCTCGAGCATGAGCCACGAATGCGGCGCAGAAACGCTCCCAATCCGCCAATCCATCGCTTGAGAGAGAGATGTGGCGGCGCCGCAGCACGCAACGTCGGCCCCGGATCCACAAGTACGACCCGGATTCCTCTGCGTCGCAGCAACCGCGCAAGCCGGGATTCGTGCGTCGGGATCCAACGCCTTCGCGCACCCATTACCACAACGGAATTCGGCTTAAGAACCTCCAACAAAGTATCGTTCCAGTCGCGGCACAAATATAGGTGGATCGAAAGTTCCGGCCCATCCGGCCCAGGCTCTCCGGCAACTTCTCGCAGCACGCCTTCGAAGAACTCAACTGATACCAACGGTTGGTCGAGCGGCAATAGCAGCGGCACCACAATTCCTGCGCGCAGTCGGATGCAGTCCGCCAGCCCGTGAGCTAGCGCTTCGGTCGCTTTCATCGCCGCAGCCGTCGCCACACGGTCGGTATAGATCACGTTGATTTCCAGCGCCTCTGCCGCGGTGGCGCGTGGATTCTCGCCGGCGAAAACTTTCCCGACGACCGCAGCACTTTCCGCACTGTGATGGCGTTTCATGGCTAAATCTGGTGATACTGTGCGGCGGGATGCGTAAACGCCACATAAACAAACTCTAAGAATCAAATAAATCTGTTGGCTCAGGCCAGCAGCGGACGTCTGCTGTTAACCATCTTGACGGAGATTCTTTTCCTGAACGTTTCCTCTCGCGGTGATGGCGATCACACACCGCAGTGAGGTTCGCGATTCGGCAATGTGGAGGCGACCCAGGAACAGAAGCTCGTCGATTACGAAAGTTTGAAACGGTAGCCGGCCCACGCATCGGTGATCAGGAATTGAGGATCCGATGGATCGGGCTCTATTTTCTTGCGCAAGCGATTCACAAATACGCGCAGGTATTCGAGTTCGTCGCCGTAATCTGGCCCCCAAACGGCCTGCAAAAGCTCGCGATGGGCAATCGTCTTGTTGGGCCGCGCGAGCAAGTAGGAGAGTAAATCGAATTCTTTCGCCGTGAGCCGGGACGTGTTGCCGCGCACAGTCACTTCCCTCGAAGACAGGTCGATTTGCACGCCTTTTGCGAGCAGCGGCTGAAGATCGGCATGCCCGGGAACCTGCGGCATTCGCCGCAGAGTCGCGCGAATTCGCGCCAGCAGTTCTGGCATGCTGAAAGGCTTGGTGATGTAGTCGTCCGCGCCCGCGTCGAGCGCTTCCACTTTGTCTTTCTCGGCGTTGCTGACGGTCAACATGATGATGGCGATCTCGGAGCTCGATCGAATGAGCCTGCAGGTTTCAATCCCACCCATCCCGGGCATGTTGATGTCGAGCAGGACCAAATCGTACGAGGACTCGCGAAGCATCTCTAGCCCTTCTTCTCCGGTACGAGCGTCACTGACCTGGTAATCGCGAGTGGTCAGCGTAGCTCGCATGGCGCGGCGGATTTGTGGATCATCGTCAATGACGAGAATTCGAGCGGAACTCACTCTGCCTCGGTTCCCCGCGCGAGCGGCAGCGAAACAAAAAACTCCGAACCTTTTCCGGGCTGGCTTACGACCCAAATTTGCTGGCCGTGCGCTGCCATGATTTCGCGGGCAATCGCCAGTCCCATGCCTGCCCCTCTCAGATTTCGATCGTTCTTGCCGCGATAAAACTTTTCGAAAACGCGCGACTGCTCGTCCACTGGAATTCCGGGGCCGTGATCGGCCACGGACACGATCACGCGATTATCGCTCAGCTGCGCTCCAACCGAGACCTGCGTGCCGGAACGGGAGTATTTGAGAGCGTTGTCCAGCAAATGCGCGATGACCATCTGAATCATGTCCGCGTCCACCCACACTTGCGGCAGGTCGTCGGTGAGTGAGACTTTGACTTCGCGCCCGTCCGTAAGCGATTTCATCTCGCGTAACGCGCCGGACACGAGCGAGCTTACAAGATGGACTCCGCGCTTCAGGCGGAACGCGCCTCCTTCGGTCCGCGCCAGCTGAATGGCGTCGGTCACTAGTTTTGACAGCCGGTCGGCGCTTTCGTCAGCGATCGTTATCAATTCGCGCTGCTGTTCAGGCAGCATATGCGCTGGATCGGAGAGCAAGCCTGTCGTGACAGCTTTGATCGAGGTAAGCGGAGTCTGAAACTCGTGGGCAATCGCATCCAGCAAGGTCGACTTGAGTTCTTCGCTTTCGCGGGCCACTTCAGCGCGATTCATGGAATCTTGCGAGATTGCCCGCTCCAGGCCAATCGCCACCAAATTTAGTAAAGAATGAAGCGCAGCATCGGAAAGGGATGCTCCGGCGATCGCCAAGCTGCCAATTGGCTGTCCACCCAGTCGGATCGGAGTCACGATCAAATTGCTTTTCACATCATTCAAGGAAGTGGACCGGTGAGCGGCCTCTTTCAATCGTTCGTCGAGCTCGGGCACCTCGATTTCGGTGACGCGAAAGATGGAATTGCTTGCGCGGTCATACACCGCAACGACCGGCAATTCGAAGGCTTGGGCGACGCGCTGCACCACCTGCCGTCCCATCGGGCGGCTAGCATCCGCGAGCAACAGAGCGCGGCTCAGCGAGTACAGTTTCTCGATTTCGTGCTGCCTGGCAACCGTTTCCTCGGTGCGACGCTTGGCCCGCGCCGAAAGCTGGCTCGCAATCAGCGCGGTGGCAAGGAAGGCAAAGAGCGCCACCCAATTCTGCGGATCGGCGATGGTCAGCGTGCCTACTGGGGGAAGGAAGAAATAGTTCAAGCACAGCATCGCCACCACAGACGCGATCGTCGATTCCACGATTCCGCCCGCCGCCGCGATCACCAAAATCGCCACCAAATAGAGGAATCCCGCAGTGGTGGCGTTCACATGAAGAAAACGAAACAGCAGAATCGTAATCGCCGCAATCAGACCGATCGCAGCAAGCGTGCGACCAGCCAAACGCGTTGCCTCGATGCCAATACGGCGGGCGACGAGACGCGGCTGTGAGAGGGCTGAATTCGCAACTGAAGGCATGCTGTCACCGCTCGAAGGTCGACGTCTCGGTAGAGGATACCCCAATTATATAAGCCCGTGCTTTAACTTCGTCGGAGATGGCGACCCGCCCGGATCCGGCATTGAGCGGATTCGCACTGCCTATACGGTTGCAGATGCCGCTTTTCTGCTGGATAATCCGAGGTCAGTCGGTAGCACCCTCGCGATTGTATTGGCATGCTCATCTGCCCGCAATGTAAGACACCCAACCAAGATTCCGCCGTAAATTGCTCGCAGTGCAGCACACCCGTTTCGATTGAGCTCGATCCCGGTGCCACGTTGCAGACCGCCGACCCGACCGCCATTCGCACCGGAAGCGATTTCGGTCCGCGATACCGAATCGAGAGTTTGATCGGCCAAGGCGGCATGGGCCGCGTGTATAAGGCTTACGACCGAGAACTGGATCGCACCATCGCCATCAAAGTGGTGCGCGAAGGCGTGATGGGCGAGACGAACGCCCTGGAGCGGTTCAAGCAGGAATTGGTGCTGGCAAGCAAGATCTCCCACAAACACATCCTTCGCATTCACGACCTGGGAGAAGTGAATGGCGTGAAGTTCATCACCATGGCTTACGTGGATGGAAAGGATCTGCACCAAGTTCTAAAGGAGAGCCCAAGACTTCCGCTCGATCGAGTGCTGAACTATGCCGCTCAGCTTGCCGACGCGCTTTTGGCGGCGCATCTCGAAGGCGTGGTCCATCGGGATTTGAAGCCGCAGAACGTTCTGGTCGACAAAAACGACCAGCTCTATGTGTCGGATTTCGGCTTGGCTAAATCATTTGCGGAAGGCGCTGCGGGAATGACGCAGACCGGCGCCTTCTTGGGCACGCCCCGATACATGTCGCCCGAGCAGGCGGAGGGGAAGGCAACCGACGGTCGGTCCGATCTGTATGCTTTCGGCCTGATTCTCTACGAAATGGCGGCTGGCGATATTCCTTTTACGGGCAAGTCCAGCCTAGAGCTGATGTATCAGCGCATTTCGGTTGCGCCCAAGAATCCGAAACTGCTCAACCCGGAAATACCGAACTGGCTGGCGCAAATCATCATGCGCTGCCTGGAAAAAGATCCCGAGGCGCGGTATCAGAACGCTAACGAAATCCTCGAAGACCTGAAAACATCGGGGGCTGGCAGCAGCACTTCGCGGACGTTCTCCCGCACAGGTTCGGGCGCGAGCCGCAGCATCCAGATTGCAGTCCCGGATTTTGCCGGTCGCAGGTGGCCATGGATTGCATGCGGAGTGCTGGCCATCCTGGCCATCGCGCTGGCAGTTCCTCGCGTGCGACAGATGGTTTTCGGGCGCAATCAACGGCCTCCCGTGCCGACCAGCGTTTCCGGAATTCCTCCGCTTTCCACCGGCCGATTCATCGCCGTTTTGCCGCTGCAGATTCTGGGAAACTCGTCGCAGTTGGACTACGTCGCCAAGGGCATCCAGGAAGCTGTCTCGGCCAAGCTTTTCCAACTGCAGGATGTGCGAGTCACTCCGGTTGATGCCGCGGACCAGGCAAATCAAAAGCAGCCATTGCCTAAGATCGCCCGAGCTCTGGGGGCGAATCTACTTGTGCAGGGTGTATTGCAAGGGGCAGGTGACAAGCTGCGCATCGTCGTCAATCTCGAAAATGCCGCGACCGGCCAAACTCTCACGAGCAAGGAATTCGACGGCGTCGTAGCCGACCTGTTCACGATTGAGGATCAGATCTACCGCCAGCTAGTAGCTGGTTTGGATGTGACGCCGACGAACGACGAGTTGGCGTCCGCGGAAACCCGGCCGACCGATAACATCGCCGCGTACGATCTATATCTCCGCGGACGCAATTCATTGCGCGGCCACGACAGCAAAAACATTCAATCCGCACTCGATTATTTCAATCAGGCGGCAAAAGCGGACCCGAGCTTCGCCTTGGCCTATACGGGTGTTGCGGATGCTAGCCTGCGAATGTACAAGATCAACAAAGATCCGTTCTGGACGCAGAAAGCTCTTGTGGCCGCCCAACAAGCGCAGCAGCTCAATGATAAACTTCCCGAGGTTCACGCCATGCTCGGCAGCGTGTACCGCACCACGGGCAAATACTCCGAATCGATCGCGGAATTGAAGCGCGCTCTTTCACTGGCACCCAATTCGGATGAATTTTACCGTCGCCTCGGAGAAGTGTATCTGGACAGCGGCAACACCTCCGAGGCCCTCAGTTCATTCCAGAAAGCAGTGACGCTGAATCCGTATTACTGGGTGAATGAAAACGCGCTCGGCGAAGCCTATGCAAGTGCCGCTAATTACCCAAAGGCTTTGCAGGCGTTCCAACAGGTTTCCGTGCTGGAACCGGATATCGACGCAGGCTTCGAAAATGTGGGAAACATGTATCTGCAGCAGGGCGATTATCAAAAGTCGATCCCGTATTTTCAAAGGGCTTTGCAAATCGAACCCTACTTTTCGACCTACAGCAATCTGGCGACCTCTTACTTCATGCTGAAGCAATACCCGCAGGCCGTTTCGATGTTTGAAAAAGCGGTCGCGATGAACCCCAACGACGCGGACGTTATTTTAAATCTGGCCGATGCCTATGCCGATCTCGGTCAAAACGACAAAGCGCGCAATACGTATCTGAGAACCATCTCGACGGGCTTTAAGGAGCTGGAAACGAATCCGCAGAACGCGGATGTGATGGTGGATATTGCGCTCTCTTACGCTAAAACCGGTAATGCCACCCAGGCGCTAAACTTTATCCGACAGGCGCGGGGAATCGACAAAGAGAATGTGAACTACATTTACGCGGAGGCCGAAGTCGATGCGATGCTGGGGAAGACGCAAGCAGCGCTGAGTAGCTTGCGTGAGGCCCTCGAGAAACACTACCCCGCCGAGTATGCCGCAGG
>DATLSB010000072.1:0-25172 GCA_035534415.1 Candidatus Dormiibacterota bacterium | reverse complement strand
CAACGATTTTCTCGGTCTTTTCCTTCATCGGATGGCGGAATTGCGAGAAGCCGACGACCACGCCAGTTTCGGGATCGGCGATCATCACGCGGCGCGGCTCGATGCGCTTGATGTAGTCCATCACGTGGGTCTTGAGCTGCGTGCCGCAACCGAGAGAGCCCAGCACTTGGCGCGGAGTGGGATTCGGCGGCAGCGGATTGCTGGTCGTCTGCATGCCATTCTCGCGGCGGACGCAATCGCTGGCAAAAGGCGCGTTGTTGGCGTCGGCGGTGGTGACCGCGGTGTAGTAGGTGGAGGCGACGGCGATCATCTTGGCGCGCGGGGAGCGTTTGGCGAGTGGAACTTTTTCGAGGAACGCGGCGCGCGGCTTTTGCAGATTCTTCATCTCCGCGGGAGTGATGTTGCCGGCCCAAAGATGTTCGGCGGCGACGATTTCTCCATGGCGAATTTTCAGGCGGAAGGCGGCCTGGATTGGTTCGTTATTCGCGCGCATCACGCACATGAAACCGACCTGCTCGGAAACGGGATCGGGCACCATGATTTGGAAGCGGGTGGGCGCGCCGTCAGCGGTTTTCCAGAGGCCTTCGCCGGGATGCAGCACCTTGGTGTTCTCGACGAATTCGACATGGGGCGCGAGCGGCACTTGCGAGGGATCGTGCGCCAGGAGCGCGGCGACGTAGGCGTTCATGACGTTCGTCAGGCAGGCGCTGTCGCAGTGCGCCGGAAGTTTTTTCGCCGCTGGTTCAGCGGCCGCGTTCGGCGCGGCAAGCGCCGGCGTGACGAATACCGGCGCGGCGAAAAGCAGCGCGCTCGCCAAAAGAAAAATCGCCATTGCGGTATGGATCGGTTTCACGGATGTCCCCCTGTTTCGCCGTCGTGCAAGCCGCAGAGAATCTACCTGCGCGAGCGCGGAGTTGCAAAGGAATTGTTTGGCACGAGGGGAAGATTCGATCGAAGAGAAAATCCGCACCTTTTGCCGACGGCGCAAAGAATGCGGCGCCCGGAAATTCGAAGGCAAAACCGTCGGCGTCTCGCCGGCGCTATAAGAGAAAATCAGATCCCTCACGCGTCCGCAAAAAACGCGGACGGTTCGGGATGACAACCGGTGCGTGTGGCTCGAGCTAAATCAGGAAGACGGTTTGGCCGGTAAGGTCGAAGCGCTTGCGGCAGCGAATGTTGCTGCAGGCGACCATGTTGTCGACGCGCACCATGTAGGAACGGGCTTTCTCGAACTGCTTTTTGTCCTCGACATTTCCGCCGGCGGGCGCCTGCGCTTTTTTGGTGCGGACAATCCAACGAACGGGATAGGCATTCTCCTGCCGGCAATGCGGGCAGTTGAGAGTCATCTGCTTGGTTTCTTGCTTTTCGTCGTAGAAGCGCTTGTCGTCCATGGAGAACAAATTAACAGAAAACGCGCGGCGGGAACAGAGAGCCGGAGGCTAGACGCTCAATATGGAGGATTGAGAGTCAAAATCTCCAGGCTTCGCGCAAAACGCGAAAGATGGAGCACCCCGAAAACGCCGAAGCAGATCCCTCACGCGTCCACAGAAGGCGCGGACGGTTCGGGATGACAAACGGTGCGATAGGCGCTCGGAAATTCCAATGGCAAAAGAGGCGGCGAGACGACGGCGCTACGGAAACTACGCGGCGGCGTGAACTTCGTCGAGGTTGACGAAGCGAATGCCGCGGTCGCGCCAGCGCGGCAGCCAATAGGCCAGAGCGTCGACGGAATGCTGGCGGTCGCCTTCGAGCACGCGATGATCGCCATCGTGCAGCAGGACGATATCGCCGCCCTTGGCGCGACGCAGACGGCGAATTACGGGCTGCGCGGGCTGCGGCTTCCAGTCCCACGCCAGCACGGACCACATCACCACGCCGATCGATTCGCGGCGGACTACTCCATTGAGCTGCGGGCCACGAAAGCCGAACGGCGGGCGCATCCAGCGCGGGCGCGTGCCGATGGTGGTTTCGATGGCTTCGTCGCAGCGAGCGAGCTGGTCAGCGATGCGGCGCGGGCTCATGAAGGTGAGCGACGGATGCGTCTCTGTATGGTTGCCGATGGTATGGCCGCGCGCGGCAATTTCGCGGGTGAGATCGGGGAAGAGGCGCACGTTGCGTCCAATCAGGAAAAATGTGGCACGCGCCTGATATTTATCGAGCAGATCGAGCAGCGCGGGCGTGACCGCGGGATTGGGGCCATCGTCGAAGGTGATGGCCATGGTCGAGGGATCGCCGGTGCGGCGAATCGTGGGACCGAAAAGTTGAGCGGCGGGCGCGACCGACGCCCACGAGAGAAACGCGGCGCTTCCACACGCACCACAGGCCGCCGATACTGCGGGAGCAGGGTTCATAGCGTACAATTTTCTCATGAGGCGCGAGCCGCCGCCAGTCAAAGTAGCTGCAAGCGCGTTGGCAAGTTTCGTTAGCATCACCGGAGATCGCGCGGTCCGGCGTGGCTACGGCGCAGGTGGGTGCGAGCGGTTGAAGGCATGGCGAAGGACTTAGTGGCGGACGAAAAGACTCGCTTAGAGCGACCGACGAACACGGCGGGCGTGCGCCCGTCGGGCCCGGGATTCCCTGCCTGGGTACGCTGGGGCGCAGCGGCGTGGCTGCTTTTCTGGTTGGTTACATATTGGATCGTCTGGGGGCCGCAGACTTTCTCCTATCTTTGCGACATCTCCGTGATTGTGACGTGCATCGGCTTGTGGACCAACAACCCGCTGCTGATTTCGAGCCAGGCGGTATCGTCGCTAATTGTGGACGCCATGTGGGCGCTAGACGCGGCTTTCAGGGCCATTGCCGGCCGGCAGATCTTCGGCGGGACGGAGTATCTATTCAATCCCAGCCACCCGCTGTGGATCAGGCTGCTGAGCCTGTATCACGTGGCGTGGCCGGTGCTGCTGCTCTGGGCGCTTCACCGCGCCGGATACGACCGGCGCGGATGGAAGCTGCAAGCTGGAATTGTGACGGTAGCGTTCGTGGCGGCGCGGTTCACTCCGGCGGCACAGAATATCAATTTTGCTTATAGGCTGCCGGTGGTGAACCGTCCGTTCGGGCCGGCGCCGCTGCACGTGGCGGTCAGCATACTTCTCATGATCTTCGTGGTGTACTGGCCCACGCACTGCGCGCTGCGGAAGATATTTCCTCCGCCTGACGCTTAGAACGCGGGGCAGCGCTCAAAATATTTGCGGAGCGGCGCGCGTAACTAAGTGCAGAGCGACACATCTCGGACTGGAGCTGGCATGAAAGCCACTGAATTCGAGTTTCGATACCGGGCGCTGCTGATCGCGTTGATCTACTTTGTGGGATTTTGGCTGTACGCCTTCGATCACGTCAGCGTGATTTATGTGCTGGCGCGATGGATCGAGGGGGCGCACGCGGAGGAGCGCGTTTTGGCGGCGAAGCTGTTGGCTGGTTTTGCGGCGCTGCTGATCGGTTTCGGGGCGCTGGTGCGCACCTGGGGCGCAGCGTATTTACAATCGAGCGTGGTGCACGATGCGAAGCTGCATTCGATGGAACTTGTGGCCGATGGACCGTACCGGCATGTGCGGCATCCGCTGTATTTCGCGAGCATCGTGGCCAATATCGGAGTAGCGCTGATGGCCAGCCGGAGCGGATTTCTGTTCATCGTGATCGTCATGACGCCGCTGTATTTGAGGCTGGCGGGCCGCGAAGATAAGGAATTAGAAGAGTCACAGGGCGAGCGGTATCGCGAATTCGCCCGGCGGGTGCCGAGATTGTGGCCGTCGATCAGGACGCGCGTTGCGGCCACCGGAGCGAAGCCGCGTTGGGGACAGGCATTTTTCGGAGAGGTTTTCATGTGGCTCTTCACCGGGGCGGTTGCGGTGTACGCGATTACGCTTAATCTGAAGCTGCTTTGGTGGGTGATTGGTGCGGCGGTGGTGTTTCTCTTCGCAGAGACGCTCGTGCACAACCGACGAAGGCGAAAAGCTGCAGCAGCGGCGTGATTCTCTAGGCAGGTTCGGGCTGGCGGACGGTACGCAAATCGATGCCGAGCTGCTGGCACTTTTTGTAGAGGTGGCTGCGCTCCAGGCCGAGGGCTTTGGCAGTGTTGGTCATGTGGTTGCGGTTGCGCTTGAGCTCGGCCAGGATGGTGGCGCGCTCGAAGGATTCCACGCGCTCGGCGAGCGTGCCGGTTCCGGCATCGAGCGAGGATGCGGACGCTGAGGACGCAGGAGTGTGAGGCAGGGCGCGGTCGATCACCGTGGCGTCGACGACGCCTGCGGGCGCGAGAAGCATGACGCGCTCGATCACGTTGCGCAGCTCGCGAATATTGCCCGGCCAGGAATAGTTTTGCAGCGCTTCGAGAGCTTCCGGCGAAAAGGTCTTGGGCTTCCAATTATTCTGCTCGGCGAGTTGGCGGACGAAATGTTCGGCGAGCACGCGGATATCCTCGCGGCGGTCTCGCAGCGGCGGCAGCATGATGGGAAATACAAACACGCGGTGATAAAGATCCTCGCGAAAAGTTCCCTGCCGAACTTGCTCTTCGAGATTGCGGTGCGTGGCGACGATCACGCGCACGTCGACGGGCATAGGATGCCCGCCGCCAACGCGCTCGATTTCGCGCTCCTCCAACACCCTCAGCAATTTTGCCTGCATGGCCAGCGGCATATCGCCGATTTCGTCGAGAAAGAGAGTGCCGCCCTGCGCCTGTTCGAATTTTCCGATGTGCCGCGCGGCTGCTCCAGTGAACGCGCCCTTTTCGTGGCCGAATAGCTCCGATTCCATCAGCTCGGCGGGAATCGCGGCGCAATTCAGCGAGACGAACGGTCCGGCGCGGCGCGGGCTTTTCTCATGCAGAGCGCGCGCGACCAGCTCTTTTCCGGTGCCCGTTTCGCCGCGAATGCAGACGCGCGTTTCGGCGGCGGCAACTTGGTCGATCTGCGCCATCACCTCGCGCATGGCTGGACTAGACCAGACGATTTCGTGGCGTCCGAGCCGGCGGCGAAGATCGCGATTTTCTTCTTCGAGACGAGATAGGCGCAGTGCGTTTTCGACAGTCAGCAACAATTTGTCAGTGGAAACTGGCTTTTCGAGGAAGTCGATGGCGCCGAGACGCGTGGCACGCACGGCCATTTCAATAGTGGCCTGGCCGGACATCATCACCGAAGGCGAAGTAACGCCCGCAGCTTTCAAATCTTCGAGCAGCGCGATGCCGTCTTTTCCGGGCATCACCACGTCCGACAGAATCAGATCGAAGCGCTGCTCTTTGGCGAGATCGAGCGCGCGGGCGGCGTTGTCGCAAACGGCAGCTTCGTGGCCCGCCAGCCGGAAGGCACGAGCGAGCGACGCGAGAGTGTTGGGGTCATCGTCGATGACGAGGATGTGAGCCTTGGGAGCCACGCGCTACGCCTTCTGAGCGCCAACAACTTCGCGTTCTTCGGGCGGCGGAGGCGGAGCAGCGGTGATCGGTCGCAGTCCGGGTTTCACGGGCAGATAGATATGGAACGAGGTACCGATGCCCTTCTCGCTCTCGACGGAGATGCGCCCCCCGTGGTCGCTGATGACAGACTGCACCACGGCGAGGCCGAGCCCAGTGCCGTGCGTTTTGGTGGTGTAGTACGGCGTGAAGAGGCGCTCGCATTCTTCCGGCGTAAGGCCGCTGCCGGTATCAGAAACTTCGAGATGGACTTCGTTCTTTTCGCGCGTGGTGCGCAGCATCAGGACGCCGCCGGCGGGCATCGCGTCCATGGCATTCAGAATTAAGTTTTCCAGCGCACGACGCAGAAGAGCGGCGTCCGCTTGGATCGACGGCAAATCTTCGGCCAAATGAAATTCGGGAGTGATGGGCGGCCGACCGACGGCGCTGAATTGCGCTTCGAAAAGTTTCACGGCTCCGCGGACGATTTCATTCAAATTGATCGGCGCGAGCTCCGGTTGCGGCATACGCGCAAAATCGCTGAAGCGGCCGATGATTTTTTCGAGATTATCGATTTCCTCCAGCAGAATTCCGGTGGATTCGCGGAAGACTTCCTCAAATTGCTCGGGGCTTTTGCTTTTGGCGCGTTGCAAATTTTCGACGGTGGTGTGCAGCGGGAATAGCGGGTTTTTAAGCTCGTGCGCGAGGCGGCGAGCGAGTTCGCGCCAGGCCGCGACGCGTTCAGACTGAACCAAATGCTCGCGCTGCTCCGTCAGCTGTTGTGTCATTTGATTGAAGGCGCGGGCGAGTTGCACGATTTCACCGCCGCCCTTTTCTTCAACCCGGGCATTCCAATTCCCTTCCGAAACTTCGCGTGCCACCACGGCGAGTTTGCGCACTGGGCGAGTGACGCGCGCGGCGCCCCACCAACTGAGCAGAAGGCTGATCAGCAGGCCAATGGCGACGACGCTTTCGGACAACATGCGGATGCGGCGCTCGATGCCAACCATTTCCTGCTGAGAGCTGCCGACCAACAGCACGCCGAGAAGCTCTTTACTGCGGCCCATCAGCGGCAGAGCGTGAAATTCTTCGGTATGGGCGAGATCGGTTCCAGAGGCAATCTTGAAGACTTCCGGCGCGGGATCCTGGCGTTCGCGATCGATGAACTGTGCAAAGCGGTCGCCCTCAACAACCGGACCATTCTGGTCAAGCAGGTTCACGGTCTGGAAATTTGGGTCGAGATTCTGATAGAGCAGCGCGCGCATGCCCACTGGCAGAACGAGCGACGCCAGAAAATTTTTCCCCAGGCGTTCGCCGCCAACGATGTAGAGATTTTTGTCGCCCACGCGCACGGTGGAGACGGCCATCAGTCCGAGCGCCGGTCCATTCTGCGTGTCGATCTTCATCAGGAATGAGCCGAGCGAGGCCCAGTCTTCCGGCTGGGTGACCCAGTCAAGCTTGTAACCGAAGCGCTCGGGATTTTCGGCGGACGAAATGATCGAACCGTCCGTGCCGAGAAAATCCAGGAAATCGAGCTGATGTGATTGGGCAACACCTGTGGCGTCGTTTACGTAGACGGAGGCATCGGACTGGGGACGGCTGAGCGCGATGGCCATGCGCACGGTAGCTTCATCGTCGGTGATCATTTGCACGCGGCGAGCGACGTCGCGCCTGCGCTGATCGAATTCACGCTGAAATTGGGCGACGAGCGCGTCGGTATGCTGCGAGTACATCTGCTCGAACGCCTGCCGCGTGACCACGGTTACGCCGGCGGCAATCAGAACCACGGACGCGGCGAGCGCGAGAGTGAATATCCAAAAAAGCTTGGAACGAAACGTCACGGACTTTCCTTTTCCGACAACGATACGTTACTGTCCGGCCCGTCGAGCCATACATCCGCCAGGGGCAGAGCATCTCCGGGACCGGGCGACTGCCAATCTCTCACACGCGTCGAGAGCCCAAACACTTGCGGATACCAGACCAGCGGCACCACACGATAGCCATCGAGCACGTTTCTCTCAGCTGTGTAAATCTGATCCGGCGACGCCGGGTCGGGCAACTGAACCGCGTCGAGTCCGGCCATCGGCACAATTGTGGTCAAGAAACTCTGCAACGAAGCCCGGGGCTGCGGCGACGGCATCGCCAAACGTATCAGACGAGCTTCCGGCAATCCTGAACTGCCCGCGGAACTTCCCGTTGGAAGCGCCTGCACGTTGACCGCGAGACCGGCTGCGTGCGCGTTGACGGCGATTCGCTCCGCCACGCTTTCCTCGAACGGATCGCCGGAATCATATCCCAACACGAATGCGGGAGAGCCACCGATTTGCGCGACCAGAGCTTTTGCGGCAACAGGGTCGGCAGCGGTGGAAAAAAGATAGGCGGTTCCGTTGGACCATTGCGGCAGCAGACTTCCCGCCGGCTCGCCCTCTTTTTGCAGAATGAAATTCACGATGGCGGGGCGATCGATCGATTCGGACAAGGCCTGGCGCAGGCGCTGGTCTTGCGTGCCGGCACGCCCGGCTAGAAAGACGAGGGCCAGCAAACGATCGGGACGCGAAGCGCTGATGCGCACGCCGTCGATGGCCGCCTGGCGAGCTTGCTCGGCGGGAATCTCGGCGAAGTCGGCGTTGTTTACTTGCAAATCGAGCAAGCGCTCGCGCACGGATCGTCCCATCTGGATGTCGATGGAATCGATGAAAGGGCGGCCACCGGGATAATCGTCATTAGCGGCAAGCGTGGCGTGCTTTCCGGAATCCCAGGCGGAAATATGGAACGGGCCGGAGCCGGACATGCCCGCGAAGGTGCCGTCGGGATTGCGGTGCTCGTAAATCAAGCTGTCGATCTCGGCCTTCGCTTCCGCTTCCTGGGGGTTGGCTGAGCCGAGAGTTGGATCGAGCGAATTCACCACCGCGCCGATTTCCATTTGCAGCGTGCCGCCATAGGCCGGGCGGCGCGCGGTGCGCGCGCGAACGGCGACGATCAGCAGCAAACTAATTGCTACAAGTGACAGATACAAGCGACGCTTCATACATCCCCGTTTGAAGATTTCGAAACACGACGCGTGCCGATTGGTTATCCGGCGAAGGCCACATACTCACAATCGGGCCGGGAAATTGCAGCGGTTCGCCAACGGCGGTGGCCTCGCGATCGGCGATTTGATAGAGCTGAATGCGGTCCGGATCGGTCCAATCGCCCGATCCGGTGACCAGCACTTGCCATGCTGGTCCACAGGCGGAGTTGAGCGAAAGAATGTCGCTGCCCCAGCCGAAAAATGCTGCCGAGGCCTGCGCGGACCCTGTGAAAAGCAGCGCCTGCCCGTTGAGTCCCGCCACGATCCAGCGCGAAGTGCTGCCGCCGCTGGCTCCGGGAGGAAAAGCGGCCGAATAGTAGGGCGCATAGTGCGTAGCCACACCCGCTGACAAGGTGACCGCACCGGTGAAGTAATTGTGGCTTGGATCGTAAGCCCAGTTCACCGAGCCCATCGGCCATTGCTGGCCGACGTTGGGCGAGCAATTGAGATAAAATCCGGGATTCCACGTGCCGTCGCATTTCACTGCGGCAACCCAGGCGGTGACGTGCGTGGGGTCGACAAGTATCAAACGGCCGCGCGAATCGCGGCTGGTGTAGAGACGCGAGAATGGTTCGTCGGTATGGAGTATTTGGGATGCGCCGTCAAATTCGTAAGCGGACAAGCGATTCGGTTCGAGGATGTACCAAAGAGTGTGGCTCGAATCGGGCGCGGCTTCCGCGAAATCGAGAATTGGATCGGTCTGCTGCCAGACGATTTTGCGCTGCAGCACGGGTTGTGCGCCGGGCGGGCCCGGCTGGATTTGGGTGGCAGATACCGGGGCAACTACAATCTGCTTGTCGCCGGCCATATCGATTTCGGCGACGAGCAAGTAGCCATCGACGTTGTGAGATACAGTGATTGCCACTTGCGCATCGGCCGGAGCGGGCGAAGCGGAACCCAGCGCAAATTGGATCAGGCGTCCGCCTTGGGAAGTGATTTCAGATTGAACGGCTTGGCGGAGCCAGGAAAGATCGACCGGTGCGCCGGCGGAAACGTCACTGACGCCGGCGATCGCGAGTGTGTGAACGCTGGTCACGGCTTGCACGATCTTTTCGGCTAGCGAATGCGCGGCGTCGCTCCACGAAACTGGGGGTTGCGAGCCCATTTGAGCACGCGCTGATCCAGAAGCAAGCGCGACACAGAGGACCAGCAGAATCGCGCGCGGAAAAGCTGAAAAATTTCGAAGGAACTGCTGCATCGCATCCACCGGCGAAAACCAATCGCCGGACTTTGGCGATGTTAGCACACGCGTTGTAGACGGCTGCGCCAGAACGCGCCAGTAGCTTCGCGAAGGTAAACGTGATAAGCCGCGTCGCGCGGGACGTTTGCGTTCGCCGGCTGGGCGGCTTCGCCCCGCGTCCAGTTGAGGAGCACGCTCGCCGCGGCGGTGGCGATACGCCTCCCACAAGGCGCGGGACGAAGCCGCCAGCAAGGGTTTTTGCCGGCGATCATCCCTGAGCCGAAGCGACCTCTTCCATTCCCCGCCCGGTAGCGGAAGAAGCGAGGCGGCCCGGGAATCTTTTCGGTTTCGCGATGGACGCGAAACCATGCGAATTCCGAGACGGAAAAACTACGAACGGTCGCCCGGCGTCGAAGTGCGGCGCGCGGCGGGCAACAGACGCATGATCCCGTTCAGCCCAAACCACTCGATGGCGAGCGCTATTCCCAGCGAGGCGAGGATCGCGCCGGTTACTTCCGTGAATGCGATGAATCCATTCATAACCATCCTCCGGCAATGCGCCGATCGTTTTCATCCCCTCGCGCAATAGCGCCGCGGTGGGAACACCGGGCTGGGGCCAGGGTCTGCGAAAGCGCTTCGTCCTGAACTGCGCGCGCTTTCCATGCGCAGAGGAATTGCAATAGGAGAGCCACTCGCGGCGATCGGCAATCAAAGGAGTTAGAGGGCCAGCGCGCGGTACCAGCGTGGGCGGGCCAACACGGCGTGGAAAATGAGACGCGGGGCAATCCGTCTGCTAAAATCCGCGCAGAGAGACACATGGCCGAACCGCAAGCACAGCCCCACGCGCAAAGAGGCCCGGGTATTCGGATCGGGCACATATTCGGCATCCCAATTTATCTGCACCCCAGCTGGTTCATCATTTTCGCGCTGATCACGCTGATGCTCGGCTTGCAGTTCACTGCGGAGCATCCGCACTGGTCGCCCGCGGAACGCTGGGCGCTCGGCATCGCAACCAGCCTTCTTTTCTTCGCCTCGGTGATTTTCCACGAAGTGAGCCATAGCATCGTGGCGCTGCATTACAAGCTGCCGGTGAAATCCATCACCTTGTTTGTATTTGGCGGCCTTTCGGCAATCGAGCGCGAACCTCCTACCCCCGGCCAGGAATTCAATATGGCCATCGCCGGACCGCTTTCCAGCTTCTTTTTGGCGGGCGCTTTTTATGTGATCTGGCGTTACGCGCACTTGGGCGAATTCGTGACAGCGATGGCGTACTGGCTCTTTGAAATTAACCTGATTCTGGCAATTTTCAATCTGGTGCCCGGATTCCCGCTGGACGGCGGGCGCGTGCTGCGCGGAATCGTTTGGGGCATCACCAAGGATTATCGGAAAGCATCGCGGGTTGCGTCGACGACTGGCCGATTCATCGCCTACCTGATGATTTTCGTCGGCATCTGGCAGGCGCTCGAGGGCAACTGGGTTGGCGGGCTGTGGCTGGCGTTCATTGGATGGTTCCTACTGGAAGCAGCCAAGGAATCGTACGTCCAAGTGGCGCTGAAGGACTCGCTGGCGGGTTTGCGTACCGGCGATGTGATGGCGCGGGATGTTCCGACGGTGCCCCGAGACATGTCGATTGACGACTACATTCACGAGGTTCTGCGAACCGGACGGCGCTCGCACATCGTGGTGGGTGGCGAGTATCCAGCAGGATTGATCTCGCTACAGTCTGCTCGACACCTGCCGCGCGAGGAGTGGCCGAACACGTCGGTGCAAGCGGTAATGGTGCCCATGGAGAAAGTTCAGGCGGCTGCGCCCGACGAGCCGCTTTTACAGGTTTTGCAGCGGATGCAAACAGCGGACATCAATCAAATGCCGGTTGTTGCCGACGGGCACATCGTCGGCATGGTCGGCCGGGATAATATTCTGCAAGTGGTCCACACGCGGCTGCACGCGGAGCACAGCACGTAGGCATGGGCAGCCGCCGGTACCTTCTCACGATCGCGTGCGCGGGGCTTGTTTGCGGCGCGGGAATCGCCGCAGCGGCGCAGCATCGCAAGCATCCCGCACCACTCAGACCTGTTCGCCGAGTTGAAAAGCCCGCGCACCACAGCCAGCCGCCTGCCTCAAATATTTTTACAGGCGCTATTCGCGCGAATAACGTCGGCACGGCGCTGATGGACCGGCACGAGTTCACGCCAGCGCTTGGGCGTTTCCAAACTGCTTGCGTCATGAATCCCGCGTCCGACACCGGCTGCCTGAACATGGGCATCGCCTTGCTGTACATGGGGCGGCTGAACGACGCGCACAATATTTTGGCGAAGTCCGCGCAGCGCCACCCGCAAAATGCCCGCGCGTGGTTCAATCTTGGACTGGTGGAGCAAGCGGCCGGCAATGACGGCGTTGCTGTGCAGGATTTCGAGAAAGTAGCGTCCATCGACCCGCATGATGCCGCTACGCAGTACCTGATCGGCTCGATCTATCTGCAAGCAAAGCAATATCCACAGGCAATCTCGTCGTTCAGCAACGCGATTCACCTGGACCGCTTCAATTTGCCGGCGGAATTCGGCCTCGCGCAGGCCGAGGGACACACCGGCGACGTGAACGGCGCGCTCCAGCATTTGAATCGAGCGGAGCACCTCACCGAGACCGGTCTTGGAGTGCCGGCGAGCACGGCGTACGGCGAACAAGGAAAATATTCGCTGGCGCGGGAAATGCTTGTGCCAATTGAGCCTGCGCCGGCGGCCATACCAGTTCATTTTGTAAACGTAACAGAAGCTGCGGGACTGCCCTGGCGCGCGATTGCCGTTGCCGCGCCCATCGTGCGACGGAGGGCCCACGAAACCCGCGCCCAGCGAGCAGGAGAATTGGCCGAAGCGGCGCGGGCGGCGCGCCAACGATCCGGCGCCGGCACGTTGGCGAAATTTGCCGGCAGCGGTGCGTGCGTGTTCGATTACAACAACGATGGCCGGCCGGATATTTTTCTCGCCGATGCCGATGGAAAAGGACGCGCTGCGCTCTATCGCAATGACGGCCACGGGCGTTTTGTAAACGTTACCAAGACCGCGAAGCTGCAAATTCAGGGCGCGCTGGGCTGCGCAACCGGCGATTACGATAACGACGGCTACACCGATCTGGCGGTTAGCTCGGCAGACGGCGTCGAGCTTTTTCACAATAATGGCGGCGCAACTTTTAGCAACGTGACCGAGCAGACGGGACTTGGCGCGCGCGGATTGGTGCTGGGGCTCACGTTTGCCGATTACAACAACGACGGCAATCTCGACCTTTACGCCACGCGATTCGATAACTTTCCTCTTCGCAACTCCGCGCAGCCGTTTACGTTTCCGGCGGACGCCGCCGCGCCCGGAAACATTTTGTGGCGCGGAAGCGAGCGCGGCGTGTTTGCCGATGCGACGAAACAAACTGGACTCGGCGGCACGGCTCCTTCGGTGGACGCGCTGAGCTGCGATCTCAACAACGATGACGCGATGGATTTCGTAGTGACCGGATGGAATCGCGAACCAACCATCTACCTGAACCAGCGCGAAGGCGCGTTTCGCGCCGAGACGCCGTGGGCCAGCCGAATGCCGGGGCCGACGGCGGGGGCGGTGGCTCTCGATTTCGATCACGACGGCTGGATGGACTTAGCCTTCACCCATTGGTCGTCACCGGGCCTGAGCTTGTGGCGAAACGTTGACGGCACGTCGTTCGAGCGCATGCGGCTGCCTGGGCCGCTGTGGATGCGCGGCTGGGGATTGGCGGCTCTCGATTACGACCACGATGGGTGGGTCGATCTGGCCGCGGTTGGCGACACATTTTCGGACGAGGGCCGCGTCGTTTTGCTGCGCAACCTGGGCGGCGACGGCCACGGAGGCTTCGCCGGATTTCAGAATGTGACCCGCGAGACAGGTCTCGACAAAATTCAGCTGCGCGATCCGCGCGGCGTGGTCGCATTTACCGGTGAGGATGGCTCCACGTATCTGCTGATCACGCAAAATGGTGGGCCGCCGGTGCTGCTGAAAGGCATCGGCAGCGATAAGAACAACACTCTACAATTGGCGCTGACTGGGACGCACGATAATCGACAGGGCGCGGGCGCCACTATTGAGACGTTTTCAGGAGCGCGCCGGCAAACATTTCAGCTCGCGGGCGGCGCAGGCTATCTGGGCCAAGGACCGGAGCGGCTGAGCATCGGCATCGGCCAAGACGCCGGCGTGGACGTGGTGCGCATACTCTGGCCTAGCGGGACCGTGCAGGACGAAATCGACGCGCTCGCACGCAAGCCGCATACCATCACAGAGATCGACCGCGGAAGGCGCACCAGATGAGTGACGTTCGCCGGCGCATGTCCTCTTCAACCGGCAGCGAACCGCGACCTGCGAACGTCACGGTCAATCAGCCCATCACCGAGGCTCCGCTGCTTGCGCCAGTTTCGACTGCGTGCCATGCAGGTTGCCGGACGAGCTGCCCAAAAATAAGGACGTGAGTACCGAGTAGAGGCGGCACGATCGCGGTTGGAATGTAGTATGCCGGTCCGAAGATTCCCGGATGATTCCCCACACCCGCGTGAGCTGCCTCGTAAAAAGCCAGCAGCAGGTCGGCCGCACCCCAAATATTGAACGTCCACACGGCAGCAACCGCCCAAGATGCGCGTCTCGCCAAAGCAACAGTGGCTATGATGGCCAGCACTCCCGCGGCAAAATCACCGTAAGCGGCGGGAAACGTGAAACTCGTGGGAAGCGCCGACGAGACCACTCCCGGGATTAGAAAGCTCAGTCCCACAAAACGAAGAAGCATGTGGGGCGCCACTAGCGGAACCAGCGCCTCGCGGCGGGCTTTGGCCTGCAGCCACGGCCACACGTAAAGCTTGGCAAGCACCGCGGAACTCACAAAGCTCATCAGCACACCCAATCCAAAAATCGCTCGAACATCCATCGCTCGCCTCCTCGGATGCTGCCCTATTGGCGGCATCTCGCTTGAACTGACTGGCTCGCTGTACATGTATATACATCTGTTGAGCGTTAAAAAAATCAGCCCTCTGCAATCGTGGCTGTCACCTTGGCTAGCAGACCACTGAGTTGTTCCGCTGTTTCATCTCCAAGCTTCGCTCGGAGCCGGTCCTGCGCTCGCTTCCAGTGCGGAAGACATTGCTGATATTTCGCCTGCCCGCTCGCCGTTAACCGGATCATGCGGAAACGCCTGTCGTTTCCTGTTTTCTCCTCGATCCAGCCGCGCTTCCGCAACGGCTTCAGCACTCGCGTTAGCGTTGTCGAATCGAGAGCCAGAAGCCTGCCCAAGTTTCCTTGCGAAATTTCACCAACGCGGTCGAGCGCCATCAGCAGAGTGAGTTGAGTGATTTCGATGCCGTGCGGCTGCAGTTCCCCGTTGTACAGCCGAGACACCGCACGCGCCGCGCGACGAAGGTTGGCGCATGTGCACGGCAGCGCGGGGAGCGCGCCTTGGAATTTCGCACCGGTCTGTGTCTTTCCCATATTAGATGTATATACATTTAATGGCAGGCCAGGTCAAGTAGAAACCTTGGCCCGCCGTATCGGTGGTCAGCGCGCGAGGGCCGAGCGATCGTATGTGGCTTCCCTGTCAGCACGCCGGAGACGTACGGTCGCACGAGCTTCAGTTAACGCCTGCGGAGGCAGGATTGAGAGTACAATTGGACCCAGTGATTCATCGCTCGGTCTCCCAAGCGGCACGGCCCACTCAACGTGGAACTTTGGCAAGGAGGGTATGCGATGAGCAGCGCTACTCCCGATTTTGCAGCGATCAAGAAGGCCATGAAGGCGGCGTGGATGGCGGGCGATTTCGGCAAAATCGCCGATCTGAACACGCGTCGCGGTGAAGAGTTTGTCGAACGGCTTAACCTCAAACCGGGCATGAGGGTTTTAGATGTGGCATGCGGCACCGGAAATCAGTCGTTGCCTGCGGCGCGCACGGGCGCGGACGTAACGGGCCTCGACCATGCGCCCAATCTGCTGGAGCAAGCACGAGCGGCAGCACAGAAAGAAGGCTTACAGATTCGGTTCATCGAAGGCGATGCCGAGGAACTGCCCTTCGAGAATGGCGAGTTTGACGTGGTGATGTCGATGTTTGGCGCCATGTTTGCGCCGCGCCCCGAGCGCGTCGCGTCCGAGTTTCTGCGCGTTTGCAAGCCGGGCGGGCTGATCGCCATGGCCAGCTGGACGCCCACCAGTTTTCAGGCCGAAACGTTTAAGCTCAACGCCAAGTACTCTCCCCCACCGCCGGGAGTGCCTGCGCCCGTCCTGTGGGGCGACGAAACGGTGGTGCGCGAACGCTTTGGAAGCCGGGCGGCGGTTGAGACGTCAAAGCGCGAAGTGGTATTCGATTTTCCGTTCGGTCCGGCGAAAGTGGTGGACATGTTTAGGACCTATTTCGGACCAACGCAGGTGGCGCTGGCAACCCTCGACCCGGCAAAGCAAGCGGCTATGCTCGCGGAAATGACGGAACACTGGGCCAGCCGGAACGAAGGCGACCCCAACCACACCGTGGTTCGCGGCGAATATCTGGAGGTCCACGCCCGCCCGATTTGATTCCTTCCATCCACGAAGCTCAGCTATCCTATTGAGGGCGGTGTAGATGCGCTGCAGATTGCGGGTAGTACTGCCCGATACTATTCGGGCACGCAGCTTGCTTGCGGCGAGCCAAGCGTGCTAATTTCGCCGTTGTTTCCATGTAAATAGTTCGATCACATTCATGTCCTCGTTCCCGAGCAACAATACGACTTCCCACGCGGCGGTACGCGGAAATGGCAGGCCTTCGGCATCTAGCGAGCCCGTTTTCTGGCGCGTCGAAGGCAGTTTGCTGGATTTAACGGCTGTCCGCCCGGTCGCCTTCTTCACCTGGAACGCGCAGTCCTTCCTGGAACGCTGGACGCGCCGCGGCGCGATGGGCGTGCTGGCGATCGCCCGGCCGGTGCTCTATTGCACCCATCGCGTGATGGCCACCCGGCTGATGCACACCGTGCTGCGTGGAGAAAGCCGCGACCGCCTGGACCTGCTGGGCGAGGAATTCTTCGAATATTTTCTGCAGCCGCGCCTGAAAGAGCAGGGCGTAGCCAGGCTTCGTCAGGCGCTTGCCGCCAGCGAAGATGTGGTGTTGGTCAGCCAGGGGCTGGAGCACACCATGCGTCCGCTGGCGAATCATCTCGGCGTGCGCTGGATTGTCTCCAACCGGCTGGAATTTCGCAGCGGCATGGCGACGGGGCGTCTGGTTAGTCCGGTGGTCCGCCCGCGCGGAATTTTAGCGAAACTGCGGTCGAATCAACCGGATGGCCGTATCTCGCGGCAGCAACTCGTTGGCGACCTTGGCTTCGGCAAACATCCCGAGGCGCTGGACGAAGCAATCCGTCCGGCGAAACGGCCGGCGCCCAACCCCCGCGTTCCGGTGGTGTGCTTCGATGAACGGGAGAAGAGCGGAACGCTTTCGATTCGGCGCGCGCTGCGCGGAAAACATATTCTGCTCATCGGGGCCACCGGCTTCATCGGCAAAGTTTGGCTGGCGAATCTGCTGCACGACGTTCCGGATGTTGGGCGCGTAACGCTGCTGATCCGCGGGCATCGTTCGGCCACGGCGCTCGAACGCTTCGAGCGAATCGTGCGCGAGTCGCCGGTGTTCGATCCCCTAGCCGATCAGCACAGCGATGACCTGAGCCAGTTTCTGCGCGACAAAGTCGAAGTGGTTTCGGGCGACGCGACCAAGGAATGGCTTGGGCTGGGCTCCGAAACCGTGCGGCGGCTGGCGCGCAGCGTCGACGTGGTCATCAACAGCTCGGGGCTCACCGATTTCAACCCGGATTTGCGGGACGCGCTTTCGTCCAATGTGGACGCGGTCGTCCATCTGCTGAATTTTCTGCGCGCCTGCCATCACGCGGCGCTGCTCCATCTCTCAACTTGCTATGTGGTTGGCCAGCAGGATGGCCGCATCCTGGAATCGCTGCCGCGGAACTATTGCCCGCGCGGCAGCGCGGATTTCGACGCGGAAAAAGAGCGCCTATACCTCGAAGAACTGGTGCGCCAGACGGAAGCGCGCGCCGAAACGACTGAAGGCAAGGACGAAATCCGCCGCGAAGCTTTGGAACGCGAACACACGGCCAAGAACCTGCAAGGTGCGGCGCTCGACAATCAATTGCGCAAAAATCGCGTTCGATGGGTTCGCCGCGCGCTGGTGGAGGCTGGCACGCAGCGCGCCAACGAGCTGGGCTGGCCAAACACCTACACGCTGACGAAAAGCATCTCCGAATCGCTGATTCGCAATTATTTGGACGCCAACCCCGGCGCGGCGATCGCCGTGGTGCGGCCCTCGATCGTCGAGTCTTCCGTGCGGCAGCCCTTCGCGGGATGGAACGAAGGCGTGAACACGTCCGCTTCGCTTTCTTACTTACTGGGCACGTTTTTCCGGCAACTTCCGACCAACAAAAGCAAGTGCCTCGATCTGATCCCCGTGGATTTGGTGACCCGCGGGATGACCTTGATCGCCGCGGCGCTGGTCGAACGCCGCCATCAGCCCATGTATCAGCTGGCGACTTCCGTGGTGAATCCGTGCGACATGCGCCGCTCGATCGAGCTCACTGGCCTGGGGCATCGCAAGTTTTATCGCGCGCAAGACGATTTGCCGAACCGCCTGCGCTTGAAGTTCGACGCGATTCCGGTCTCCAAGTCGCGCTACCAGAAACTTTCCGCGCCGGCGCAGAAGATGCTCATACAGATCATCAATCGCAGCCTGGAGCCGATTCCTTTTTTGCGTTCGCCGCTGGTGCGCCAGGAACGCGAACTCGAGAAGGTGATCAAGCTGGTGACGCTTTTCGAGCCTTTCATCCTGCACAACAATCACGTGTTCGCGGCCGCCAACATCGAAACTCTGGACGCCGCTCTGCCGCCGGAAGAGCGTGATGCGTTCGGCTACGATCCGCGCGCGATTGATTGGTGGGACTACTGGATCAACGTCCACATTCCGGCCCTGCGCAAGTGGTGCTATCCTCTGATCGAGGGACGCGCACCGGAAAAAGTGGCGCGGCGCGAAGTGCGGCTCACCGCCTGCGCCGAGCCAAGCGCGGCGGGAACGGCAAATTCCGCTCCGGCAGCGGCGCCCTGATCGCAAGAAAGATCTCCGAAGAACCGTGGCTATTTTCCTGACCGGGTGCACCGGCTACATCGGCGCGCATGTTGCTGCGAATCTGCTCGCGGACTCGTCCGCGCAGCTCAACGTGCTGGCGCGCGCGCGGGGCGCCCAGGAAGCGAATGCGCGGCTGTGGCGCGGGCTGCAATTGCACCTCGATGCCGCGCGTTTCGAGGAATATCTTCACACGCGCATTCGCGTGTTTCGCGGAGACATCACCGAGCAGCGCTTCGGCCTCGATGAAGCTGCGTATCGCGACCTGGTGCGCTCCACCGATTCGGTGATTCACTGCGCGGCTTCTCTCAACCGCAAATCCGAGAAGAGCTGCCTGAATGTGAATTTGCGCGGCACGCTGGAAATGATTCAGCTGGCGCAACGCGCGCGCGACGATCACGGATTGCGCCGTTTCAGCCACGTGAGCACGGTGGCTGTGGCCGGGCAGCGCTCGAATGAAGTGGTCGAGGAAGACTCGTCGATCGACTGGAGCCGCTCGGATTACGATCCCTACGCGCGCACCAAGAAATTCTCCGAGCACATGGTTCGGCAGCTTCTGCCCGACGTGCAGCGCACGATTTTTCGTCCCAGTATAGTGCTGGGCGATAGCCGGCGTCCGGAAACGAATCAGTTTGAGATGGTGCGCGCGTTTGTGTTTCTGGCCAGCTTGCCGGCGCTTCCCTTTCAGCCCAACGCGCGTCTGGATATCGTGCCAGTGGATTACGTGGCCGATTCCATCGCCGCGATTCACATGAAAGAAAAACCGGCGCACGAGATTTATCATCTTTCGTCCGGCACGGATTCCGAAACGTTCGTGCAATTGACCGACGCGCTGGCTAAATCGCAGGGCAAGCGCGGCCCGGTGTTTGCGCCCAGTCTCGAAGGAACTTCGGAAAAAGTGATTCGCGCGCTTTCCGGACGAGCCGGAAAAATCGGCGGGCTGGCCACGCTGATGAAAGTATTTCTGCCCTATCTGGTGTGGAACACGGTATTCGACAACCGCCGCGTGATCGCTGAAATGGGACGAAAGCCCGCGCCATTTTCGCAATATTGCTTCCCGCTGCTGCGCTACAGCCGCGAGCATAATTTCACCTACAACTATCGGGAATGGAACGGCTCTGCGGAGGGAGTGCCTTCAACAGTCACTGCCGCAAGCGCCGCGCAGGAGCCACGCCCATGATGGACATGGACTCGGTGCTCGAGGCGTGGGTCAGCAGCCTGATCGAACTCAACAAACTCGAATGGATGCTCGGCGCGGGCGAAAGTTGGAAGCCGGGCAAGAAACTCAAGCTTCTCTTCGCGGGGTACAACGGCACGCGCAACACTGGTTCGGATGTTCGCGTGGAAGAAATCACGCGCCAGGTGCGGCGGATTCTGGGCGCGGACAACGTTGAGTTCGCGGTCATGTCCCAGGATTTCAATCTCACGCGCGGATATTTTGGCGGCGCGCAGCAGGCGCACCTGCCGGACGTGTTTCCGCCATTCCTGCATTCCGAAGTGCGCAAGCACCACGGAGTGATCGCCTGCGAAGGGTCGATGTTCAAGAGCAAGTTCGCCAGCGCGCTCACGGCCATGATGATCGGCGCGCTGGGCATCGCTTCGGCGCAAAACAAGCTCAGCGTGGCGTACGGCGGCGAGGCCGGCGCCATGGATCCGCTGCTGCAGAAAATGTGCCGCCGCTACTGCCGCGAGTCGCTGGTGATTACGCGCAATCCGGAATCGCAGGAAGTGCTCGGCAAGCTGGGAATTTCCACCGAACTTGGCGCCGATACTGCGTGGACGTTCGAACCGCTCGGCCCCGAGTACGGACAAAAAGCGTTGCGCGATGCGGGGTGGGACGGCAAGACTCCGGTGCTCGCCGTCTGCGCCATCAATCCATTTTGGTGGCCGGTGAAGCCGTCTCTAGGCAAGTGGTTCGCGCACGCGGTGGCTGGCGCCTACAAAAGGAGCTACTACCGGACGATTTATTTTCACCGCGCCGGTCGCGACGTTGACGCTGCCTACGAAAAATATCTAACGGCGATGGCCGATGGCGTGGCGCAATACCGCCGCGATCGTTCTGTGTTTCCTGTGATGATCGCCATGGAAAAGCTGGATCGTGATGCGTGCGAACGCGTAGCCGCGAAACTCGGCGGCGCTCCGGTGTTCGCGGCGGACCAGTACAACATGTTCGAGCTTGTCAGTATATTGCGCGCGTGCCATCGCGTGCTTTCTTCACGGTTCCACGCCATCGTCACGTCCATGCCGGCGGGCGTGGCTTCCGCGGGCGTCACCATGGACGAACGCATCCGCAATTTGATGTACCAGCGCGGGCATGAGCATTTGCTGATGAACGTCGACGAATCGGATCTCGCTAATAAAATTGTGGCGGCGCTTCGCGCTCTCGACGCCGAATCAGAAGCAATTCGCGAGTCGATGGCGGAAGTGGTAGCCGTCAACCTGCGGCTGATGGCGCGCATGGGCGTCTATTTCGAGGAGCACGTGGCGCGGCGCTATCCGGAATTTCCAGTGCGCACTGGGGTGCTCGGCTGGGAAGAGTATTTGCCGCCGCTAAGCCCGTTACTTTCGAAATTGCTCGAAGAGCACAGCGGAGCGCTGGTCGCATGACATTCCTCGAACAAATTGTCTCGCGGCTGGAACGCGCAGCAGCGCAGCCGGTGCTCGCCGAAGTACGCGACGGACGGGAAATCGTCTCCGTTACAGGTCGCGAGCTGCTCGCGATGGTCGCCCAAGCCAGAGCATTTGTTCGCACGCGCGCGTTGAATCCAGGCGACCGCTGCGCGCTGTATGCGCCGAATAGCATTCGCTGGGTCGCGCTGGATTTAGCGCTGATGAGTGAAGGCGTGATCGCGGTGCCGCTCGATCCGCGCCAGGTAGCGGGGGAAGTCGCCGGCGTCTTGCGCGATTGTACACCCGCGCTGGCATGCTGCGCCGACGCGGCTTTCGCCTCCAACGTCGCCGCCGCTGGAAATTCGGCACCGCCCATCGTGCTGTTCGATGACGTTTTTGCGCCCGAAAATGAAAGCTCCGAAGCTCCGCCATCGATGCATCATGCCGATCACGACGCGGTGACCATCGTCTACACTTCCGGCACATCCGGCGAGCCCAAGGGCGTGGTGCTCACCGCGCGAAACATCACTTTCATGCTGGGCTGCACGAATGCCCGCCTCGACCAGCTGATGGGCGCGCGCCAGGAGCCGGAGCGGATTTTTCAATACGCGCCTTTTTGCTTCGCCGCGGCGCGCATCCTGTTGCTCACTTCCCTTTCGCGCAATAGCATGCTCACGCTTTCCACCGACCTTGCCAAGCTCTCCGACGAATTAAAACTCGCCGCGCCGCACTATTTCGTCAACGTGCCGATATTCTTGGAGCGCGTGCGGCGGAAGGTGGAAGAATCGATTCGCGGGCGCGGCGGATTCGCGGCAGGAGTTTACTCGCGCGCAATGCGGGCGTATTTAAAGCGCCAGCGCGGCGAAAGCGATTTTTCTGGTTCGCTCGCGCTGTGGTTGGCGAATTCGATGATGTTCCCGGCGATTCGCGCCAGCATCGGACCGAATTTGAAAGCGCTAATTTGCGGCTCGGCGCCTCTAGCGCTCGAAACGCAGCTTTTCTTCATGATGCTTGGCATTCCGGTGCTGCAAGTCTACGGGCTGACGGAAACCACCGCCATCTGCACCATGGACGTTCCCGGGCATCCAGTTCCCGGCCGAGTGGGCCCAGCCGTTCCTGGTATTGAAATGATGGTCGGCGAAAACGACCAAATTCTGGTTCGCGGCCCAAACGTTTTCCCCGGATATTGGCAACGCCCGCAGGAAACGGCCAAGGCCCTGGCGGGTGGATGGTTTCACACAGGAGACCAAGGCGAAGTAGATGCCTCTGGTAACTGGCGCATCACCGGGCGGCTGAAAAATCTGATCGTGCTGAATTCGGGTCACAACGTCGCGCCCGAACCAATCGAGCATGAACTGGCCGCGCGCATTCCCGATGCACAGCAGGTGGTGCTGGTCGGAAATCAGCGCAGCTTCCTGAGCGCACTGGTGGTAGCTGGCGATGCAAACGCCACCGTCAACGGCAGCAATGGCCTGAGTCCAGCTCATATTCAAGCCGCGCTCGACGCGATCAATAGCGGGCTGCCGCACTACAAACAGATTCGCGCGTTTCACATGGTGCACGAGCCGTTCACAGTCGAAAACGGCCTGCTGACCACCATGGGCAAGCTCAAACGCGACGCCATCGCCGCGTACTTCGCCGTTGAAATCGAGCAGCTCTACCGGAAAAAATCGGCATGAAATCCTTTAGCGGCAAGACTCTTTCGTGGAACACGGTCGACGGGACGGTGGAACTGGCGCTGCATCGCGAGCCGTGCAATGAAATCGGCTCGGCCACGCTCACCGAACTGGAAATCTTTGTCGCCGCGCTCGACACGCTGCAAAAAGACGCGCACTCGGTGATCGTCACCAGCACGCGCGCTGAGGGTTTCTGCGCCGGCGCGGATTTGCGGGAGCTTTACAATCGTTCGAAGCCGATGCCGGCCGCGGATCGCCTGCACGAAGTGCGAAGTTTCCTGGAACGCATTCACAAAGTGATGAACGCGCTCGACGCTGCTCCGTTCACCACCATCGCGGCGGTGCATGGTGTGGTTTTCGGTGGCGGCTTTGAACTGGCGCTTACGTGCGATTTGATTATCGCCGACAAGATGGCGCGTTTCTGTTTCCCCGAATTGCGGCTGGGCCTGATTCCCGGCTTTGGCGGCATCCCGCGACTGAAGCGCGATCTGGGCAATGCGGTTGTCCGCGACCTTCTGCTCACCGGACGCAGCATTAACGCCGCCAAGGCGCAATCGGTGGGTTTGGTCAGCCAGATTGCTGGCGAAGGCGACGCGTTGCGCGTGGCGCGCGCCACCGCCGCGCAGGTGAAAAAGTTTGATCGCGAAACCGCCGTCACCGCCAAGAGATTTGTGAAGCCGATTCCGCACGAAGAGCTGCGCCAGGAAATCGAACTTTTCTGCCAGCTTTTCTCGCGCCCGGCCGTGGAAGCCGGCCTTCGGAAATTCGTGGAATCCACGGATGCGCTGCCCTATTTGCCGTGAGCGCACGTGCATCATCCTTTTGGCGTTCGGCGTGACCTGAGGCTGAAGTAAAATCGCAATCGCTATCCGGCGAAAAACTATGAACACACTCGACCAGACGACCGAAGAAATCCTGAATCTCGCAGCCACGCATTTTCACGTGCCGCGCGAGCAGCTGGCTCCCAATGACGACTTCTTCAAAAAGCTCGGCATCAACAGCCTGCAAGCTCTCGATCTGCTGACGCGTCTCGAGCAGCACTTCCGCATCGAACTGCCCGATTACGAGCTGCAAGGCGTAACCGATTTCCGCACGCTCGCCGAGCGCATCCAGTCGCGCCTATGAGTCACAGAGGCACAGAGCCACCGAGAATGAGTTTCGACGATTTGACTGCGCTACTTCCGTGTCTCCGTGCCTCAGCGGCCAATCTCTAATGCTCGAGCTGCGCAACTACAATTGCTTGGGCGAAGCGCTGCGCGCGGCGCTCGACCGCTGGCCCGATGAAATCTGCCTGATCGAAGCGGACCGCGACCGCGAGAACGCGCGAATCACCTATCGCCAGTTCAAGCACGCCGCGCTTCCGCTCTCGCGCGCCCTGCAACAAGCCGGATTCCAGGGCGGATCGCGCGCCGCGATGATCATGACCAATCAGTCGAAATGGCTGATTTCAGCGTATGCGATCTTCTATGCCGGTGGAGTGCTGGTCCCGCTCGATTACAAGCTGACGGCGCACGAACAATTTCAGCTGCTGGCGCACTCGAAGGCCGAAGTTCTGATTGTCGAATACCATCTCTGGCGCGCCATCACGCAATCCAAAAACTTCAAAAACCTTGCTACGCGGCTCGTGCTGGTTACCGAAGCGCCTGCTGGCGCGGATCTCGCCGGAGCCAAGCGCTGGGAAAATTTCCACGATTCACGGCCGCCGATCTTCGTACCGCGCAAGCGCCGCGATCCGGCGTGCATCGTCTATTCATCGGGCACCGGAGGCAGGCCCAAAGGCTGCGTCCTGACGCACGAGAATTATTTGGAGCAGTGCCGCGCCCTGACCGCGCTCTATCCGTTTGCGCCGGGCGTGCGCTACCTCAGCATTCTTCCCACGAATCACGCCATCGATTTCATGGTCGGCTTTATCGGCCCGTTCACCTGCGGCGCCACGGTGGTTCATCTGCGCACGCTGCGCCCGGAGTACATTCGCGAAGCGTTCACGCGCTACAAAATCACCTACATGACCGTGGTGCCGATGCTGCTGAAAGTGTTGGAACGCGGGCTGCGGCAACGGTTTGACGAGCTTCCGCGCGGTCGGCGTCGCGCGCTGCGCATGATGATAGGCATCAACCGCGC
>DATLSB010000071.1:0-6442 GCA_035534415.1 Candidatus Dormiibacterota bacterium | reverse complement strand
TCGCCGCTTACGAGCCATGCTGCAGGTATTAACGAGGTTTTCAGATCCGCTTCCGCGATATCACGGGACAGGCCGATTCCCGGAAAGGCATTCTCGACGCGTTCTGAATTATTAAGGCTGATTCTTAGGTCGCTCATTTGTACTTTCCCCAGGACACACACTTCGGATTAGGACGCGCTTTGATCTGTCGAACGAGCTTATCGATTGCCACATCGCAACCGTAGACTTCGCCACAGCCCGCGTATGTTCAATTTTGTACACATTAGAAACGTTTAATCGTCGAGTTTTAGTAACTCATGGCGAAATTCTGGAACGTAGCTAGAGACTACGTGATCTGTTTCGCAGGTTGAACTCATTACCGCTACAACTGTATCCGCGCGCCGCCGCGCCCCAAATCGGGCGAAAACAGCAAAAACGCTTCGGGGAGTCCACGCATTCCGCCGATGGCTGGGCTTGGTTCGGGGAATCGATGGCCATCAACTTTAATCACGCCATTTCATTCTTCGCCTTGTATTCGCCTGGCGGGAATCTGGTAAGATGGGCGGGCCGAAATGACAGCGCGAAAAAATCGAAACGGCGCGGCAAACGAGACTGCGCCCATGTATCCGGCAACGGCCGATTCCGCAACCGTGCGGGCCGCAGCGGCCGAGGTGACGGGGGCGCAGATCGAGTCCGCGACGGCGTATCAACTGAATGCGGAGCAGCGGGTGGCGGTGGAGCATGGCGAGGGGCCGCTGCTGGTGGTGGCGGGCGCGGGGACGGGCAAGACGCGCGTGATCACCGAACGTATCCGGCGGCTGCTGGAAGAGAGTCCGGAGCTCGCGGGCGAAAATATTTTGGCGCTGACGTTCACGGACAAGGCCGCTGGCGAAATGAAGAGCCGCGTGGTGAAGGCCGTGGGCGAGCGTGCCGAGGGCGTTTGGCTCAGCACGTTCCACAAATTTTGCGTGGAGAAAATCCTGCGCGAAGCGGAGGCGGACGCACAGCCTCTGGAAGACATCGATCATTGGATTTTATTGCGGCGGCACATCGGCGAGCTGGGCTTGGAGCATTTCAAGCGGCTGCAGGAGCCGGGCGAATTTCTGAGCGATTTCGTCAAATTTTTCTCGCGGTGCCAGGACGAACTGGTTTCTCCGGATGATTACGACCGATTCGTCGCGGGGCTGCGCGAAAAGCACGCGCGACAGAAGGCGACGCTGGAAGGCGACGCGCTCGAAATCGCGGAAGAGAATCTGGCGCGGCAGGAGGAGCTGGCGCGCGTCTATCGCACCAGCGATCGGCTGCTGCGCGAACGGAAACTGCTTACGTTTGGAGCGCAGCTGCTGCGAGCCGTCGAGTTGCTGCGCACGGATGCCGCGCTGCTTTCGAAACTGCGCGAGCAATACCGCTACATCCTCGTCGACGAATTTCAGGACACCAATATCGCGCAACTGGAACTGCTGTGGCAGCTGGCCGGTGAGCGTGGAAACATTCTGGCGGTGGGCGACCACAACCAGGCGATTTACCGGTTTCGCGGCGCATCGTTTGGCAGCTTCACCTATTTTCTGGAGAGCTTTTGCGGGCTGGGCAAAGGCGCGCGGGGCGCGGAGGCGAAAAAATTCCTGGTTTCGCTGGCGCGGAACTACCGGTCGACGCAGCGCATCCTGAACGTGGCGCACGCGGTGATTGAAAACAACGAGCAGTCGCCGCTGCTGCCTTCGAGCAAACTTGAGACCGAGCACCGCGAAGGCGAGCGCGTGCGCGTGGTGGAGTTTGGCACGCCGGAGGAAGAGGCCCACTGGGTGGCATCGGAGGTCGTCCGGTTGCACGAAGCGGGCGCGAAATGGCGCGATATGTCCGTGCTCTACCGCAAGCATTCGCATCGCGCGCAGTTGCTGGAGGCGCTGCGGCGGCGCGGAATTCCGTTCGCGATTAAGAACTTTTCGATTCTTTCGAGCACGCTGGTGCGCGACCTGCTGGCATGGCTGCGGCTGATCGGGCAGCCTTCCGACAACGTGGCGTGCGCGCGGGTGCTGGCCGCTCCGTACTGGGGACTGGAGCCGCGCGATTTGGTGCGTTTGGCGGAGCGCGCGGAGAAAAATCACCGGCGTCCGCTGGCGGACGAAGCGGAATCGGCGCAGCGCGAGGCGCCATTTGACAGAGACGGCGTGCGGCTGACCGAATTCACGCAACTCCTGAATCAACTGCGGCAAACGGCGCGGAAGAGCACCGCAAGCGAATTGCTCGACGAATTGATCGGAGGCTTGGGGGTCGCGCCGCTCGGGTCAGATGCGGACCGGCATTATCTGGAACGCCTGGTGAAATTTGTGAAGGAGTGGGAGAAAAAGAGCGAAGGGCGGCAGCTGCGTGATTTTCTGGAATATCTTTCGTTTTTCGAAGAAGCGGGCGGCGACATCGCGCTGGAAGAAGAATTGGCGGAAGAGGCGGTGCAGCTAATGACCGTTCACGGAGCGAAGGGGCTGGAGTTTCCGCACGTATTTATATTGCGGCTTTCGAAGAACGACTTCCCTTCCGGAACGCGCAAGGCGGTACTCGAATTTCCTCCCGAGCTGATGAAGGAAGAGCGGCCGCAGGGCGATTTTCAGATTCAAGAAGAGCGGCGGCTTTTTTACGTGGCGCTGACGCGCGCGAGACAGCATCTGACGCTTTCGACGGTAGTGAACCGGCGCAAAAAACCTTCGTCATTTCTGGATGATTTTCTGATGAATCCGAAGGTGCAGAAATCCGACACGGTGCAGTCGTCGCCGAGAGTGGATTTGCCTCCGATGGAAGAAGCGGCCGGGCCGGCGCCGGAATTCGCGGCAGCCGCGAGCCTTTTTAGCGCGGCGGCAACGGAATCGCGGGCGTATTCGCGCGTGGCGCTGTGGGCCAAGGCGTTTCACCCTCCGCGTCCCGAGCCGCTGCAACTGAGCCCTTCGGCGATCGACGCGTACGAGCGCTGCCCGATGAAGTACATGTTCCAATATCTTTGGAGCGTTCGCGGAGGGCCGCACGGGCAGATGACGTTTGGAAACGTGATGCACACGACCATCAAGGAATTTGTCGCTGAATTGCGAAAGCGCGGGCAAGTGCCGAGGGACGAACTGCTGGCGATTTTCGACCGCGAATGGTCGTCGGCGGGATTTCCGGACGATTACCAGGAGCAGGAATATCGCAAGGCCGGACGCGAGCAACTGACCGCGTTCCACGAAACGTATGTGGCGGCGCCGGCGGAGGTACTTTATCAGGAGAAGTCGTTCGAGCTGCCGCTGGAAAACAACGTCACGATCACGGGGCGGATCGACCAGGTGAATCGCATCGACGGAGATGCGGTGGAAATCATCGATTACAAAACGGGCAAGCCGCGCGACGCGAAAAAAGCGAACGAAGATCTGCAACTGAGCATCTACGCGCTGGCGGCGCGGGAAGTGCTGGATCTGGAGCCGAAGAGGCTGGTGCTGTACTACCTGATGTCCAACGAAGCGGTGGCTACTACGCGCGACGCGAAACCACTTGCCGCCGCCAAAAAGAAAATTGGCGAAGTGGCCGATCAGATCCGAGCCGGAGATTTTCCCGCGAAGCCGGGATTCGGCTGCGGCTACTGCGATTTCAAGCCGCTGTGTCCGGCGCACGAGCAGCTAATTCCAATTCGCTCCGCCATCGAAAGCGCGCCCACGGCAAACTGACCGGCGGCGATCTTTCGTCCCCAAAAGCGAGTCACCGAAAAAAAGCGGCCACCAAAAACAAAAGCGGGGCATTCGTGATGAATGCCCCGCTTCGTTTTCCTCGAAGGCTTTCAAATCAGAAAGCCCGGGGTGGTTCCGCGCATGAACTACAGTGGAACTTTCTCCCTGCGAAAGCGCGCCGAAAATACCGCAGCGCGCCCGATCGCTTGGTTCAATCTATAAAGGCACAGCGAATGAAGTCAAGAACTAAAAAATTCTTGCGCGCGACTTTCGCAGGCCGGCGCGCAGAACAACACCGGGACGCACATCGATCGCATCCATAGCATCAATCCGCCGGAATCAGCGAGCTATCGTAGTAGCCGCGGCGAGTATCGATGCTCAGGTCGGGACGATCCACACGCACTTCGATGCTGTGGTAATCCTTGGCGATCGAGACGTTGTGCGGAGAAAACGTGAGCGTGTACTGGTTGCGCGCCTCTTCAGTTACTTGAGAATAGAGGCGCTCCAAGTCGCGCTGCTTCGCGGAAAAATAGGTGTCGCCTCCGGTCTCTGAAGCGTATTTTTCAATGTCCGCGAGCCCGTGCTGCACGAACTTGCGCCCGAAAGGAAGAGAGCGCGTGACGGAAATGGAGTAAACGGAAATGTCGTTGGAGAGCAGGTAGTGCACGGTTTCGTCAAAGGTGTGCGAATTGTTTTTGGAATCGGCGCCGTCGGAAATCAGAAAGATGATTTTGCGGCGATCGCGTCCGCGGGACTTGAGCATGCCGGCCGCGTGGTATACGGCATCGTTGAGCGCGTCGTGCTCCACGTAGCGACCGGAACCGTGCTGCGGCATACCAGTGCTCGATGGCAATGACTGGCCATTGACTAGTGGGCCGGAGTCGGCGGTGGTCGGACCGACATTCACCATGTTGGTGTGCGATCCCAATTGCAGGCGTTGCAGGCTGGTGAACAGCTTGTCATTGTTGAACGAAAATTCCGCAACCGTGGTGGGAAATTTGTCGTAGGTGACGAGCGCGACTTCATCCTGGTGTCCAAAGCCAGCGGAGATTGCCACCAAGCTCTTCTGCACCTGAGTGGCCGAGCGATCAGGAAGATCATTGTCGATCAGCACCACGGCCGAAAGCGGCATGGGATCGGCGCTGAAATTTTCGATCTGCTGCTGCACGTTGTCAGCGAGGACTTCAAAATCGCTCTTTTGCAGGCCGGCGACCAGTTGGCCGCGACCGTCTTTTACGGTGACGGGAACGACGACGTTGAGTGTGCGACTCACAATTGGCGGCGGCAACCGCTGGCCGGACTGGGCGGCGGGCTGCTGCGATTGCTCGACGGTGGTCCGCGCCACAGCGGATCGTGGCGTATCGGAGTGCCTTGGCTGGACGCTGGCGGAAAATCCCAGCAGTGCCGCGAGGCCAAACATTGCTATAGTTCGGGGCATCAAAATTTCTCGTTCCCGGACCAGACGCTTACGTAGCGTGGCGCGCCGATCCAATGATTGCCGGCTAATAGCCGCACATCCGGCGGCGAGTTGGGAGCATCGTAACAGGCTGAGGCATTCTAGGGGGATTATACAATGCGGTTGCCCAGCATCGCGGCGGGGATCGTTGTTCTGGCCCTAGCTTCTTATTCGATTTTCACCACCACGGCCACGCGCGCCACTGCAGCATCGCCCGATGCCGCGCAAGAGGCCGGGCCGGGCCCGATGCTGCCGCCCGGCGCGCAACGGACTCCACCGCCCGCGCCGCAGCCGCAAAATCCGCAAAATCTTCCGGAAGCCGCGCAGCCGTTGCAAGTGCGGACGTCGATCGTAAATGTGTTCGTCACCGTTCGCGACCACCACAATGAAATTCTGACCGGTCTAAATAAAAGCGATTTCAAAGTGTTTGAGGACGGCGTGGAACAGAAAGTTGCCTATTTTAACAAAGAGATGAACCTGCCGCTGACGATGGCGATCCTGATGGATACCAGCGGAAGCATGTCGAACACTCTTTCGGCGGAACAAGACGCGGCCTCGCGATTCGTCCACGAAGTGATGCGCAAGAAGGATGAAGCGCTGGTGATGAGCTTTGACCTGGACGTAAACCTGCTTGCCGATTTCACGGAAGATCCGAACGTGCTGGAAGACGCAATCCACCGAACGCGCATCAACGCGGCTGGTCCGGTGATCACTGCAGGGACCGTTCCACAAAACGGCGTCATCGGCACCGATCTCTACGACGCGATTTACCTGGCGTGCCACGACGAGCTGGCAAGCCAGGCGGGACGTAAAGCCATCATCGTGTTAACGGACGCGGAAGACAATGGAAGCAAAGAGAGCATGGACGATGCCATCGAAGCGGCGCAGAAGGCCGACACCGTGATTCACGTGATTCTGATCATCGATCCGATGGCAACCACCGGCGTTGGGCCCGGTGTGGCTCACGACATGGCGGAGCAAACCGGCGGGCGCGTGATTCGCGTGCACAACGGCAACTCGTTGGAAAAAGCATTCGACGCAATTTCCCAGGAACTGCGCTCTCAGTACGTGCTCGGCTACTATCCCAGCAACACGCACCGTGACGGCACATACCGCAAGATCAAAGTTGCGGTCGACGCGCCGGGCGCGAGAATCCTTGCGCGCAAAGGCTATTACGCTCCGTATCGATGATGGAGTTCGTGGTTGGACTCTCCACGCTTGATGCCAGGCAGCGGAATCAATTCCCTGGAGAATTTGCGGCGCTCGCCGCGTAGTATCCCCTGCGGGTGCGGACGATCAGGCCTTTGCGGTTGGTGCGCAC